>CADDZM010000176.1 GCA_902812345.1 Chloroflexota bacterium | reverse complement strand
ATCCTATTAATACGAAATTAACCAACCAGGTGCTGCTGCCGACCCTGGGCGAACAATACGGCGTGGTTCTGGAAAATAAGGAACTGCAAGTCGTTTTCACGCCCGCCGAAGGTAAATTTACCCTGCATTATTACGAGAGCCTTTTCCCAATCAACCCGCGCTCTTACAGCCTTATGCTGGAATACGAAAAAGACCTGCTGTTTAGCGAACTGGGCGAGGAAAGTGAAGCGACCCTGGAATACCAGAGTATCCTGACCGCCATCAGCCACCTGCCTTTGCACTCGGAGAGTGAGAAAGAAAAAAGCCTCGAGCGCAACCGGGAAAAGGAAATTATCAAACGCCGCCTGGCTGCTTTATGCGCCCAGGAACCGCGAGTCGAAGAATTTATCCAGCGCAACGTGAACATTTTTAACGGCGAGAAGGGCGAACCCCACAGCTTTGACCTGCTCGACCAGTTGATGGAAGCCCAGGCTTACCGGTTGAGCTTCTGGCGGGTCGCCGCCGAGGAAATCAACTACCGGCGCTTTTTTGATGTAAACGAACTGGCCGCGGTGCGGGTGGACCAACTTCCGGTCTTCCGGGAAACCCACCGCCTGTTGATGCAACTGCTGCGTGAAGGAAAGCTGAACGGGCTGCGGGTGGACCACGTGGACGGCCTGCGCAATCCCTGGGCCTATTTCCAGAACCTGCAACAGGCCTATTACCTGGAAATGTGCCGGGCTGAAATAAACGCGATGCCAGATGAACTGGACGGGGTGGACCGGGCAAAACTGGAAAGCGCTCTGCTGGAGAAACGCTGGGAAGAAATCGAAAAAACCCAGGACCCGCTGCTCATCCGGCCCGTTTATGTTGCTATTGAAAAAATCCTGGGGCATAACGAGGTCTTGCCGAATGATTGGACGGTTTGCGGCACTACCGGCTACGAATTTACCAACGCCGTCAACGGGCTTTTCGTAGAACAGGCCAACCAGAAAGCCTTCGACGATATTTATACGAGCTTTATCGGCGAGAAAATCAAGTTTCCCGACCTGATTTATGAAACCAAAAAGCAAATCATGCGGCTGTCGCTGGCAAGTGAAATTATGGCCCTGACCAATCTTTTGAACAAGATTACCGAGAACGACCGCCGCCACCGCGACTTTACCCTGAACAGCCAGCGTAACGCCATCCGGGAAGTTATCGCCTGTTTCCCGGTCTACCGCACCTATATCACCCCGGCTAACGCCGAGGTCGAAAAGCGCGACCAGACTTTTATCGAAAGCGCGGTGACACGGGCTAAACGGCGCAATACCGCGATTGACCCCTCGATTTTTGACTTCATCCGGGACATTTTGCTGCTAAAAAACCTGCGAAACCTCAGCCCCAGCGAGAAAATCGCCCACTTCAACTTTATTATGAAGTTCCAGCAAACTACCGGGCCGGTTATCGCGAAAGGGCTGGAGGATACGGCTTTTTATATTTACAACCGCCTGATTTCCCTGAACGAAGTCGGCGGCGAACCGGACCAGTTCGGCATTTCCCAGGCGAACTTTCACCGCCAGCAGGCCGACCGCCAGCGCAACTGGCCGTTCTCGATACTGACGACCAGCACCCACGACACCAAGCGCAGCGAGGATGTCCGGGTGCGAATTGACGTGCTTTCCGAGATGCCTAAAGAGTGGCGGACTGCTCTGAACCGCTGGACCCGCTTTAACAAACGGCACAAAAAGACGGTGGAAGGCTCGCTTGCGCCCAGCCGCAACGAGGAATATTTCCTTTATCAAACCCTGCTCGGAGTGTGGCCTTTAGAGGAAAACCTGGATAAGGCGGCCCTGCAAGAGCTTACCGAAAGGGTCCAGGCTTACATGCGTAAGGCCATGAACGAGGCTAAAGTCAACAGTAGCTGGGTTAACCCGAACGAACCTTACCAGCAAGCCGTGGCTGATTTTATCGCCGAGATACTCACCACCGGCGATAACAACCGCTTCCTGCCGGAATTTCAAGCCTTCCAGAAAAAAATCGCGCACTTCGGCGCGCTTAACGCGCTCTCGCAGACCCTTATAAAAATCACCAGCCCCGGCGTGCCGGATTTTTACCAGGGCAACGAACTGTGGGACTTCAGCCTGGTAGACCCGGACAACCGCCGTCCGGTGGATTATCAACTGCGCGAACGGTTGCTGAAGCAGGTCGAAAGAGTTGAAGATGCCGCCGGAGCCGCCGAACTGCTTGAAAATAAAGCCGATGGCCGGGTCAAGTTGTTCGTGACCAGCCGCGCCCTGAACTTCCGGCGGGCCAACCACAAACTTTTCTCCAGGGGCAACTATACCCCGCTGGAAGTCCTGGGGGTGCGCCCGGAAAGCGTGCTGGCCTTTGCCCGCGCTTTCCAGCAGCAGCAAGCCATTGTGGTCGCGCCTTTGCTTTACACCGGCCTGAATAAAGGGACCGACCCGGCCCCGGTGACGGGCGCGGTCTGGTCGGCCGGCTGGCTGGCGCTGCCGGGAGCTGAAGCCGGGCAGCCATACCGCAACCTTCTAACCGGCGAAGTCCTGGCCGTAAAAGAACAAAATGGCGGCGCCGGGCTGGCCCTGGATGAAGTTCTGGCCGCCTTCCCGGTCGCATTGTTGGAGAAAGTTGATTAACAGCGAAGCGCCATAAAAACTTAGAAGTATCCTGAAAACTCTTTACCAGCCGAAGATGCGCTAGAAACACAAGGAGCCTTTTAAAAATGAATGTTTGGCCGGGAAAACCTTATCCGCTGGGCGCGACCTGGGACGGGCAGGGTGTAAACTTTGCCCTGTTCAGCGAAAACGCGACGGGCGTGGATTTATGCCTTTTTGAGTCTCCCCAGGACGAAAACGAGCGCATGCGTATCCGCATGACCGAGCAAACCGATTATGTCTGGCATTGTTATATTCCGGGCATCGCACCGGGCCAGCTTTACGGCTACCGCGTCTACGGCGCTTTCGAGCCGGAACTCGGCCACCGCTTTAACCCGAACAAATTGCTGCTCGACCCTTACGCCAAGGCGATTAGCGGGCGGGTCGAGTGGAGCAACGCTATGTTCGGCTACCCGGTAAATGACCCTGACCCGGACCGCGACCTGCTTCTTGATGGCGAAGACAGCGCGCCAGGCATGAACAAGTCCGTAGTGGTGGATCCGGCCTTTGATTGGGGCGACGACAAAAAGCCGAATACGCCGCTGCACGATTCAATTATTTATGAGTTGCATGTCAAGGGATATACCAAACAAAACCCCCATATTGACCCTAAAATGCGCGGCACTTACGCCGGGCTTGGCTCACCCCAGGCGGTCGACTACCTTAAATCGCTGGGCGTGACTGCCGTCGAACTGCTGCCGGTCCATCACTTTATCAATGACAAAACGCTGGTGGACAAAGGCTTGAATAACTACTGGGGCTATAACTCGATTGGCTATTTCGCTCCTTATTCCGAATATTCCTGCGCCGGGGGGCTCGGCGAACAGGTCCGTGAATTTAAGGCCATGGTTAAGGCCATGCACGCCGCCGGTATCGAGGTTATCCTGGATGTAGTTTATAACCACACCGCCGAGGGCAACCACTTTGGCCCGACCCTCTCTTTCAAGGGCATTGACAATGTTTCCTACTACCGGCTGGTAAACAACGACCCGCGTTACTACATGGACTATACCGGGACCGGCAACACTCTTAACATGCTGCACCCGCGTTCGCTGCAACTGGTGATGGACAGCCTGCGCTACTGGATTACCGAAATGCGGGTGGACGGCTTCCGCTTCGACCTGGCGGCGACCCTGGCGCGCGGCTTGCACGAGGTCGGTAAACTTTCCAGCTTCCTGGATATTATTCACCAGGACCCGCTCATTTCCCAGGTCAAGCTTATCGCCGAACCCTGGGACATCGGCGAAGGCGGCTACCAGGTGGGCAACTTCCCGGTGTTGTGGGCGGAGTGGAACGGCAAATACCGCGATACGGTCCGCCGCTTCTGGAAAGGCGACGAAAGCCAGGTGGCCGAACTGGCCTACCGGCTTAGCGGCAGCAGCGACCTTTACCAGCACAACGGGCGGCGGCCTTCCGCGAGCATTAACTTTATCATCGCTCACGACGGTTTCACTCTGAATGACCTGGTAAGCTACAACCAGAAGCACAACGTGGCCAATGGCGAAAACAATATGGACGGCGAGAGTAACAACCATAGCTGGAACTGCGGCGTGGAAGGCTCCACGGACGACCCCGCTATTATTAAACTGCGCGAACGCCAGAAACGGAATTTCCTGGCAACGCTGCTTTTTAGCCAGGGCGTACCCATGATTTGCGGCGGGGACGAGTACGGCCGCACCCAGCAGGGCAACAACAACGCTTACTGCCAGGACAACGAAATAAGCTGGTACAACTGGAACTGGTCGGAATGCGAGCAGGAACTTTTTAAGTTCACCAAAAAACTGATAAAAATCCGGCGGGAGTTCCCGGTGCTGCACCGCCGCAAGTTCTTCCAGGGCCGCCGGATTCGCGGCACCGACATCCAGGACATTCGCTGGGTCCGGCCTGACGGCGAGGATATGACCGAGGAAGAATGGAATACTTCGTTCGTGCGGGTGCTGGGGATGCTGCTTAACGGGCAGGTCATGGACGAGTACAACGAGAAAGGCGAACGCCTCAAAGATGACGTGATGCTTTTATTGTTTAACGGCTACTGGGACCGCCAGCCTTTTAAATTGCCCGGCAAAGTGGGTGAGCCGGAATGGGAAGTGCTGGTAGATACTTTCGACCAGGACGCGTCCCGGTTCGCGGCTTGCGGCGAAATCCTTGATTTAAAACCCCGTTCTTTAGTTTTACTGCGCCAGCCTTTACGTAACGATGAATAGAGACGGCTTGAGAGGATTTTTTTAATGACGAATTGGCAATTGCCCCTGGGGGCTGCGCCGGATGCTACCGGGGTCGCGTTCCGGCTGTGGGCAAGTGACGTCCAAAAAGTAGATGTTGTGATAATGGGCGAGAACCGCCAGGAACTTGCCAGCTACCCGCTCACCCGCGACCGGGAAGGGTACTTTAGCGGCCACGTGGGCGGCTTGCAGGCCGGGGCAAAATATATGTACCGGCTCGACGGGGACAAGCTGCGCGGCGACCCGGCCAGCCGTTTCCAGCCTGAAGGAGTCCACGGGCCGAGCCAGGTGGTGGACCCGGCCTTCGATTGGCAAAACTCAGCAGGCTGGAAAGGTATTCCGCTCAATGAAATCAGCCTTTACGAGGTCCATATCGGCACGGCCACGCCGCAGGGCACCTTTGAAGCCTTTATTGAAAAACTGCCCTACCTGAAAGAGTTGGGCATAACGGCTATTGAGATTATGCCGGTGGGCGATTTCCCCGGCGACCGCAACTGGGGCTATGACGGCGTTTGCCTGTACGCCCCGGCGCGAGCTTATGGCGGCCCAACCGGCCTGAAAAGGCTGATTGACGCGGCCCACGGCCAGGGATTGGCGGTCGTGCAGGATGTGGTTTACAACCACCTGGGGCCGGACGGCAACTACCTGCGCGATTTTAGCAAGCATTATTTTACCGCCGATAAAAAGACCCCCTGGGGCGATGCCCTCGACTACGCTAACCCGGCAGTCCGCGACTTTTTCATTAATAACGCGCTCTACTGGACCCAGGAATACCAGGTGGACGGCCTGCGCCTGGATGCGACTCACGCCATCCTGGACGATACTAAGCCGCACATCCTGGCCGAAATCGCGGCCCGCGTCCGCGAAAGTTTACCGGAAGGCCGCTATTTTAGCCTTTACGCTGAGGACGAACGCAATACCGACTGGCTATTAAAAGCGCCTTCCGAAGGCGGGGCCGGGCTGGATGCGGTCTGGGCCGACGACTTCCACCACGAGGTCCGCTCGGCCCTGGCCGGGGATAACGAAGGCTACTATAAGGACTTTACGGGCAAGGCCGAGGATTTGGCCGAAACGCTGGCGAAGGGCTGGTTCTACACCGGGCAGACTTCCAAGTTTTCGGGCAAGAAACGCGGCAAAGACGCCAGCCGCTTCGACCCGCCTCATTTCGTCTACTGTATCCAGAACCACGACCAGGTTGGCAACCGGCCCATCGGCGACCGCCTGAGCGACGACATCGGCCTGGACGCTTACCGGGCCGCTTCCGGCCTGCTCTTGCTCAGCCCCTACACGCCCTTGCTTTTCCAGGGCCAGGAGTACGCCGCCAGCACGCCTTTTCTCTTTTTCACCGATTTTAACGAGGAACTGGGCAAACTGGTTACCAAAGGCCGCCGCGAGGAGTTTGCTCATTTCGCCGGGTTCAGCGGCGACACCGTACCCGATCCGCAGGCCTGCTCCACTTTTGGAAAATCGAAACTGGACTGGACCGAGCCGGAAAAGCCCGGCCACCGCGAAACCCTGGCCCTCTACCGCGATTTACTAAAACTGCGCAACATTTTGCCGGTCCTGCGCGCCCCGCACCGCGCCAACTTCAAGGCGGTTAAAATTGAGGAAGACTCGCTTGCCTTCCGCCTTTATGGCGCTGAGAGCGAGGGGGATTTACTGGTAGTGGTTAATCTTAAAGGGCCGCTCGACTTCAAACTGGGCCAACAGGAAATAAACCGGCTTCCGGCGGGCCGCCAGTGGGAAGCCATTATTACTACCGACGACGCGGCTTATGGCGGCAATCAACTGCTGGGAGATGTGCAGCAAATGATAGAAGCGGGCCATATCACGGCCGAGTCCCCGGTTACCTACGCTTTTCAAAGCCGCTAAGGCGATACTCATTAGATTTCATAAACCTATTCATAGGATACTCTAATCACCCGGCCGGGCTTTATGAGTTATAATTATCACAATCCTATGCCGATGCTTTTTGCCTTGCCAACTGCTATTTGGTATAGTTAGTAAGAATTTAGGGAACAACTGAAAAATCTTTTGGCTCGATAAGCCGATTATTTTTGAATTACTACACAGAGGGAGTAGACCAATGTCGGTTGAAAAACTTGAGAAGACTACAGAAGCTTCGGCGGGGAGTGGCAAAAAGACCCCTAAAAACCCGGCAGGGTTGGAAGGTGTTGTTGCCCTTGAATCTTCTATCAGCTCAATTATTGGAACCCAGCTTACTTATCGCGGTTACACCATTGATGACCTGGCTTCCAACGCCCAGTACGAGGAAGTGGTCTACTTATTGTGGTTCGGTAAGTTACCCAACCGCGCCGAACTGGACGACTTCCGGGCTAAATTAAGCAAGAGCTTTGAAATCCCCCGGCAGGTCATAGACCTTATTAAATCTGCTCCCAAAGATGTCCACCCGATGGATGTCATCCGGACGGCGGTTTCGCTCCTGGCCTTCTACGACCCGGATACCAAAGACATGTCCCGCGAGGCCAATATCCGCAAAGCTACCCGCCTGACCGCCCAGATTACCACAATTGTCGGGGCAATTGGCCGGGTCCGCGAAGGGGAGGAACCGGTTACGCCCCGGCCAGAACTGGATATTTCTTCAAATTTTGTCTATATGCTTAGCGGCAAAGAGCCGGATGAAGTTTCGGTTAAAGCCATCAATGTAGCCCTGGTCCTGCACGCCGACCACGAACTGAACGCCTCGACCTTCTCGGCCCGCGGCACCGTCTCGACCCTGGCTGATATGCATAGCGGCGTGGTCAGCGCGATTGGCACGCTCAAAGGGCCGCTGCACGGCGGCGCTAACGAAGCCGTAATGCGGATGCTGCTTAAAATTGGCACGATGGACAAAATTGACGAATTTATCGAGCAAGCCCTGGCGAACAAAGAAAAAATCATGGGCTTCGGCCACCGCGTCTACAAAGAAGGCGACCCGCGCGCCAAGTTCTTGCGGGGCATGAGCCAGGAGATGGGCAAGCTGAAAGGCGACACCCGCTGGTACGACATGTCGGTCCGAATTGAAAAGATGATGGCCGAGGAAAAGAAGTTGCTGCCGAACGTGGACTTCTTCTCCGCCAGCATGTACTACAGCCTGGGTATCCCGATTGAACTCTTTACGCCGGTCTTTACGGTCAGCCGCATATCAGGCTGGCTGGCCCATATCTTAGAGCAGTTGAGCGACAACCGCCTGATTCGCCCGCGCGCCGAGTATGTCGGCCCGCTGGACCAGCGCTATGTCCCGATTGACCAGCGCCCTTAATCTCGGATAAAACAAAAAGCGGCCCCGCGAAGGAGCCGCTTTTTGTTTTAGCTACTTAACTACGCGACCGCTTTGAGCAAGCCCTTTTCCTGAACTAACCCGACCGCCAGCGTTTTATAGCCGACCTTATCGAACAGGACCACTATTTTATCGCCCTCGTAGCGCATCACCAGACCTTCGCCCCAGACGTTATGCTCCACCCGGCTATTTAACGGGAAAATCGCGTCCCCCTCGGTTGTTTCGACCGTAATTCCGGCTTTGCAGTTGTCGCAATTGTCGCAAGGCCCGTCTATTTCCTCGCCAAAATAGTTTAGCAGGTAGCGGCGGCGGCAGTCGCGCAGTTCGGCGTAGCCCCGCATCATTTCAATGCGGGAACGGTCGAAGTTATGATGGTTCTCCTGGGCGCTGGCTGCCTCCAGCATCGCTTCCGGGACTGCCTCAGTCCGTTCGCCGGTCTTGACCTCGCCGCCCGGGCTAACTTCGACCACCCCGACTTCTTCCAGACGGCTGAGCGCCGTGGTGAGCTTGGATTGGGACAGGTCGGTTTCCTCGCGCAAATCGTGCAGCGTTACCGGCCCTTCGTGATGAAGGACCGCCGAGGCTACCTGTTGAAGGTGGTCAATATCAATCTGGCCGCTGCTGGCGAAGAACCGCCGGATTCCTAAATCCTCGGGCCGATAGAAAAGGACCGCCTGGGCCGGTTCGCCGTCCCGCCCGGCCCGGCCGATTTCCTGGTAATACGAGTCTACCGAATCGCTGATATCGTAATGAAAGACGAAACGCACATTGGCTTTGTCAATACCCATACCAAAAGCGGTTGTCGCCACGATAACCTCGACTTCATCATTCATAAAATCAGCCTGGACCTGCTCTCGTTCGGGCGCTTTCATCCCGGCGTGGTAAGACAGCGCCCGAATGCCTTTATTTTGCAAATCCTGGGCTATTTCCTCCGAATGCTGGCGAGTGGCGGTATAGACAATTCCCGGCTTTTCCACGTCGGCAATGCGGTCCAGGAAAGCTCGTTTCTTGGTAAGTTCCTCGTCGAAACGCTCGACTTCCAGCCAGATGTTAGGCCGGTCGAACCCCTGCACAACCACTTTAGGGTTTTGCATACCCAGCCGCACCATAATTTCCTCCCGCACCGGCGGGGAAGCTGTGGCGGTCAGGGCCAGGATAGTCGGGTGGCCCAGTTCCTCGATAACCGCGCCCAGGCGCAAGTAATCGGGCCGGAAGTCGTGGCCCCACTCGCTGACACAATGCGCTTCGTCTACCACGAAAAGGGACGGTTTAGAACCCTTTACCTGTTCCAGCACTTCCGGGTTGCTAAGTTGCTCCGGGGCCAGCAGCAGAAATTCCAGTTCGCCTTCCAGCAGGTTCTCAAAAGTCTCGCGCCGCTCGGATTGCTTGAGGGTGGAATTTACCAGGGCTACCCCGCCGACATCCTGCTCGTCGAGGGCTTCGAACTGGTCGCGTTGGAGGGCGATTAAAGGCGAAACCACCACGGTCGGGCCGGGAATCTGGACCCCTGCGATCTGGTAAATAGCCGACTTCCCGGACCCGGTGGGCATCACCGCCAGGGTATCGCGGCCTTCCAGGACCGCCCGGATAGCTGTTTCCTGGCCGGGCCGTAATTTATCGTACCCGAATGTTTCCCGCGCAACTCGGCGGACTACCCGCCCGTCTTTTCTGGCCTGCGTCATTATTAGAGTATCCTTCCTACAATCCGTGAACCCCAATATTCCTGTTTTACTATGCCAGGCGCTTCTTTAATAAAGGCGCTAAACGGCGGTAAACCTGGCCGGTAGTAAGGCCCCAGATTAAGTGGGCGGCAATCATCATAAGGTGGCGCCGGGCCGGTTCCTGGTCCGGCGACTTATATAAATTCAAAGCCGGCAGTATGCCCAGGTAATTCACCGACCAGACCAAAAATCCGAAAAGGGCGCCCCGGACCAGCGCGTCCCGTTGTTTAGCGGGAGCAGGCGAAGCCAGCCCGTAAACGAGGCCAAACGCGGTGCCGACCCCAAAATGAGCCAGGGCCGTCCGAACGCCGTGTTCACTCTGGCTGGTAGGCGGCTGGCCCATCTTTCCAGCCGCGTTAAAGGTTATGATACTGGGCGGCAAAGCATGCTTTTCGGGCTTGGGCAAAAGCATTTGCGCGCCCTTCATGACGGCCGACATCGGGACAGTCGCTACCAATCCAGCAGTAGCGCCGGATAATAAACTAGATAATTCCAGCTTACCCACACTTTCTAAACCAATATTTGCTTATTTACCTTTGACGTCCAGGTACACTAAAGTTACTTGCACCAGATGTGCCAGGAATATTAATTTCGAGCGAATCGACCAAAATAGCCTATTTCTTAATCCAGCTTTTAGACCTCCGCCGGGACTGACCGCCGCTAACTTTATTCGCCAGCCCTTAAAAGAAACCATCATTGGGCCGGGGCGGTCTGGGCTTGTTTAAGCGCCTCCCAATCCAGGTCGGTGGAAGGTATTAACTGGCCGTCCAGGACGGTTTTAACCTGTTGCAGAGCCTGTTCGTTCAGTTCGATAGTATTGGAGGCCACGCAGTCGGGCGGCACTACCACCTTGAAGTCCCGCATAAAAGCGTCACCGGCGGTAAACAAAATGCAGATGTTCCCGGCAACCCCGGTTAGCACCAGCGTTTTAGCCTCGAGATAATCTAAAAGCACTTCCAGGGTAGTCGAAAAAAAGCCGGAATGTTTTGGTTTAAGGACAAAATAATCTTCTTCGTCCGGGAGCAGTTTTTCGACAATCGCCCGGCCTCGCTCCGAATCTTTTAAACAATGCTCGACTAGCTTTTTAAAATCCGATTGCCATTTTCCATAATTATCATTGACGTAAATTACCGGAACCCCGGCCTTTTTCGCTTTTGCTTTCAAGGCGGCGATGCGTTCGGCGACCTCCGGCACGAACCGGAAAAGTAAATCGCTGTCCTCGAATTGATAATCGCTAATCATGTCTATTATCAGTAAAGCGACCGGCCCTTTTTCAGAGCCGTTTTCATTTTGTTCTGGCGGCATTTTTCCCTCGTCAATTCACACTTTATTTTCCCCATGACAGGTAGCTCTTAAATGTTGCAACATTTATGCCAGAACAGCCCCAATATCAGGCGCGATTGGGGCATAAAAAAAGAAAGCCTGACGCAAACTCAAGCTTTCTTTTTTTGCTTACTTTATGAGTAAGTTTTGCCGGCTAAGGGGCTGTAACCTCCACCTTGTTACAACTCATGGTATTGCCTTTTCCAGGATTAAATAATGCCGAAGCGCCATTGTTTCCTTTGAAGTAGATACCGCGCAGGTAATGGTTATTAGTGATAGTATCGTTTACTTTGAAGCTGAAGCCACTATCAAGTAACAATCCTTGCGCGCTTGCCACGCTGCAACCACCGTCCAGGATAGCGCCATCCGGGATAATTACAGCCTGGTTAAGATCTTTTTGAGCAGGGCCAAAACCACTCGCCCGGTGGTCAATATAGACCGGAACACTTGAACCCGCTGCGTCCAGGGCCGCTTGCAAAGTGGTCTTTGAACAGTTGGCATCCCCTGTAGTAGAGGCCGTCACCAGATAGCGAGTGCAGTTGCCAGGATCCGTCGGGTAATCGGCCAGGGCAAAGTGATTGGTATCCAACGGCGCCGCCAGAGCTGGATTAAAGGACGCTGTGTAATAGTAATCCGGGTTAGCGTCGGCTGCATCAATCATCAAATATTTGAAGATTGCCTGACCACTCAAGGCATTAACTGCGGTCATACCATAGGTATAAGCACCGTTATCCGGTCCGTGGTAGGTCAGGTTAATTGTGCCGGTGAACTTGCTATCGGTAGCGCCGCCAAATTTCTGCATCGTTACAGTGATGGCAAACGGGTCGGTAGCACGCAGCCCGCCTGGAACTGCCGAAACTACCAGGGTGCCGGTCTGGTCGAAAGGCAAACTATCCCCGAATGCTGCTGTATTCCTGACAGTAGCCCTTAACTGGTAGCCCAGGCCAACAGCGTCAAGGGTCAGGTTAGACCCGCTAAAGTCAACAATACCGTTCTCGGCATTTTTCGTTAAATTACCGCCCAGGCTCGCGCTGGAGTTGCCGGTATTGGGAGCGAGAGTTAGGTCAACCGGCCCGTTGTAATTCGTGACCGTGCCGCCCTTAGCATCAACAACGTTTACGACCGGCCCCTGGGTGGGGTTAGGGTTAATAACGGCACCGGCCACGCCGCTGCCCGGTTGAGTCATAAAAACTACCGCGCTAGGGGCCAGGGTAGTGCCTGCGACCACGCTTGAAGGGACCGACTCGGTAAACCCGGCTTTTAGCGAAGTAACCCGGTAATAGCGGGTCTGGCCGTACTGCAAGCCGCTTTCGGTGAAAGAAGTCGTTGTTACAGGGTTAATAACATTCAACTTGGTAAAACCGCTACCGGCGCTGTCGCTACCATAAACATTATAGCTATAGCTATCAGGGGCCGGTGAAGGAGCCGTCCAGTTCAAGATTAATTGGCTGCTGTTCGGTGAAGATACCGTTAGACCAAAGGGCGCGCCCAACAAAGTGGTAGCGTTAACCGGCCCGGCCTGAGCGCCTTCGACATTGCTCTTTACCGCCGATACCTTGTAGTAGTAAGTTGTGGCAGAAGTTAGATTGGTATCGTTGTAGGAAGTGCCCGTCACGCCCTGGGCAATTAAGTTGTAAGGGCCACCTAAAGTCGTACTCCGGTAAACCTTATAGCTGTCCGGCGACGATGCGCTGGCGGTCCAGTTCA
>CADDZM010000175.1 GCA_902812345.1 Chloroflexota bacterium | reverse complement strand
AAATAACCAGACCCTTAGATTTAATCTAAGCGGCCTGACGAACGGGCTAGGGATGGCCGGTGGCACCACGGCCTTTCTGCAAAAAGAACGCCAGCGCCTGGAACAGCTTAACCGGTTACTGCGCCAGGAAAACTGCGTTATTACCCCGGCCACTCAAAATATTCCTTCAGCGGCTCCCCAACAGCCAGCCCCGGCAAAGACTTCCCAGAATCATGATCCCAACCTTGTTGTCCCCAAAATCACTTATTTTCCGGGCGGGGCAGCTTGCTACGAACTTAATGTAATTGAAGAACTTTACGAAGCTAGTTCCAACCGGCAAGCAACAGCTACCGAAGAGCCGCCAAATCCCGAGCCTGATCCCCTGCTTGACATGGGTTTGCTGGTCCTGGAAGGTGTTACAAACAGCCAGACCGGGGATTTGCCGTTAGCTGTTTTAGAGCGAGCCGGGCTGGAAATCGGCTGGCAACCAAATCTAACACGATCCCCCGGTGAAACGCTGAACCAAACCCTCAAAGCCCTCGACCACTTTATAACAGCCAGGAGCACGACCCTCGTAATGGAAGGTAAGGTGGCTTTTCTTAAAACCGAAGGAGAGCAGTTGGAGGAGGAAGTGCAGCTACTCCGGGAACAAGAGTGGGCCTGGCACGAATGGTCCACCACAATGCGGACTTACCTGGCCCGGCTTGAGCAAGAAAACCGGCAGCTCAAAGAACCGCAACACTTGGAGAGTATACAACCGGAAGCTCCAAAGTTTTCGCTTATCAAGTGGTTTAAAGAAAAGCTTTTTACAGGCCAGGCGCAAATGTAGTAGGGCTTAACATTGCTTTGTGTCTTTTTTATTGTGTGATGTTGTGGTAGGTGTTAGGAAACGGCCCTAGGCGGCCGGATTGGAAACATGATTGAGATGATGGCACCAAGAAACCAGGGCGATACCCTGTTAAATGAAAATCAGGAGAGATCCCTCACTTTATCCCTGCGCCGACTGGAAAAGTTGCTGACAAGGCTCGAACGCGAGGCCGACTGGCCGGAAGAGCAGGGACGGCTCTACTTGCTGCAGAACTCTTTGAAGGACCAGACCCGGCAAAATATCCTGCGAGAATTAACCGCCCAGGCCCGCGCCGAGATTATCAAACTGGCCGACTTCTTTAATTTGCCTTCCGAGAGCGCGGACCGGGCTATTCATTTCAGGGGTGAACTAATCATTATGTGGGAAGGTCTGGTCGAGAAAGAGTCGCGCTATCTGCGGGGGTTTGGCAAGGTTAACCCGGCCCTGGCCCAATTTTTAGACCCCTCGATTGAATACCTGGTCCAACTGGTCCTGAAGATGCAGGCAATTTGCGACCCGGAAAGCTGATTTGAATGGGTGAATAAATGAATGAATAATCAGTATCCAGTGAAAGACGCAATAGCAGCAGTAATAATTGTAGTAGTAGCTACAGCCTTACTTTCAGGATAGAAAAGGGGAATTGAATCGGTTTACGGTGGAAATTAATGTAGGCGAAAGAAAGGGGAAAGCATGGACAATATCTGGTTCATAGCGGCAGGCTGGATGGCGCTGGCTTTGCTGGCGAGCATCATTTCAATTCGGATTGCCGTTTCGGTGGCCCTGGTCGAAATTTTCATGGGTGTGGTGGCAGGCAACTTTTTCAGTCTGAGCAGCACTCCCTGGATTGATTTCCTGGCTTCCTTCGGTAGCGGCCTGCTGACCTTTCTGGCCGGAGCCGAGATTGACCCAAAATCCCTCAAAGCCCACCTCAAGGAAAGTTTAGCCATCGGGGTTATCTCTTTTTTGATACCTTTTCTGGGGGCGTTTGCTTACGCCTGGTTCGTAGCCGGGTGGGACTTGCGAGCCGCCGAAATTTGTGGCATTGCCCTGTCTACCACCTCGGTGGCAGTAGTTTACGCCGTTATGGTGGAAACCGGCCTGAACCAGACCGAACTCGGCAAGACTATCCTGGCGGCCTGCTTCATAACCGATTTCGGTACGGTGCTGGCCCTGGGCGTGTTGTTCGCCAACTTTAACATCTGGATGCTGGCCTTTGTAGCGATAGCAGCAGTCGTTCTTTACTTCCTGCCCCGCATAACCCGCTGGGTCATACGCAACATGGGCCACCGGGTCAGCGAGCCTGAAATAAAATTTATCTTTCTTATTCTTTTCTTTTTGGGCGGACTCGCTACTAACGCCAACAGTGAAGCGGTTCTGCCGGCCTACCTGGTGGGCCTGGTGGTAGCCGGGGTCTTCTTGCAAGACCGGGTGATCGTCGAACGCATGCGCAGTATCGCTTTTTCTTTACTGACGCCTTTTTACTTCATCAAGGCCGGGCTTTACGTTAAGTTAGGCGCGGTCTTAACCGGCTTCTGGTTAATAGTGGTTTTGCTTGGGTTAAAACTGGCAACAAAAGGCATCGGGGTCTATCCTCTGACCCGTTTGTTTCACTTTGAACCGCGCGAAGGCAAATATACAACGTTGCTCATGGCTACGGGCCTGACCTTCGGCACCATTTCGGCTCTCTATGGTTTTACCAATAAGATTATCAACCAGGACCAGTATACCGTGCTCGTAACCGTGGTTATTCTCAGCGCGGTGGTGCCGACAATGATCGCCCAGACCTTCTTCCTGCCGGATAAATTCAAAAAATCGGCACGGGCGGTAGAAAACCGGCCGGCCGAAGAACCCTTAAATGTGCCGACGGCCCAAGAGGGCGCAATTTCCCTTGAAGCAACTTCCGTTTCCGAGGCAAGTCATTTCAGCCGGAATGGAAAATCGCAGGGCGCGGTAGAAGTGGTTAAATCTTCTCCCCCTGGTGATTAATTATTTGCTTTTAAGACTACGCTACGCTAACAAAGAAGTGAGGTAGAAGAATGGCAATTTTCAGGCGAATCCTGGCGGCTTATGACGGCTCGGCCGGGGCAGAGCGCGCTCTGCAGGTAGCCTTACAACTGGCTCGTGACGAAGACTCCGAATTATGTGTCATTTCGGTCGAGGAACAATTACCACACTATGCCGCTACCGTCGGCGAGATGGACGAGGAAACGGAACGAGCCAACCAGTTCTTTGAAGAACTGGGGGAACGAGTCACCGAACAGGCTGCAAAACTTGGAGTTTCGGTAAGCCAGTATGTCCAACCGGGCCAACCCGCCAAAACTATTTTATCCTTTGCTAAAGAGGGCCAATTTGATTTACTGGTGATCGGCCGGAGCGGCCATAACGGTACCTGGGGCCGCTTCCTGGGTACGACTACCGATAAGGTTACCGGCCATGCCGCCTGCGCCGTACTGGTTGTGCCCTAAAACTATCAGGTAGAGAGGAGAGACTGTGAAACCCAATTACTTGATAACAACCAGGAACCGGACCTGGAAACCTGGTCGAGTTAAAAGGCATTATGAACTAAACGATTGGAGTGGGTAAAAAATGCATTTACCGTTTCAAAAATCATCCGAAGATATGGGAAAAAGCGAAGAAGGTTACGAGTTAAAGATCAACGGTGAAGAGGAAGATTACACCGGCTACACTGCCAGTGGCGGGCTGGTGCTAAACCATAATAACTTTCTCTTGATTAAAAGGCGTAATCCTAACGAGTGGCGCATACCTAAAGGCCATATTGAGCCGGGGGAAACCCCGGCCCAGGCGGCAGTGCGGGAGATTGGCGAGGAAACCGGCTACAAAGACCTGGTAGTAATAGCCAACCTGGGCACTCAATTTAACCGATTTAAAAGAAACGGCGAAATGGTCAGGCGAACTGAACATTGCTTTCTCCTTCATTTAAAGAAGTTTGAATCTAGCAAAGACTACTTTCTGGTCAGACGGCGTAGCCCGCAGGCTACCGAGGATAGTGAGATTTACGAAGCAGCCTGGGTGCCTTATCTGGAGGCGGTGGACCGCCTGACTTTTGAGGTTGAAAAAGAGTTTGCCCGGCGGGCCCAAACAGAGCTGGCAAATTCAGGCTGGACGGCACCCCAACCGGCAGTTGACAACCCGAATCAAACCAGGGCTTAAGTTTGTGACAAGTAAACCAAAAGGCAATTTAAGAGGTAACGCATGCGTCTAAAGGTAGTAGAGGAAATAAGCCTGACCGATGTGGGGCTGAAGCGGCAGCATAACGAGGATGCTACCGGCGATATCCATCTATTGTCCCATTTAACCGGCAAACCTGAAAACCTTGTTAAAAGAGGTCGTCTCTACGCCGTAGCTGACGGCATGGGTGGCTATGCCGGGGGCGAAATTGCCAGCCACCTGGCCCTGGAAAGTTTGTTTCTAACCTATTATAGTTTGCAAGGTAAGCCGCTCGACGATCTCAAACAGGCCGTACTTGCGGCAAACCAGGCCGTTTACCGGGCCGGTGAAAGTAATAAAACACCTTTACCCTCCGGGGCGGCTGAATTAGACCGGCAATTTGAACTCAACCATAATAGGGTAGAGAACCCTACCCAACCGGTCGGTCGGGCAAAGGCAGAGGCTGAGGCAGACTCATATGAGTATGACAGCCAGCATCACATGGGTACCACTCTGACGGCGGCCCTATTGGTTGAAAATACTCTTTATACCTGTAACGTTGGCGATAGCCGAATCTACCTTTTACGGAAAGGCAAATTGAGCCAGCTTACCAGGGACCACTCTCTAGTCGGTCAAGGCGTGCGGGAGGGGTTATTAACCAGAGAACAGGCCCGTACATCGCCATTTACCAATATTATAACCAGAGCCCTGGGACAGCACCCCTAGGTTGAGGTCGATTTCACCGAACTTTCCTTACAACACCAGGATACTATTTTATTGTGTTCCGATGGGCTTTACCGGCCGGTAGATGAAACAGCAATCGAGCAGGCTCTATCCAAAATGACGCCTTTCCAGGCGGCTCATTATCTTATTCAAACAGCAAATATCCATGGCGGTTCCGATAACATTTCGGTTGTAATAGTTAAAGTCGGCAAGGTTTAGCGGACTTGTAAATCCATTCAAAATTTTCAGGTGGGTTTGTTAAAAAGGTTTTTAGGCACCGCTAGGGGCGGTTTACCGGGAGAACCAGGTCACTAACAAAAAAAGCGAGTGAAAGAGGAGCTTGGCAATGCAGGGAAAGAATCAAACCTTCTACGAGTTAAAGGAGCGCTTTGAAGAAGCAGGCCAAAGGGAAGAACGGCAGGTTTGCCCGGTGTGCCAGCTAACTAAAGAAGGGGTCATGCGCTACCTGGGCAGCCTCTCTTACGAAAATGTCAACGACCCGCAGGAACGGGCTAGATTAAGGGCAGCGGGTGGATTTTGCAACCGTCATAGCTGGCAGTGGTACAGTTTAAAAGATGCCCTCGGCACGGCCATAATCTTTGAAGATGTCGCCCGTCTCTTTCTCCAGAAATTACGCCAGAGCCAGGGCCAGGGCCAGGGTGACCCCTTTAACACTCCTTCCCGGAGCCGGAGCCGGGGTGGTGGTCTGTGGGCGCTTTTAGCCTCGGTTGGGCCAGGGGAGCCGGATAATAACCTCAAAGACAGGCACGAAATGGGAGCGCCGGGTATTGAAAAGCGCGAGGAGTTAAGCCTGAGTCACTGCCCGGCCTGTGAAGTAGAACTAGAAGTCGGAGAGCGGGCCGTCGGTGAATTCGTAGGTGGACTTAACGAAGAAGGTTTTCAACAAGCTTACGCCCGTTCCACCGGTCTTTGCCTGCCTCACCTGGCCTGGGCCCTGGAAAAGGTTCCGGCCGGTTCCCGCCAGTTTGTGCTTGAGGTGGAAGCGGAAAAATGGGCGGCCATTCAAAGGGAGTTAGAGGAAGTAACCGAAAAATTAAACTTTGACCATACCAGGGGCCGCCGGGAGTTGGGCCAGGAAAGGGGTGCCATCTTCCGGTCGGTCTGGAAAGCCGCCGGGATGGAGGGGTTGGGTTAAATATAAGGAATTTAATTGTAGACTAATTTATTTTTAGTTTCCCTGTTACAGAGAAAGAAAGTACTCCTCCAGGAAGGTAAGGGAGGGGAAAATAAATGTTCAGGCATTTCTGCCCTAATTGCTGGCGGGAAGTTCCAGCCGAGAGCGATAGTTGTAGTCATTGCAATTATCACCTTACCAGGTATAACGAGTTACCGGAGGGAACAAAGCTTATTCTTTGCCTGAGTCACCCTCTCAAAGAAATACGTTTGATGGCTATAAAGGCTCTGGGTGATTTAAGGTACGAAAACGCTATTGCCATGTTTGGGGAAATTATTGATGAGGGGAATGACCTGACCTTGATCGAAGAAATCTTCCGGGAGCTGGTAAAAATTGATACACCACTTAGCCGGACTAAACTGGAAGAACTGAATAGCAGCCATCACCCGAAGATTATAAGGGAGCTGGCTCATAGGGCCCTGAAAACTTTCAACTGAAAGCAAAGTTTTTGTTCAGGAAAGGAGGATTGAATGGTTACTTACTTTGGGAACGGAAGGCTGCAAGAAGCTTTGAATTAAGTGAGTGTCATAATTCTATTTTCTTGTAAAAAAGAAAGGCAGGGCTTTGGCAATGTATAAAAAAATTCTGGTGGCTTATGATGGATCAGCCGGTTCTGAAAAGGCTATACAAGCTGCCATGCAATTGGCTCATGAACTGGATGCCGAACTTTGGGTCCTTTCTGTAGAGGAAGAATTACCCCAATATATTTCCAGTGGCCCTAAGCCGGACGAGGAGAGGGTCTGGAGCAACCACTATTTTGAACAACTGGGCGAGCGGGCCGCCGAGTATGCCACCATGGTAGGTGTAGTTATTAATCAGGAAATCTTGAAAGGCCATTCTGCCAGAACTATTGTCGAGTATGCTGAAGAAGGTAAATTCGAGTTACTGGTGATCGGCAACAGCGGTCACAGCGAGGCATGGGGTGATTTTTTAGGGGCGACTGCCGACAAAGTGACAAGGTATGCCTCCTGTTCAGTACTGGTAGTGCGCTGAAGAAGGATGGCAAAAAGAGAAGAAGAAGTAAATGGGATGACCAAAGAAATAGATAATTCTTCTATGTCAGAACCTGGCCCGTTGAAATCAACCGGAAGAATTGCCCTGAAATTTGTCCTGCTTTTCGGCGTGGTTAGCCTTTTTGCCGATATGACTTACGAGGGCGCCCGCAGCATCAACGGCTCCTTTCTGGGTATATTAGGGGCAAGCGCTACCATAGTCGGGATTGTAGCCGGATTTGGTGAATTGGTCGGCTACGGGTTGCGGTTTGTTTCCGGTAAAATTGGCGACCGTACCGGCCTGTATTGGCCTATTACTTTCCTCGGTTATATTATTAACCTGCTGGCCGTGCCACTACTGGCCCTGGTCGGTAACTGGCCGGTGGCAGCGGCCCTGATTATCGCCGAAAGAACCGGGCGAGCCATTCGGGTTCCGACACGCGATGCCATGCTGGCCCATGCCGCTTCCCAGGTGGGGCAGGGCTGGGGCTTCGGGGTGCATAATGCGCTTGATCAGATTGGCGCGACCGTCGGCCCACTCATAGTAGCCGCCGTATTACTGTTTGCTAAGGGTGACTACCGGCCGGGCTTTGCTATTTTGCTGGTACCGGCCCTCCTGGCACTCGGTACCTTAACCGCCGCCCGAATTACTTTTCCGCGCCCCCAGGACCTGGAAAAAACCAATCCAACACCGCTACCCCAGGGTTTACGCCGCCCTTTCTGGCTGTACCTGGTGGCGGCCGCCTTGCTGGCGGCTGGTTATGTAGATTATCCCCTGTTTGCTTTTCATTTTCAGAAAACGGCTTTAATTGATAATGCCTGGATTCCACTTTACTTTGCTGTAGCAATGGCGGTTGCCGCCATTACGGGGTTGGTTTGCGGTCGTTTATACGACCGGTACGGCTTCAAGGTGCTGATAGTCGTTGCATTAATTGTCGCCTTTGCTACTCCGCTGGTTTTACTGGGAAATGCGGCCCTGGCCTTGCTTGGAGTAGCTATCTGGGGCATCGGCATGGGGGTTCAGGACTCGACCTTCCGGGGTGTTTTAGCCGACATGGTCTCTTCCCAACAGCGGGCCACCGCTTATGGGATATTCGATACCGCTTATGGGGTCTGCTGGTTTCTGGGTAGTTCGCTCATGGGTTTTCTATATGATGTTTCATTTCCGGCGCTGATTATTTTCTCGGTGGTTATTCAGCTGGCCGCCCTGCCTTTGTTACTTCTGGTCAGAAAAGCCAGCGCCTAGAAATAGAGCCTGTTGTCAGGAGGTATCTTTATGAAAGTGGTTATCTTTTCCGATTTACATGCCAACCTTGAGGCGCTCCAAAAGCTAGATCAGGATTGTGACGAACTCTGGTTCGTGGGTGATGTAGTGGATTATGGGCCGAATCCACGGGAAGCCATCAGCTTCGTTAAAGAGCGCTGCCAGCGTTTCGTGCGGGGCAACCACGACCAGGCGGTGGGATACCATGACGACTGCCGCTGCAACCCGGCCAATAAAAGGCTGTCGGTGGCGACCAGGGAATGGACCTGGACGGTTATCGGCCAGGAAGAAATGGATTTTCTCCAGGCCATGCCGCTTACCCAGAGTTTTGAATGGGAAGGCCGCCGGGTCTTGATGGCCCATGCCTCGCCCAATAACCCTCTTTACGGTTACGTTATGCCGACCATAACGGACAAACAGCTAGAAAAGCTGGTGCAGGGAGTAGCCGCTGACCTGATTATCCTGGGCCATTCGCATTTCCCCATGCTCCGGCGTATCGGCGAAAAATGGGTGCTTAATCCGGGCAGCTTGGGCCAGCCCCGCGATGGGCAGCCTACCGGCAGTTACCTGGTCTGGGAAGACGGCTATTTCAGGCACAGCCGAACCACTTTTCCGGTAGAAGCTACTGTTCGCAAGATTTTCAACCTGCCGCTGGACCTGACTATAAAAGTAGACCTGGCAACCATTTTACGGACCGGGAGCAACCTGCCGGAGCAGCCAGCCCCTGAAGCCCCGGCCCCAAACGCCCAGCCAACCGGTCGAAAGCTAACCACCGGCTGAGAACAGCGGCAATAGATTTATCGAGGAATATAATTATTTTTTAATTGAGGGAGCTCAATTGAAGGGAGAATTAGCACGTGGAGAAGAAAGTGAAACCCGGTAGCATCGAGGTGCTGGTGGAAATCCCCACTGGCTCACGCAATAAGTACGAGTATGACAAAGAACGCCATGTTTTCAAGCTGGACCGGGTTTTATTCTCCTCGGTGCAGTATCCCACCGATTACGGCTATATTCCCGGCACGCTCAGTGAGGATGGCGACCCCTTGGATGCCCTTGTCATAATGGAAAGCCCGACCTTTCCGGGCTGCCTGGTGCGGGCCCGGCCTATCGGGGTGCTTGATATGACCGACGAAAAGGGCCACGATGAAAAGATTCTGGCCGTGCCGCTCGATGATCCCCGCTTCAGCCATATCGAGAAGCTGGCAGACCTGGGGCCACACTGGCTGCGCGAGATTGAGAATTTCTTCGCCACCTATAAAACTCTGGAAGATAAATGGACCGAGCTTAAAGGCTGGGAGGAGCAGGAACGAGCCTGGCAAATCATCGAGGAATCGGTTGCAAGGTATAAACTTGCCTCTCAGCAAGGCCAGGGGCAAGAAGGCTAGAGGTTTAACCTGAATACCAGGCAAAGCTCTGCCTGTCTTAGGCTTAGGACTTCTTTGACAGGATTGCCTTATTTAGTGTACATTTGATTATGATGAGAAAATTTAATAAATAGGATAAATTAATATTCAGTGATGATGCTCGCTGGGAGGAATAGCCGGTCGCGAACCGGTCGTTCTGCCGAACCACCCGGATAGTCTCTCCACCAGGAAACCAAAGGCAAAGGCTAGTTTCTAAAAGGACGGGACCGGTCAGGTTAATAGCTTCTACCAATTCCTTTATTTTGGGCTGGTAGAAGCTATTTTTATATATTCAGTCAGGTTTCAAGAGCAGCCTTTTTATTACATTTTTCAATAGCTAACCAGCCAACTCATCTGAACCCGGCCCTGATTGATCTTCGGTTATCCTGCCTTGTTGAAAGTGAAGTTCTTGCACATCTATCTATCTTCTGAAGGGAAAGGAAGGAATGGCACTAACTCCAAAAGAAAAGGCTATCGCTCTATTAATTTTATCTATTTCAGACTTGATTGTGTTAACGGTAATTCAAAATATCTTTATGCCAGATTCAATGATTTTACAAATTATCGGTGGGGTATTTGTCATAATAGCAGTTACAAATCTGACAGTTCGCCGGTCGCTAGAAAGTGAAGAACAAAATAAGAGAAATAGGTCAGGGTCGGAAAATACCTTTGAAAAGGAGAAGAAGTAACAAGTAATGCTGGATATATTATTTGTAGGAATTGGCGGTTTTGTAGGGGCCCAGGCTCGCTACGGCCTTTCTAATCTGGTTGGCCGCAAATATGGAACGGCCTTTCCTTACGGCACCTTTCTAATAAATGTCAGCGGTAGCTTTCTGCTGGCTTTATTCTTGAGTCTGGCCGCCCATGCAATCCTGGCCGAGGCCGCCTTTCGCTGGCTAATCGCGGTTGGCTTTTGTGGCGGTTACACCACCTTCTCTACCTACACTTACGAAACTATGACACTTATCCGAGAAGGTAAACTGGCTAAGGGCCTGGTCACTAACCTGTTAGGCAGCTTATTGAGCGGGCTTGTGGGAGCAGTTGCCGGAGTATGGCTGGGTAACATTTTGTAAGACCTACCATTAAGTAAGGTTAGGTAAGTAAGGTAAGGTTTTATGGGCCAAGCCAGACAAAGCAAAGCAAAGCAAAAGAAAAGGGAACAATTGATGATTAATGATAAAGCAAATAATAATAATCATTGCCATCCTAAACATAATAGGTTAACCAATTAATACATGCGCAATTATTTGATTGTCGGTTGCGGCGGAGCTTTAGGGGCCATTACCCGCTACTGGGTTGGCGGCTTATTTAAGATTGGTACCGGCGGGTTTCCCCTCGGCACCTTTCTTATTAATTTGACAGGCAGCTTTATCCTGGGCCTGTTTTTAACCCTGATTACCGAAAAGTATGTAATACCGGTAGAGGGGCGGTTATTTTTTGGCACCGGTTTTGTGGGCGCATACACCACATTTTCCAGTTTCTCCAACGAGGTTCTCACTCTCCTGCAGCAAGGCTTCTGGCTTACCGGAATTTTCTACGCGGGGGTCAGTCTACTGAGTGGAATGTTGTTTGTCTTTTTAGGGCTAATTACGGCCAGACGGGTCGCTTTTGGGCGCTTATTCCGGACGGAAGCCGAGCTTGAGCAGCAGTGGGAGCGCGAGGAAACGAGCCTCGAACGAGCCAAACTGGCCGGTAGTGGCAATACCGGTGGGCTGCCTACGGAAGAACGAAGCGAGCTTGACGCGGATTAAGTCTTAAATTACTACTCTACTCTACTTTAGTTTACTATAGGCTGCTTTACACTACTAAGGCCCTGAGTAAGGAGTAAGGAAGTAAGGAGATAGCCGCTTATCAGGTTTTGAAGCCCCCTGGCCGAGCTTGAGCGGTCCGGGGCCAGGGCCGGGGCTACTCAGGTCCGGCCAACTATAACTAACTTGAAGGTTGCAAAGGTGCTTTAGTAAACGGAGGATACGCAATGCAGCAAGCTATAAACCCCAAACCGGAGCCTGGGCCGGTCAGACCAGAAACAGGCTCGCGGCTTTTGAAGATCTTTATTGATGAAAGTAACACTTACAAGGGCAAACCCACTTACGAGGCGCTCCTTGAAATGCTGAAAAGAGAAGGCTGCGCCGGGGCCACCGTTTCGCGGGCTTTTAGCGGATTTGGAGGCAACCGCATGATCCATACTGACCGGCTGGTGGACGTGCTACCCCAACTGCCGCTGATAATCGAAGTGGTAGATAGCCCGGAGCAACTGGCTAGAATCCGCCCCCAGTTGGAAGAAATTGTGGTTGAAGGACTAATTATTGTCCAGGAAGTGGAAATTTGGAAGTACAGCTACAATCCAAAGCTATGGGAAGTACCCTCCCGCTCCACCGTGGGACAGGTGATGACCAAGGCCGTCGTCAGTGTCACCCCCCAAACACCGCTGGTTGAAGTAGTCAGGTTGCTATTAGACCAGGATTATTTCAAGGCCCTGCCGGTAATTGATGCCGACCGGCGGGTGGTGGGGATTATTACCGACGGCGACCTGTTGAACCGGGGAGATGTACCCCACCGGCTAGGGGTGCTTGAAACATTGGACCGGGAAAATTTACATCGGTTGATGGAGGAATTACACCAGAACACCAAGAAGGCCGGAGATGTAATGACTTCTCCGGCCGTCACGGTGCAAGCGGAAAGTCATTTACGCGAGGCGGCCAAATTAATGGTCAAACGCGGCCTAAAACGCATGCCGGTGGTGGACTCTGAAAGCAGGCTGGTAGGGATGTTAGGCCGGTTGGATGTCTTAAAAGTGGTCGCTAATAATCCACCGGCCCGGCAGCGGGGAAGTAGGGGTAACGGGTTAGGATCCGGACCTTCTAATTCCAATTCTACAAGTTCCGAAACTCACCGGATTTACCAGGTTGCTCGTGATGTAATGGTTAGCGATGTCCCTACTGCGCTGCCCAATACCCCGGTAGCGGACCTGCTTGAAAGACTCTTGAGGTCGCAACTGCGCCGGTTAGTAGTGGTAGATGACCAGCGCCGTGTCCTGGGCGTGGTAACTGACGCCGACCTGGTCGCCAGGGTAAGCGCTCACAATAAACCGGGTATTCTGGCGATATTGGCCCAGAGCCTGGGCCTGCGCCAGACTCCGGCCACGGGTGAAAAAAACCAGCCCGAAGTCAGCCGGCAAAGCGCCAAGACGGCCGGGGAATTGATGAGCCGCAAGGTGGTAACGGTTGGTGTCGAGGAACCATTAGAGGGAGTTGTAAAATTAATGGTAGCCCACCGGGTAAAGTTCCTGCCGGTAGTAGACGGTGAGGGCAAGCTCTTGGGGGTGGTTTTGCGCCGGGACGTGCTTAGAGCAGTAG
>CADDZM010000174.1 GCA_902812345.1 Chloroflexota bacterium | reverse complement strand
AATAGTAGTCCCGTAAAAGCCTGGCTGGTGAACTGGCACCCACAAGTGGGTACCCGCTGGGCGCTATTAAAAATTTGTGGTTGGGCTTTTCGTAAAGCCAGGCTCAAAGCTTCCAGGCAGAACTCGGGTTCCATCGTTACCGACACTTCCCATGCCAGCACATATCGCCACCAGTATACGGGTACCCGGCCAATCCCTTATGGCAATCAGATAAACGTACCCCTTCGGCATCGGGATAAAGGTGATGTCACTACTCCAGACCTGGTTGATCCCATCAATACGCTGCCCCCGCAACCGGTAGGGATATATTTTATGCTCCTCGCCCTGCCCTGGCTGGGACAGTTTCGGCTTTGGATAAATCGCTGCCAGCCCCATTTCTCGCAGTAGCCGTTCAACTCGTTTATGGTTGACGGCATAGCCCTCGTTTTGCAAGCAGGCCGTCATCTTAAGCACCCCGAAATAGGGAAAGTCGGTATAAATTTCATCTAGTCGGCGCATCAGCGCGAGGTTCAAATCGCTGACCGGGCGGGGCCGGTAATAGTAGCTGGGCCGGGCCAGGTCCAGTAGTTCGCACTGTCGGCTGATACTAATTTGAGAATTATCCGGCTCGATTAGGCGTCGTTTCTCTTCAAGAGAACGCGCCGAGTTTTTTTTAAGGAAATCGAGTTCGACTTTAAGCTGGCCGATTTGCTCCTAGAGCTGCGCCTGCAGTTCTTCGGCGGCTTTCTGCTCGTTCTCGCGCCGGTTGGCCGCTGTAAAAAGAGCGGCGGCCTGCTCGTGCAACTGGCCTTTCCATTTAGTGACCAGGTTGGGGTGGATTTGGAATTCGCTGGCTATTTCGTTGGTAGTTTTGCGGCCACGCAGGGCTTCCAGGGCGACTTTGGCCTTAAACTCGGCGCTATGTTCTTTGCGTTTGACGCTCATCGCTGTCTTCTCCTTGTTTTTAGCAGCGATTTTACCACCTTACACCCCTGTCTAGATTCCTGGGGATAGTATACAAAACCTGGCCGTTTCGCAGCCGAGGTTTTACCAGCCTCACCACGCTTGCCAATCCAATTTTCTTGGTTAACAACGAGGTTTATTAAAAATAGCAGGAAATATTTAACTGAACTTTTGGCTCAAAGGGCTTGCACTCCTTAATTATATAACCTTTTTGGTCCGCCTGCAAAATTCTCAAATTCGGCAAACGGACCATTTGGGTCTAAGCGATTATGACTTCCTCTGTGAAGTTGCGGGTATAGAGGCGGTAATAAAGCCCTTCTTTGTCCATCAGGGCAGCGTGGTTACCCTGCTCGACCAGTTGACCCTGGTCAATCACCACGATTTTGCCGGCGTTCTCGATGGTACTGAGCCGGTGTGCGATAACTACCGTCGTGCGTTCCCGCATGAGACGGTCGAGGGCTTCCTGCACCAGACTTTCGCTCTCGTTGTCGAGTGAACTGGTCGCTTCGTCAAGGATGAGGATACGCGGGTTACGCAGGATGGCCCTGGCAATCGCGATACGCTGGCGCTGGCCGCCTGAAAGCTTCACCCCGCGTTCGCCCACGACGGTATCGAATTTCTCCGGCAGCTTCTCAATAAATTCGAGCGCGTTAGCCGCCCTGGCTGCTTCCAGGATTTCAGCCTCGGACGCGTCCAGCCGCCCATAGACGATATTCTCGCGAATGGTCGAGCCGAACAGGACCGGTTCCTGCAGGACTGTGCTGATTTGTTCGCGCAGCCCCTTTACTTGCAAGCCGCGAATATCATAGCCGTCCACCAGGATTCGCCCGCCGGTCGGGTCGAAAAAGCGCGGAATAAGGTTGGCGATAGTAGTCTTACCGGCCCCGCTCGGCCCCACCAGGGCTAAAACCTGCCCCGGCTCGGCCACAAACGAAAGGTTTTTGAGGACCGGCGCGTTATCGTTGTACTCAAACCGGATATTTTCGAACTCTAACCTTCCCTGTAAAGGCGGCACCGGCAGCGCGTCCGGGGCATCGGCGACGGTAATAGGCTCATCCAGGATGCTGAAGATACGTTCGGCGCTGCCCAGGGCTTTTTGAATTTCGCCAAAGAGTCCGGCTAAAGTGCCAACCGGAGCCGCGACCACGCCCATGTAAATCAGGATAGAAACCAGTTCGCCGGGCGTGATGTGCCCGGCCAGCACTTCATGCCCGCCAAACCACAGCACTGCCGCGACTGCTGTAAAGACCAGGAACGTCATAACGGCCATAAAGCCGCTTTGCAGCCGCGCCCGCCCGATAGCTAGCCGGAAAACCTTTTCAACCCGGGTGGTGTAGCGGCCTACTTCATATTCCTCGCGGGTAAAAGCTTTGACGGTCTTTTCGTTGCTGAGAGTTTCTTCAAGGGTGGAGGTAGCTTCGCCAAGCTCGGCGGAAACAGCCTGGGAAAGCTTTCTTAGCCGCATACCGACCAGGATGGCTACTCCGGCCAGCACCGGAATAATACCCAGGATAAGCAGGGTCAAACGCCAGTCGCGGGTGACTATGATAAAAACGCCGCCGACCAGCGTTACCAGGCTGCTTACCATGCTTATCAGGTTCGAGGTGACCGCGCTCTGAACCTGGGAGACATCGTTGGTCAGGCGGCTAATCAGGTCGCCGGTGCGCCGTTCATTAAAGAAGCCGAGCGGCAGCTTTTGCAGGTGCGCGTAAAGCTTGATACGCAAGTTCGTGACGACCCGTTCGCCGGTATAGCTTAGAAGAAAGTTCTGAACGTATGTCGAAACGGCCTGGATGAGGAAAGCGCCCAGCAGCAAAAGGGTTGCCTGGTTGAGGCCGGAAGCGTCCTTCTTCACAAAGACGGTATCAATCAAACTACCCGCGACTGCAGGCAAAGCCAGCCCGGTGATACTGCCAATCAGCATGGCGGCCCCGGCCCCGGCCAATAAATACCAGTAGGGCAGGGCCAAACCCAGCAGCCGTTGAAAGCCGCGCCGGGAGAATTTCACGGGCGGTCCAGACTTGCCCGCTTTTGCCCGGTAGGCCCGGCGCTCTCTTAAATTTGTAGCCATATGGTTACGATTGCTCCCTCAAATCCTGTTACTTTTATTCTGGACCGGGTCTTTAGTCGCCGCAAGCTGGTAAATTTACCCGGAAGATGCAAAAATATACGTACTCGCCCGCAGTGACGTTACAACTCTACGGCCAAAAAGACTGAATCTAACAAAAAATAAACACAAATATCTTATAAGGGTCGAATGTAAACCCGGTTATAATAAAGCCTGGGGAAATCAGGTAAGCCCATGAAACCTAAAGTTAAAAATTTCGTACAAATAACGTATAATAAAAATAAATAAATTCCCCGAAACCAGGCAAGGAGTAATGAAATGGCCGGAGCCTTACGAGATTTTTTCAATTTAAACCGAAACAAAGAGAGTAAAGAAACTTACTGGACCTGTCCCAAGTGCCGGACCCAGAACCCGCTCGGCAGCCCTTTCTGCCTTAAATGCGCCGAGGACGAAGAACGGGCCGGGGACGACCAGGAGAAAGTACACCTGGACACCGATAATAATCCGCTGATTAACACGCTCGTACAGGCGCTAAATCTTTACTTGCAAGTGGCCCAGATTCCCTCGCGGGAAGTAGCCGAAGAGGCTCGTAAACACGGCATCGTTATAAACGCCCCGCAAGAAATCGCCCTGGTCCCGGTCAAAGAACTCGACCACCTGGCCGACCGGTTCGTGAACGCCAACCGTTTGCGGGCCACCGGCAGCGGCGCTCTGATGGGTTTCCCCGGCGGCGCGTTATTACTGGCGACTATTCCGGCGGATATTTCAGCCCTGGCTTATTACTCGTTTCGGACCATCAGCGGGATTGCCCAGTGTTACGGCAGCGAAACCCGCACCGAGGAAGGCCGCACGATTGCCCTGCTGCTGTTCGCCGGGGCTTCGGGGATTGAATCAATCAACGTAGCCGGGTCGCAGGTGTTATTGAGCAGCCTGACTAAAAACGTCCTGACCAAGCCCTACCGCGACCTGATTATGAAGCGGATTGTCCAGGAAATTGCCAAAGACCTGGGAATGGGGATTGCCCGGCAGGGAGCGGCCCGGTTGGTCCCGGTGCTGGGTAGCGTTATCGGCGGGACCGCTAACTACCTCTTTATTTCAAACGTGGCGGACCGGGCCAAGACCTATTACCGCATGAAATTGCTCGAACTACGCGCCCTGCAGGACCAGACACCGCGGCTTGCCGCGCCGGTCCCGGCCTTACCCCAGGGCAGGCTTCAGCCGCAACCTCGCTTCGATGAACCGGGCGAGGATAACCCGATTTAGCCTCTGGCCGGGGTTGCCTGGGGTAGAACCTTCTTCTGGTAATAGTCGCACAAATCGCGCAAAATACACTGCTGGCAGCGGGGGCGCTCGTAGACGCAAACCTGCTGTCCGTGCCGCAAAAGTCCCCTGTGAAAGTTATAAATAGCCTGGGCGGCGTCGGGTAAAAGAGCCTGCAATAAATCGTGAGCTGCTTCGGCGCTCACTTTTGGCCCAAGCAGACCCAGCCGGATACTGACCCGGTGGACGTGCGTATCCACTGGCAGAATTGGTTTGCGGCAGCTAAAAAGCAGCACGCAGGCCCGCGTCTTGGGCCCGACTCCTTCAAACCGGCTCAGGTATTCCACACCCTGCTCCACCGGCCACTCTTTCAAGAAATCCAGGTTTAAATTACCCTGGTCAGCGGTAATCTTGCGCATAATCGCTTGCAGCCTGGGCGCTTTTTGCTCCGGCCAGGTCACGCCCGCTATAGTTGCTTCCACGTCGGCGGTCGGCGCGTCCCGGAGGTCTTCCCAGGTGGCGTAACGCGCTTTCAGGGCGGCGTAAGCAGCGGCAGTTTGGGCGTCGCGGGTGCGGTGCGACAAGATTATATCAACGAGCATGCTCATTGGGTCTTTGCTGGACCACCGGGCCGGGCCGTATTTCAGGGTAAGACGCTCGTTGACGGTAGTAGCCTTATCCACCAGGACGGCCCTATCCTCGACCGGGTAGCCGTAATCCGGCAGATTGGCCCGCGACCGGCTTTTTTTGACAGCTTCGCCTGAAACTTCCACCGTTTGCTCCTCACCAACTTTACTTCTTCTTTTCCCTGCTCAAAACAAATTACCCTGGATTAAGGGGCATACTTTGCGCCAGCAATACACTGACAGGTTGGAGAACGGTTAATGTTACACGAAGAAATAGGAAATAATTTTGATTAGCCGAAATTGGGCGGCCGTTTCTCTAAGAAAGCCCGCAAACCTTCTTTGTATTCGGGGTGGCGAGCGGCGGCTGCCTGTTCGACCGCCTCGAATTCAAGGGCATCGGGCAGGTCATGGGAGAGGCCGAAGTTAAGGGCGTGTTTTATCCGGCCCAGCGCCTGGGTCGGCGCGGCGGTAAGCTTACGGGCCAGGGCATGCGTTTCGCTCATCAATTGGGAGGCTGGGAAGACCCGGTTGACCAGGCCGTACTGCGCGGCGGTGGCGGCGTTCAGCCGTTCGCCCAGCATGGCAAGCTCGAAGGCGCGAGCCAGGCCAACCAGCCGGGGCAGCATGAAACTGCTGCCGCTATCCAGCCCCAGACCCAGCCGGACAAAGCTCTCGACGAAAGTGGCGTTGTCGGCGGCGAAACGCAAATCACAGGCCAGGGCAAGCGAACAACCGGCTCCGGCGGCTACCCCGTTCACGGCCCCGATGACCGGTTTTGGCAGTTCGCGCATGGCCAGGATAAGCGGGTTATAGCGCAGGCGCAGCGATTCGCCGAGCGAAGGCGGTTCGGCGTTTCCTTCCACAAAAGAGCGGCGTTCTTCCAGGTCTTGCCCGGCGCAAAAGCCGCGCCCGGCCCCGGTCAGGATGATGCAGCGGACTTCCGGCCGGGCCGCATCTATCAGGAAGGTTTCAAGGAGTTCTTCCAGCATCGCCACGTTCAAGGCATTAAAAACCGCCGGGCGGTTGAGTGTAACCGTTAAAATCCCGGCGGTATCCAGTTCGGTCTGAGTATATTGGTGGCTCATTTTCAGGCCAGGGGCTGGGGCATTGGCAGCATATCACAAGCCGCAATCAGAACGCTCTGGCGGTCGAGGAAGTCGGTGCAAGCGCCCAGTTCAAGGCTGTGGCACTTGTCGTCCTCGTACTTAAAGCTTTTCCAGCAGGTCCGGCAGCTTTCGCCACGCGGAAAGGGCGCGACCAGACCCCGGCCAATCCGCCGGTCGTAAGGGCCGGTCACATCCGGGTTAGTCGGACCAAAGATGCCCAGCCAGTGAGTGCCAACCGCCGCCGCGATATGCAGCAAGCCGGTATCAACTCCGATTGCCAGGCTGGCCTGTTCCATCAAGGCCGCTACTTTATCAAGCGTCGTGGAGACCCGGTGGACCGGGCGGCGGGCGCGCCGGGTAATAGCATCGAGTTGTTCGCTTCTTTCCGGGCCGAAGAATAGCGGCTGGAAACCCCGTTCCTGCAACTTGTCATTGAGGTAAGCCCAGCTAGCGGCGGGCCACTTTTTGATGAGCATGTTGCTTTCGGGGATAAGCGCCACGATAGTGCCTTTTTTAAGGTCATGCTCCCGGATATACTCATCGGCCCAGTCGCGGGCGTCAGGCCGGACTTCCACGTGCGGGTAGCGTTCTTCCGGGGGAATAGTCAGGTCAAGTTCTTCTTCGAGAGCATTAGCCAGGCAGTCCAGGGTATGGACCGCGCCGGGACGCGGCGGAGTCTGGGGGGTCCAGTAGCGCGGGAAATCCATATTCTTTTCCCACAACAAAATGGTATTAACTACCAGGTCTATATCCCCACCCATTTCACGCTTGAATAGGGGTCCGGCCAGGCGGGCCAGCACCGACTGCGGAATAAAATGCCGCAAGGTCTGAGCGACGGGGCCTGGTTCTTTATTAAACCAGCTAGGGGTAACAATTTTAACCGGGTTGGAAGGCGAGTTGAGGTAGTTGGCATAGGACGAAGCGGCCACGCTAATATCCACACCCGGGAAACGCCGGGCAATCGCAGCCAGCAAAGGCTGCATATTTACAAAATCCCCGATGCCGTCGGCAAAAGGTAGTACCAGGATTTTCTCTGGCGCGGCGACGGCCGCGTTTTTAAGCTGGGTCAACTGTCCTTTTCCTCTCGACCGGCCTACCCAAAATCCGGCCCTGTCCCTTCAAATCCATCAATACATCTCTAATTAGTTTCCGCCCGGTGCCAGCCCATACCACAATGTAATAACCTACCTTAACCCGGCAGCATTATATTATAACAAATCCACCTGTCAAAAGCTTCCTACTTTTGACCTATACTTTTGAACAGACCGGCAGACTACCGTCCCCAGCTTATCCCGCTGGTTCCGTCCAGTTTCGCGCCCGAACTTAGCTGTTGGGCGCTGCCGTCGGGCGTACCATCGGCTTTAAGTTTCAGGACAAAAATTTCGAAGCTGCCATCTTTCATCACCAGGAATGCCAGACTTTTGCCGTCCGGCGACCAGGTCGGGTAACGGCTGGGCTGGTTAGAGAGCAAAATCGGGCCGCTACCATCCGCGTGCATTACCCAGAGTTCGCTGGAACTGCCTTTGCGGGCGATATAAGCGATAAATTTGCCGTCCGGCGATACAGCAGGGTCGTAAGCCCCATCCTGGACGTTGGTCAACTGGTTATTGGAGGCATCTTCGGCATTAACGGTATAAACCTGGGACTTGCCATTCTGGAAAGCCCCTACAATCAGGGACTTGCCGTTTGGAAGATAACCGGGCCGTAACAGTCCGCCGCTTCCAGCCCCGAATTTACTTATGACGTGGCGGCTGAACTGGCGAGCATCGGTCGCCCACAATGCCAGGTCATCGGTGCCAATATCACTCAAAAAGGCAATTCCTGTTCCATCAGGTGACCAGGTCGGGCTAAAAGCCCACAACGAGGTGGCGATAAAATCCGGCGAACGCGGCGTACCGTCACCTTTGTAATTGGTAAGGTTACGGGGGTTGGTGCCGTTGGAGTTAGCCACCCACAGATCGGAGAAAGTTTCGTCCTGGCGGATATAAGCCAGTTTACCGCCATCCACCGAGATAGCCGGTTGGATAAGTTGCACGCTATTGCCCGCGACTGAAGAAGCACCCGGCTCTAACGGCAAACGGGCCGCCTTGTCGCTGCGCCACGACCACAGATAACCCTGGCGGCTGAAGATAATCTGGCCGTCAATGCTGTTGCCGTGCAGGTTTTCGCCTTTGTCGGGGGTTGGGGTAGCCGCCCCGGGGACAGCCTTTGAAGGAACGGTCAACAGAATGATGAGGACGCCCACCAGGCCAAGCCCAAGAATAGTGCCAATGATAATGTAATGATTACGCATTCGGTTAATGAATCCTGTTTGAAGCCGCAGCCACCGGCCCGTGAGTTTTCCTGGCTGATTGTTAACCGATTATAACATAAAAGGTGTTTTCTATTTTCAGTTATGACCCATTGAAAATAAAGACCGGCGCGATAGTGGTTAGCTATGCCAGACCAGAAAGACCCACCGGCCAATTCTTTTAAGAGGGGTAAATTTAGCGCGGTCCTGGATGATTTGCAGGGCCGCCGGTCCGAAATGTCCGGCAGCGGGCGCGGCTGTATGGCTGGAAAATGACTTTTCAAGGGCCGCTTCGGAGAGGTCGGGTTGGGCGATTTCAAAGACAACCGCTTTGTAATAGCCGGTGTTCAGCCGTTCCAGGAAAAGGCGGTCATCCCAGGCATTTTGCCGGGCCAGTTGGTTGAAGGTGAACGGGTCATCAAGGTCGGTGGTGAGGCCGGTCGCAGCCACCCAGCCGCTATTTTCCACCAGGAGCGGTCCGCGCCCGGCAACCTCCTGGAGTTGGGCAGCAACCTGCCTGGCCTGGTCGAAACGGTCAAGCCCGGGGGTCTGGGCGTTATCGGCGAGGCCGGGTACATGCCACAAAAACAGCAATTGAATTGCCACCAAAGCCATGGCAATTGGGGCGAACTGGGGCCGGTAGGAGAAGATGCGCCATTCGGTACGCAAAGCCAGCAACCGGCCAACCTGCCACCAGGCTAATAGCGACGCCAGGCACAGGGTTTCCAGGGCGTAGCCGTAGTCGAGCAAGTTCCCGGTGAGCAGGCCAAAGACCAGCGCTGTCAGGAAATAAATCCGCCAAAGGTCCATTCGTTCGAACCGTCCTACCAGGGGCCGGGCGAACCATACCCCGGCCAGCGCCAGCAAAACGAAGTGGGCCAGCACGATATAGCCGAAACCGGACCAGATAGTACCCGGGTCGAAAGAGAAACCGGGGTAGGCGGTGATGTGGCGCAGGTAGTTGTCGCCGCTCAGAAACTGGAAAACCAGCGAAACGAGCAGGAACATTCCAAAGAAGGCGGCGGCGAACTGCCCGGTCTCGCGCCAGCGCAACCCCAGACCGAGCCAGATTAAAATCGCCAGGGGCGCGGCTAGAAAATTCTGCTGACAGAGCAGGGCCAGGGCGCAAAGAAACCCGGCCATGATATAAGTACTCGCGCCTCGCTTTTGCCGCCGGTCGGTATCGGAGTGCCAGACGTTAATCACGGCGCTAAGGCTCAGGCAGAGCGCCAGGAGCGCGCCCTGAGCCACCACGCCCCAGGTGTAGAGCGCGGCAGTCGCGAAAGGGGTAACTGCCGCCGCCAGGGAAAGGGTCAGCCTGGCCCGGCGACCGGGGGCGACTTCTTCTTTGCGGGCAATCCCGAAAAGCCGGAAGCCCAGGTACGCCGCCGATAGGACCGTCAAAAGCCGCCCGCCCAGCCTAGAGGTCGGGCCGGTCAACCACATCAGGAAACTATTGAGGTAATAGAACAGGGGCGTATAAGTCCCGGCCTGATAGGGCGGCCTGGTGTTGGACAAGTAAAGGGCCGCCGGGTTAAACCCCCGGTGAAAAAGCTGCCCGGCCTCGTAAAAGACCGGGCCTTCGCCGTAAGCCAGCGGGAAGGGAAAGGAGAGGCCCACGATGGCCCGGTATACAAAGAAAAGGGTGTAAAGAAACAGCAAAAAGCCCCCCACAAGCTGGGGCAGCCTTTTTAGGGCTGGCAGGTAGCCGGAAAGGACGCCTGATGAACTCAGGGACGGCAAAGTTGAGCGGCCCAAACTTAGACTTCTTCTGGTAATTGCCCCACAATCTGGCCCTGACCCTGGGGACATTTGAGGACGTAACCGACACCCGGCACAGTTAGAATATAAATCGGGTCGCTATCTTTTGGTTCAAGCCGCGTGCGCAGGTGGCGAATATAGACCCGCAGATAGTCGGTAGCCCCGGCGTATTCCGGCCCCCACACCTTGGTTAGGAGGTCGCTGTGCAGCATAACCCGCCCGGCGTTCGTGGCAAGATAATAGAGCAGGCGGTACTCGGTCGGGGTCAGGCCGGGGTTGAGCGGCTGGCCGTTTTTGGAGACCTCGTGCCGCACGAAATCAATCGAAATATCGCCGCAGGTAAAGCTGGGCGAATAGCGGTTCATTTCGGTGTACTCGCTGCGGCGCATGACCGCCTTGACGCGGGCCAGCAGTTCTTCGGCGCTGAAAGGCTTGGTGATATAGTCGTCCGCGCCCATCTCGAAGCCCTGCACCAGATCCTGGCGGTCGTTGCGGGCAGTTAACATGATAATCGGCACCGTCGAAAATTCCCGGATGCGTTTGCAAACCTGGTAACCGTCCTGGCCGGGTAGCATTATGTCAAGTATAACCAGGTCCGGCTTTTCGTTTTCGGCAATATCAATCGCTTTATTGCCTTCGGCGGCGGTAATGACCTTGAATTGCAATGTTTCAAGGTTGTCACGCACCAGGCGTACCAGGCCTGGCTGGTCGTCAACCACCAGCACTGTTTTGTCTTTGCTCATTAGTTTTACCCTTACTTAATTCATTCTGGTCAGGTCAGCAAACTCTACCGTAAAAATAGCAAACAAACCTGACGAAACACCTTAATAGCCCTTAATCCAGGTTGAACTGGTTGGAAATATCCGCTACCGGCAGCGTGAAAAAGAATATGCTGCCCTTGTTCCGACCTTCGCTTTCGACCCAAATCCGGCCGCCGTGCGCCTCTACAATGCCGCGGCAAATCGCCAGGCCCAGGCCAGTACCTTCGGTACGGCGGGCCGAGCCGGTATCTACCCGGTAGAAGCGTTCGAAAATCCGGTCTTTATTTTCCTGGGTAAGCCCAATCCCGTTGTCCCGGACACTTATTTCGACCATTCCATGGGGATAGTCCTCGTCATAAGGCAGCGCCTTTAATTCCAGCACTATGTGGGGGTCCGAGGGAGTGTATTTTATGGCGTTCTGGATTAAATTGCGTAAGACCTGGATAATACGCTGGCTATCACCCATCACATAGGGGATTTCGTCTATTGGCGGGTACCTGACTTCCAGGTTCACTTCCGGTGAGCGGCGGCGCGTTTCCATCGCGGCCCGATCCAGCACTTCGTAAATCTGGACCGGTTCGGGATAAATTCGCAAAGCGCCTGCCTCAATCCGGGAAACTTCCAAAATATTATCAATCAGTTGCATCAGCTTATCACATTCTTCACTGATGATAGAGAGGTACTCCGTCCCGGTCTGGTTATTCCACTGGACATCGGGCCGGAGCAGGGTCGTAGCGTAACCCTTGATAGAAGTGAGGGGGGTACGCAATTCGTGAGAGACCATCGCCACGAATTCGCTCCGCAGACGGTCGGCCTGGTGTAAAGCTTCAACCTGGGCCAGGCGGTGGACCAGACGGCTGTTGTCAATCGCGATTGCGCCCTGGCTGGCGAGGATGGCTGCAATTTGCAGGTCAGCCTCGGTAAAGTTCGGCTCAGCCCCGTTTTTCTCCATCACTAATGCCCCGACCTGGCGGCCCTGGGCCATAAGGGGCACGACCGCCTGGGAGACCCTGTTCTGGGTCGAACTCATCCGGGCGCTTCCCGGTTCAACTTCCTGGCCGTCTACCATTAAAATGGTGGCGTTAGTGTTGAGAGCGCGTTGGCCGAGCAGCCGCATTTGCTCTACCTGGGACAGGTTCGAGTGCGAGTAACTGTCTACCGGGTGGAAGACTGGAAGGGATCCTTCGCCGCTGCCATCATCTTCAGGGTTGGCTCGTTCCGCTACCACGGCCAGTTCAAGTAAACTATCCTGTTCCGCCGAGAGCAGCAGCAACGCGGCCTGGCGCGCCGAAACGCGGTTCATCGCCAGTTCGAGAGTTAGATGAGGGAGTTGGGCCGCTTCCGTATTGGCCGAAAGCAACTGCTGGGTAGTGCTGAAAACATCCACCAACGCTCGCATCCTGATATTCTCGCGGGCGAGGGTTTGCTGAGCTATGGTCTGCTCGATATTGCGGATGAGTTCAAAAGCGGTAAAGGGCTTGACCACGAAGCCGTGTACGCCAAGTTTGAGCGACTCTATCGCCAGGTCAACCGAGCTGTGACCGGTCATTATAATGGCTACAACCTGGGGGTTAATACGCCGGATAGCCCGGACCGTGGTTAAGCCGTCAAGGCCGCCGGGCATGCGAAAGTCGGTCAGAAGGACATCGAAAGGATTTGTATTGGCGAAATCAATTGCTTCCTGACCGCCATTTAAAGCGTGAACGGTATAGCCGCGTTCCTGGAGCAAGCGTGTTACAGCGGCTCGAGCGGCGGGTTCGTCATCTACAACGACTATAGTTTCTTTAGGCACTGCTTACTCCTGGCTTTTTATGAGTAGCGCTTTTTTCAGCCAAGTTCAAAATAATATTCAACCAATGAATACCTTTAAAAGGTTAATAGGCCGATTATCCTTCAACTAAACATAAATGTCAACGACCAGGCCGAAAAACAGGGTTTTACAGGTATTTTTCCAATAAATGCTATAATCACAGGGTTCGTTAAACGTTTAACTTTGAACTTTGAACGTGAACTTTGAACGTAAAGCGGATTTTGTAAATAAGTGAGATTAACAGGAAACCGGTAGCACCCCATTAAACGGTGAAGTTTTGAACTGAGTTTTTGGGTGGCCGCCCTCTACGCTTGGGTGGCACAAAAGGCGGCGGTGCCACCTTGTACTTTAATAATTCAGCGATGCTCCAAATATG
>CADDZM010000173.1 GCA_902812345.1 Chloroflexota bacterium | reverse complement strand
GCATATTTGGAGCATCGCTGAATTATTAAAGTACAAGGTGGCACCGCCGCCTTTTGTGCCACCCAAGCGTAGAGGGCGGCCACCCAAAAACTCAGTTCAAAACTTCACCGTTTAATGGGGTGCTACCTCTTTGGTGCAGCTGGTAATTTATTCGATGATATTTTTATGAATATAATAACACAAGTTTGATGATTTTCAACTCCTCTTTTTCATGGGGGCCGTTTCTAAAAAGAAGTCCCCTAAATCTGTTTACACCTGAAGAACATGATGATATACTACGTTCAGCTAACCATAGGAAAAGCAGGCAATGATAAAGGAGTAAATATATATGCAGGTACGGCCCTTGCGCGAGGAAGAAAAAATAAATTACGCGAACATGGTGCGGGACGCTTTTGTTATACCGGGCAATTTTACGACCGAGTTCGTGGAACGAATGAAAGTTGAGGATACTCGCGGGCTTTTTGATGACGAGGGCAAGCTTGTCAGCGGGTTACGCATCCTCTGGAACGATATATGGCTGGGCCGGAAGAAAGTCCGGTCGGTTGACATTACCAGCGTGGCGACACCGCCGGAAAATCGCCGCCAGGGTCTTTTAAAGCAGTTGTTGCGTGAGGTGCTGCGCCAGGAGGCCGAGAAAGGCATCAATGTTTCGGCTCTTTACCCGTTTGAGTTTGCTTTCTACCGCAAGTTTGGTTACGAGTTAGCCAGCAGCACCCAGACCGTCAAAGTAAAAATCCCGGCCCTGGCTCATTTCCGCTCTAAGACTAAAGGCCGCTGGACCCAGTGTGTCGAGGATGATTGGCCGCGCTTCAAGACTCTCTACGACAATTATTGTATGAGCCGTTTTGGACGCTTTGACCGCGACGAGATGTTCTGGCGGCGTAATGTCCTCAAAGCCTACGAACTGACCGGTCCGGTCCCCCAACTTCCCTATATCTGGACTGACGAAAACGGCCAGGACGGAGCCTATATTATCTACCGCATGAAGAATAAAGACGCGCAGGGCTGGGAGCGCGATATGCGTATCCGCGAAATGGTCTGGCTGGATGAAGCGGCCCGGCACGAAATTTATGCTTTTATCGCTAACCACGACTCGCAGGCCGAACAGGCGGTCTGGAGCGCCGAGCCGGGCGATGAAGTTTACGCCTTGCTGTCAAACCCGCGTGAGGCTACCATTGAATACGAGTCGGGGTATATGCTGCGCCTGTTGAACGTGGAGAAAGCCCTGGGCGAACGGGCCTGGCCGGAGTTGGGCGCGGACGAAACCGCCGCTTTCAGTGTGGCGGTCCGTGATGATGTGCTGCCCTGGAACGATGGCCGGACCTACCGCCTGGAAGCCAGCGGCGGTCGGGTTGAGGTTAGCAGCGGGGCCGGGACGGAACATGCCGGGCTTAGCTGCGACGTGCGTATCCTGGCCCAGCTTTACGCCGGTTATCTCAGCCCCTTTGAGGCGGCCCGGTTGGGCAAGCTGGCAGTTACCTCGGAGACGGAACTGGCGGCAGCCCAGCGACTTTTCAGCCCGCCGGGCCAGCCTGCCTCTTTCATGAACGACCAGTGGTAGTTCAGGGGATTAGCAGCACTTTGCCGGTAGTGGCCCGCGCCTTCAAATCAGTCTGGGCCTGGGCGGCTTCGGCCAGGGGATAGGTATGGTCGAATTTCACTTTGAGTTTGCCTTCCGCCACCCACTTGAAAACATCCCCGGCCCGCGCTAACAATTCCTCTCGCGTGGCGATATAGTGGCCCATGGTCGGGCGGGTCAGGTAGAGCGAACCTCTCCGGTTTAGAAGCTGGGGGTCGAAGGGCGGCACCGGCCCGCTGGAAGCCCCGAACAATACCATATAACCGCGCGGCCGCAGGCAGTTCAGGCTCTTATTAAAGGTGGACTGCCCGACCGAGTCGTAAACCACCGGCAGCTTTTCCCCACCCGTAATGCGTTTAACTTCTTCCTCAAAATCCGTTTCGGTGTAATTAATAATGTGGTCGGCCCCGGCTTCTTTCGCCAGGGCGGCTTTTTCGGCGGTGGAAACGGTCGTGATAACCGTGGCACCCAGCATTTTAGCCATCTGAATGAGTAACTGACCGACTCCACCGGCCCCGGCGTGAATGAGTACAGTCTCGCCGGACTTTATCGGGTAGGTGCTGTGCGAAAGATAATGGGCAGTGATGCCCTGGAGCATTACGGCGGCAGCCTGTTTGAGATCAAGACCTTCCGGCACCGGTACAACCTTGCTGGCGGGAATGACCTGGTATTGGGCGTAGCTGCCCATCTTCTGGCAGTGGGCTACCCGGTCGCCCGGTTTGAAGTCGGTAACGCCTTGTCCGACTGCTTCGACGGTACCGGCCGCTTCGTCACCGGGCGTGTAGGGTTTTTCAACCGGATATTGGCCCAGGCGATAATAGATGTCAATAAAGTTTACCCCGGCGGCGGCAACCTTTATAAGGACTTCGCCCGGTCCTGGTTGGGGTTCAGGCACTTCTTCAAGTTTCAAAACTTCCGGCCCGCCTTTTTCGTGAACCCGGATTGCTTGCATAATGTTTCCTTCCCTTCATCTTCATTTGCCAGATTGGCTTAAAGCTCGCGCAAAATTACCTGGCCCAAGTTTAGCACGCCTTCAAAAGCACGTAAATTACAGGGCGTTTACCGGCGCGTTTAGCAACTAACCGGGCATTAAGAGCATTTTAAGATAAAGATTAATCAAAGCTGCCCTGTGATGGCCGGGCCTGTTCCGGTGAAGTCCGGGGCTGGCCCCTTTAGACAAAGGCCCGGACGGATGTTATAATACGGGTTCAAAAGTTACATTCACCCTGGAAAGGAGCGCAAAATCCAGTTGTCACAAACGTCGCAGGCAGACTCTCAATCTACCGGCGTTGGCAAGCCGCAAATTTATCTTTCTATCGTTATTCCCGTCTATAACGAAGAAAAACGAATTTCCGCTACCCTGGATAAATTGCTCGCCTACCTCTCCGGCCAGACCTGGAGCCGCGAAATCGTCCTGGTTGACGACGGCAGCAGCGATGGCGGTATCCCCCTGGCTCGCCGCAGACTGGAAGAGGCCCGGGAAGTTTGCCGCGTTATCAGTTACGGCGCTAACCGGGGCAAAGGTTATGCCCTCAAGCAGGGCATGCTTGCCAGTCAGGGCCGTTATGTCCTCTTTACCGACGCCGACCTCTCGACCCCTATTGAAGAACTGGATAAGATTTTGCCCTGGTTCGAACAGGGGTTTGATATAGTGCAGGGGTCACGCAAGATGCCGGGGGCCGCCGTGGAACGCCACCAGCCCTGGTTGCGCGAGAACATGGGCAAGGTTTTCACCTGGCTTTCGAATTTTATCGCGCGGGTGGATGTGCGGGATGTAACTTGCGGGTTCAAATGCTACCGTGACGAGGTTGCCCACGACCTCTACGGCCGCCAGCAAATCTTCGACTGGAGCTTTGACGCTGAAATTATCTATATCGCCCGGCTCAGCCGTTATAAACTTAAAGAAGTGCCGGTCCGCTGGTTCGACGAGCGCGGCACCAAAGTCCACCTGCTAAAAGATAGCGTCCGCTCTTTCTGGGGTCTGCTGACCATTCGTATGAACGGGTTCAAGGGTCTTTACAACCAGCCCGCAAAGGCTTCCGTCTTCCCGCAGCCCGGTAGCAATGCATCCTAGCTAATGTTAAAACGTTTCTAAGACTCCGTCTTTTAACTGGCGGATTTTTATTTCCTGCTGCCTTGACAGAGGTGACCAGAAGTGCTACTATCAATACAATAGTTACTATGATTTATATACTAAGCTACAATTTGTAAGCTCTAAAATAATTAATAATTTTGAGAATATTTAAGAGTATTGAGGAATTTTATGAAAGTAGATATTTTTTCGGATGTTGCTTGCCCGTGGTGCTATATTGGTAAACGCCGCTTTGAAAACGCCCTTGATTCGTTTCCGCAGAAAGACCAGGTAGAAATTACCTGGCACAGTTATCAACTGGACCCGACCGCTCCGAAAGTCTCTGATGTGAGCTTGAATGAATTGCTTGCCAAAAAGTATGGCATGACCTTCCAGCAAGCCGCCGCCGCTAACAACCGGGTCAGCACCCTGGCCGCCGGGGAAGGTCTGGAATATCACCTGGAAAAGGCTAAATACGGGAATACCTTTGACGCGCACCGCCTGATTCAACTGGCGGGTGAACGCGGCGTACAGGATGAGGTGGAAGAACGCTTCTTCCGGGCTTATTTCAGCGAGGGCGAAGCTCTGGGCGATACCGAAACGCTCGTCCGGCTTGTTGCCGAGGCCGGGATTGACCTCGAAGAAGCCCGTGCCGTCCTGGCCGGGAATGAATACGCCGACACGGTCCGCGAGGACCTTGAGGAAGCCAGGCAAATCGGGATTCAGGGCGTACCGTTCTTTATCCTTGACGAGAAATACGGGATTTCGGGGGCGCAGTCGACCGAACTTTTCAAGGAAGCCCTGGATAAGGTCTGGGCTGAGTCGCATCCTAAGGCAAAGATTACGACTATTGCGGGGGATGACGACGCGGCTTGTGAAGGTGATAGTTGCGCTATCGCTTAGTGAGCGGTGTTTATTTCCGCTAAATTCGTAAAAAGTTGTTTGCAGAAGTAGAATGGCCGGGAAGAGATATTGTCTCCCCGGCCATTTTAGTATATGCTAATAGAGTTATATATTACATGCTAAGCGGCATGTAAGAATTTGCAAGTAAGCGACTGAAAGAGAACAAAAATGACCACTAATCCTTCCTTAAATCCCACCCAGGCGGCGCGCGTCCCGCAAAAGCCGCGTAAGGTCTTCCGGCGCATCAAAGTAACGCGGGTAAAACAGCTTACCCCGCACATGGTCCGTGTAACTTTTACCGGCGACGACCTGGCGGCTTTTGCCTGGAACGGCCCCGCCGCCCACATCAAACTAATCTTCCCCGAAGACGGCCAGTCCGAACCGTCTATGCCCGACCCGGACGGCCCGCGCCCGACCCGGATTCGGACTTATACCCCGCGCCGTTTCGACCCTTCGGCGCCGGAACTCGATGTTGAATTTGTGCTGCACGGCGTTGGACCGGCTTCGAACTGGGCGGCCCAGGCCCAGGAAGGCCAGGTGCTGGTCGTGGGTGGGCCAGGCCGCAATTACGAGATTGACCGGAGTGCGGACTGGATTTTGCTCGTCGGCGACGATACGGCAATCCCGGCCATTTCCACTATCCTGGAAGCCTTACCCGCTACGATGAAAGCCTATGTTATCCTGGAAGTAAGTGATGCCCTGGAAGAACGCGAATTGAACAGCCCGGCCCAGGTAGATATTACCTGGCTGCATCGCGGCTCTGCCCAGCCCGACATTATCCTCGAACAGGCTTTACGTAATTTCCAGTTACCGGCGGGTGATGGCCGGGTTTACGTGGGAGCCGAAGCGAGTGTAATGCGCCGGATGCGGCAGTACCTGCTCAAAGACCTCGGGCTCGATGCCAGCCGGATTATTACACGGGGTTACTGGAAGGTTGGCGATACCAACTATCCTGACCACGATTACGGCACCGACTAAATATAATCATTATCCCGTATTTTACGGGTAGGATGCGCCCAGGGTGAAACTTCCGGAGATGAGCCAGGCCCAACTGGTTCATTGCCGTCTATGAACCAATAACCAAAAATAAGAGAATTCTTAATATTTGTTTATTACCATCTTAAAAAAAGGGTTTAGAATTATCCTTAGAGCGGCGGTTGAAGGCTCTTTGTGTTTAATGCAGGATGTGGTTCGGCCAATCCTCCAAACCCATTAAGAAGGTGAGTTCATTTTGAAGCCGAATAATCCTTTAGCGGAACAACAAAAATATAATTCTTATAACAAAACGGTTATCCTACCTGAATCAAATTCGATTTTAACCACCGGTTCAGCCAACATTTTTCTTCCCCTGCGAATATTTTTAGGGATATCTTTTGTGGCCGCCGGAGTTGATAAATTGCTCGACCCTCAATTCTTTGACGTAAATGCCGCCGGTTATATAGGCAACCAGCTTGCCGGGTTTGCCGGGCAGTCGCCTATAGGCTTTCTTTTAAAACCGGTGAGCGGCGCTCCCCTGGCTCCAATATTTGGCGCGATAGTTCTTGTTGGCGAACTGGCTATCGGAATTGGCACTCTTTTGGGTTTGTTAAGCCGGGCGGCGGCCTTTTTCGGGTTTGTTTTAAGTATCATTCTCTGGTTAAGCGCCAGTTGGAGTGTTGCGCCTTTTTTCCTTGGGTCGGACCTGCCCTATGCGATGGGCTGGTTAACCCTTTTCCTGGCAGGACCGCACCCGATTTTGAGCCTGGATGCTTACCTTAAGAAAGGCGAACCGGTCACTTCGACCGTCCTTCCAAACGCTCAACCGGCTAAACCGGTTTACCCCGTCCAGGTTCTCCCTGATGTCCGGGGCGCGGGTAAAGGCAGATTTAACCCAGCTCCCCCGCAAAACCTAATTCCGGCTTATGAAACCCGCGAGGTAGCCCGCCGCCAGTTCCTGGTGGTAACCGGGGCCATTATGCTGGCCGGGGGATTTACAGGGGTGGCCTGGCTTAAAAATTTACACGACCAATTGGAAACCCCCTCCGGCGCTTCAAATGCACTGGCCTTACCGCCTACTACAAGTACAACCGTCCCGGCTACGGCCAGTCCATCAGGGCCGGCCCCAACGAGTGTTAGCAACACCCCTTCGCCAACCCAGGCAGCATCCGGGCAGGTAGCGCCCGGTCAAACCACCTCCGCTGCCCAGGGTCAAACTGCTGCCCCCGTTAATCCGCCTGTCGCTCCAACCCAGGCTCCAGCGGCTCAAGGAAAAGTAATCGCCATACTATCTGATATAGCGGTGGGCGGCGCTCTGGCTTTTACAACACCTGATACCGGGGAAGGCGGCTATATCGTCCACGAAAAGGACGGCTCGGTTAAGGCATTTAGCCGAACCTGTACTCACGAAGGCTGCGACGTTACGTTCATTCAAAGTAGTCAGATTTTTGCCTGCCCGTGTCACGGCGCTGCGTTTGACGCCAAAACCGGCGCGGTATTACGCCGCCCGGCCCGCCAACCCTTGCCAACTTTCAAAGTGCAGGTTGATGGGTCTGGAAATGTAGTATATACAGCCCAATAGGCCAGCCCCATTTTCGATAACCGGCACTAGGAGTCGTCCTGAATTTTGAACCAGGGATGGCTCATCTCTTTTTGTTGTATACCTTACTTTTCACCAAATTCTTATAGTTTTATGATAAGCTTTATACAAAACTACCGGGAGGATGGTAAAGTATGCGGTTGTTGGTAGTCGAAGACGAACCAAGAATTTCAAAATTTATTTGCCAGGGTTTAAGTGAGGCTGGGTACGCCGTTGACGCAACTTATGACGGAAAAGAGGCCAATGAATACACTCTTTCCGCAGATTATGACCTCATTATTCTCGATATAATGCTGCCCGGTATTGACGGCCTAAGTTTATTAAAACAGTGGCGTGCATATGGGAACCATACTCCGGTCCTGCTGCTGACCGCCCGTGATAGCCTTGATGACCGCGTTGAAGGGTTGGATACCGGGGCTGATGATTATCTGGTCAAGCCTTTCGCTTTTACCGAACTGCTTGCAAGGGTGCGGGCTTTGCTGCGGCGACCGCCCCTTCAAATAGACAACGTTATTAAAATTAGCGATCTTGTGCTGGATAACAAGACCCACGAGGTAAGGCGCGGCGGGCATCTGATTGAACTCAGCCAGCGTGAGTTTATGCTACTTAACTATCTCATGCGCCATCCTAACCAGATTCTCACCCGCACTCAAATTGCCGAACATATCTGGAACTTTGATTTTGCCAGCGATTCGAATATAGTGGATGTTTACATTGGCTATTTGCGTCGTAAAATTGACCGCAACTTCACCCCCGCTCTTATTAGAACTGTGCGGGGTATGGGTTACCGCATCAGTACTGAGGCGGGTAATGAATGAACAGCATAGTGAGTAAATTTAAATTAAACCTGCGTTTAACCTGGACAAAACGGGTCTGGCATTCTTTGTGGTTCCGCCTGATTGCTTTGTACATTGTCCTGGTCGGCATAACCCTGCTGATTTTTAGTATCTATTTTTATTTTCAACTCCAGCAACACGAACAGGATACCCTTGACGCCAACTTAGAAGCCGCCACCCTCCAGATAATTCCTTCTATTGACCTTGATAACGGCCCGCCCCATTTCCGAAATGCTATCAACCCTAATGATTCAAATGGCGACTCGCCCAAAGATTTACATGATAAAGGTTACTTTATCAGGTTATTTGGGGCGCAAGGCCAGGTCGTGGAGAGTACCAACCAGTTAAACCTGGAAATTCCAGTTAAAACTCCATTTAAATCAGGTTATTCGACTGTTCCATCCGTTGATAATAAAACCAACTGGCGCATATACAGCCAGGAACTGGTCTGGCGGACACCCCGTTCCGCTGTCCCTCAACAACTGGTTGGCTGGATACAGGTAGGCTGGCCGACTTTCCTGACGTTCGATGCGCTGACGGATGCCTACAAACCACTCCTGCTAGCTATACCACTGGTGCTTTTATTGGCGGGTTTGGGCGGGTGGTTTCTGGCAAGTCAAGTGCTGGGGCCTATTATCAGTATTACTCGGACTGCCAGGGCCATCAGCTCGACCGATTTGGCCGGTAGAATTGGCGAAACGGGTACAACAACCGAAATCGAACGGCTTGCCACCACCTTTAATGATATGTTGGACCGCTTGCAGGCCGCCTTTGAGCGAGAGCGCCGCTTTACGGCCGATGCCTCTCACGAATTGCGTACCCCTCTAACCGCTCTGAAAGGACGGATTGAAGTTAGTTTGGGCCAGCCCCGGAGTCAGGCGGACTATGTTGATACCTTAAAAGACCTCAATACTGAAGTTGACCGGTTAATAAGGCTCTCTAACGCCTTACTCAACTTGAGCCGGATAGACCAGCAGCACCAGAGTTGGCCCAGCGATAATATAGATTTAACTGACTTACTCGATTCGATTGTGGAGACGATGCAGCCCTTGGCGGAGTCGAAAAATATAGCCCTTACCGGGCAACTGGCCCCAGGTCTAAACATCAGTGGTAACTTTGACCAGCTCACCAGGCTTTTTATTAACCTGGTGGATAATGCTCTTAAATATACTCAGCCTGGGGGTAAGGTTACTGTAAGTTTAAAAGAAACGGGTCAATTTGCCAGGATTGAAGTAATTGACAACGGCGAGGGCATCCCCAAAGAATATTTGCCGCACCTGTTTGAAAGGTTCTACCGGGTTCAACCTGACCGGACCAGCACCAACGGTGGGGCCGGGTTAGGGCTGGCAATCTCTTATGAAATCGCCCGGTGGCATCACGGGAAAATTATGGTTGAAAGTAAAGTCACAGAAGGCACGGTGGTCTCGGTCTACCTGCCCTTAAAAACTTAACCGGTTTGAACCTGTAACTTATGGGCAGGTCAGAATATCTACAGCAGCTGGTAATAGCTTCGGTCAACCTGGACTTCAAGAAGAGTGGGAATAAAGGAAAGCCCTGGAATTCAGGAAGGCTAAAGTTCGGGATACTTAATGATTCTTCCCTTAATTAAACCGGGTCTTTCTCTCTGGCTTTAATCCAGGCTGCTACGATATTTTCATCAAAAGGGAAGGCCAGTTTAGGGATTTCGGCGGGGCGGAAGAAAGCCAGTTCCATTACCTCGTCGTCCTGGGCGCGCAGGTTTTCGATGCCGGTGGCGTAGCCCCGGAAGACGATAAGAATAACCGGGTTGCCCGTATCGCTATAAACCCCCAGCAGGTCGCCCAGTTTTATATCGAGGTTCGTTTCCTCTTTAACCTCCCGCAGGGCGGCGCTTTCCACTTTTTCGCCCCGGTTGACATAACCGCCCGAAAAGCTCCACAGACCTTTGCCGGGGTTAATATTCCGGCGACCCAGCAAAAGCTTTCCGGCGTATTCTACCAGGACTACCGCGACCACCTTCGGGTCCAGGAAGTGGATGAAGCCGCACTCGGGGTCCGGACAGGTCTGGCGCAGCTCGCCAAACTTTTCTTGCTCTATCAATTTTTTGCCGCAGCGCGGGCAGTATGTTATCTCATTCATAAAAGCTGTTTTACTTTTTATCTTTTTATCTTCTTACGTTCAACGTTCAACGATTTTACTTTTCCGTTAGCTGTTTAACCAGCTTGAAATGGTGGCGCGGATTGTAGACCCGGTCGCAATGCCCGCAGGAACTGTTAATTTTGCGCCGGGTCTGGACTTCGCTGCGGCAGGTCGGGCAGCGATACAGGTAGCGGTAGGGCCGGGCCGGCACCGGCAAGGCTCGCAAGCGGTCGTCCAGGCCAACTTGCAGAAGTTTGTGGCGGAAAAGCGAAGTATGACCGCTTGGCAGTCCCTGCTCGTGCAGCCACAGGTGAATCATCTCGTGCAAAATCGTGTTGGCTAACTCCGCCTGGCCGTAAAGTTCGTGATACGAGCGCGACAGGCGCATCAGGCGAGTGCGCGGCCAGATTTTACCCGCGGTCCGGGTCAGGCGGGCGCTGATTTCGATGCGGCATTCCGGCAACTTCCCCTCGAAATGCTGCCGGTTCAAGTCCTTATAAAGTTCCTGAGCCAGGTGTGAAGTGATAGGGTTAGCAAGGCCGGTCGGGTTCAGGTCGGTGGCTTGGGTCATAGTTTCTTTCTGCGAAAATGTCAGATGTTAAGGTCGTACCTGGGTGTCCTGGCAGGTAAAGCGATGGTAAAGACCGAGCCTTTGCCAAGCTCACTTTGGGCCGAGATATGGCCGCCCATCAGGTGGCAAAACCGCTGGCTTATCGCCAGGCCCAGTCCGGTGCCGCCATACTTGCGGGTAGTCGAAGGGTCAGCCTGGGTAAACTGCTGGAACAGCTTGCCGACCTGTTCGGGCGACATGCCGATGCCCGTATCGCTGATTTTAAAGTTAATCCACTCCCGGCCATCATCCGGGGCGGTGGTGCGGCTGACTACCAGGGATACGGTGCCGTTCTCGGTGAACTTGCAGGCGTTGCTCAACAGGTTAAATAAGACCTGCCGGACCCTTGTCAGGTCGCTTTCCATCTCGCCGAGGTCGGCGGGGCATTCGATTGTCAATTTATTATGGTTTTTTTCGGCCAGGCTTTGGGCAGTGCCAAGAACGTCATAGACAATCGAGGAAATATTGAAAGGCTCGATGTAGAGTTCAATGCGCCCGGCCTCGATTTTAGACAGGTCGAGAATATCGCTTATAAGCTTTAACAGGTGGCCTCCAGCGACCTGGATTTTGCCCAGGTACCCGGCCAGCCGGGGTTTTTGCAACTCCTCGGCTTCCTCCTGGGAAAGCTCGCTGTAACCGATAATCGCGTTAAGCGGCGTACGCAGTTCGTGGCTCATATTCGCCAGGAAGACACTTTTGGCCTGGTTCGCGGCGTCTGCCAGGTCGCGGGCGATTTTTAGCTGCTCGTTCGCGGCTCGGAGGTCGGCGGTCCGGGCTTCCACCTGCGCTTCCAAATTAGCGGCGTACATCTGGACCTGCTGGAACATCCCGGCGTTCTGGACGGCGATAGCCGCCTGGGCCGCCAGCGTGGTGAGGGTATTGATTTCAGTCTCAGTAAATTTGTGCGAATTAGGATAAGCGATATTCATAACCCCGATGACTTTGCCGCCCATTATCAAAGGTGCGCCCATAAGTGCGCCTATGTAGTCGGGCGGCGCACCGTTGAACAGGGCGTCAGTTTGCATTTCCTCGACCCACTGGACCTGCCCGCTGCGGGCGACTTTGTAGGTAAAGCCGTTGCGGCGCGGCTGGGTAAAGCGGCTGGCAGTGTGTTCGTCGGCGTTTTTGGCGGCCCCGATGGTAATCTGGTCGCGTTCCTCGTCATACAAAAAGACGTGGGCGTTTTTGCCGGGTAGCTGCTTCAGGGTAGTGCTGAGAATAGTTTCAAGGACCTGGGGCAAATCCAACGACGCGCTGATGCTGATGGTATCGCGCTGGGCCAGTTCGATTTTCTGGCGCTGCCTCCGCTCGAAACCCAGGTTGCGGTCGTAGGCGGCGGTCGTGCCAAGCATAGCCTGGACGGTTTGCAGGCAAATATCCAGTTCAGGATTAATCGGCCAGGGCTGGTCGTTGAAAAAGGCCAGCAAGCCAACTAGCATACCACCGGCGGTCAGGGGAAAGCAGCGCACTAAAGGCAGGCCAAAGGTTTTCGAGAGTTTTTGTAAAGTGGCGGTGACGCTCTGGCAAAAGTTTGTATAGTCGTAGTCGTAATTACGGGCCGGCAGCTCGGTTACCCCCATCTGGATGTTTATTTCCGCCGCCATTTCGGGGTCTAAACCATGCTGGCAGGTTGGTACCAAAGCCGGTTTGCTACTCTCGACCAGCCAGAGAGCGCTGTGGGACAACTTGTAAGACACGCTTAATTCATCCAGGGCTGCTGCAAGCGCCTGGTCTGGGTTTTCAGTCTGGTTGAGGATAGCGGCAATCGCTGCCAGCATACCCAGAGCAGACCGCTCTACCTTCCCGGACAACTGGTTGTTATCCGTGCTGGAAGTAGTATCACTTTGTTCGGTTTCGTTTAACAACAGACCCCCGGTATAACCTCAAACCTGCGTGGGAACAGAACAGTTCTTTGCTTATTATATCTATTATAACTTTAGGGGACGGCTTACTGCAAATCCCCCTTTTAACTTTATAAAAATTCTGTAATCTCTAGCAGCCCGGCTCTTTGGCAGGCTAAATAACCCGCAAATAGCCCGATTAAGATATTTACGGCTGCGGCCCTTCCCCGGTTACTAAAAACCTTCTTTTAAGGGGTTCTTTTCAGCCGTTTTAATCAAGGATTAATTTTGGCTTGGGATTAACTTCATTTAATTCCGGTACGGTTTGCGAGAGCCAATTTTCAAAACCGGCTTTGAGCGGGTTTGGCTTTTTCTATCGTAAGAATAACCGCCAATGGGGTAGCGGCCTGAATAAAAGTTGTTACAGGAGAAGTAATTAGTTGACTTATTTTGACTTTTTCCAGCCGGCGCTGGGCCTGCTGGACTTTATTGATTTGCCCGGCCTCATTAAGACTTTCGGCTACCTGGGAATTATAGCCATCATCTTCGCGGAGTCCG
>CADDZM010000172.1 GCA_902812345.1 Chloroflexota bacterium | reverse complement strand
GGGCCGCGCTCTCGATAAAGAGGAACTCCGCGCCATCATAAAAAATTGCCAGGACGAAAAGTCCACCGCCGGGGTCAGGGACGCTGCCCTGGTTGGCGTTATGTACGGTACGGGCTTACGCCGTTCTGAGGTAGTTAAACTTGAGTTGAAGGATTTTAACCCGGAAAACGGCGCGCTCACGGTCCGGGGAGCCAAAGGCGGCAAGGACCGCCTGGTTTATGTAAAGGGTGGCGCGGCTAAAGCCCTGGCAGGCTGGCTGGTCTTGCGCGGGGCGGCGGCGGGCGCGCTCTTTTGCCCGGTCCATAAAAGCGGCAAAATCAGGGTTGAGGTCATGACCGACCAGGCTATCATGAAAATTCTCAAGAAACGCGGCTTTCAGGCCGAACTTGAGCCGTTCAGCCCGCACGACCTGCGCCGCACTTATATCTCGGATTTGCTTGACGCCGGGGCCGATATTGCGACAGTCCAAAAGCTGGCCGGGCACGCCAGCGTTACTACGACGGCCCGTTACGACCGCCGGGGCGAGGATGCCAAGAGCAAGGCGACCGAACTGCTCAATTTTCCTTTCTAATAAAGCGGCAGTATTTTATTTTGCCGCCGGAAACGGCTTCACCCCTGGAATTGACCACCGGCGGCGTATCCCGGCCAGGCCCGAAGCACCCACATCATTTCTCAGGGACCGGGTGCGCTGCCACGCCCGCGCTGCTGAGTTTTACCGGCGCGATAGAGCCGTCCTCATTAAAGACCGGCCGTTCCAGGCAGACCACCCGCTGATGGGCGTCAGTTTCGTTGAGCGGGCGGCGGTAGTAGCAGATAACCCATGCGTCCTCGGTGCCGGGAAGTTTTAAGATGGAGTGATGCCCGGCCCCATCTCCCGCCGAAAAATAAAGTTAATATTTACCGTTTATTATTTCGACCGGCCAGTTACAAATATCCCCGCGAGATTGAATTCATGGATGAATTGCCAAAAACCCTGACCGGCAAATACCTGCGTCCACTTTGAAAACGGCCTTGCCAGGGTGAAAGATGGAAACGCGCCCTGCGGCGTGGAAATAGGGCTGGATATTGCCGACTTTTCCTCGCTCCTGCTTGGGGCGGTGGAATTAAAGACCCTCTACCGCTAAAGCCTTGGCCTCGTCACAATTTCCGAGGACAAGGCTTTAGCGGCGGTCAACCGGGCCTTCCAGGCCGAGATGCCGCCGGTGTGTATGTCAGTGTTTTAGGATTTGTGGCTGAAGTCCAGGCGGTAGGCTTTAGGCGATTGGTCGGTAATAGAATGAAAGACCCGGCTGAAATAGGCGGGGTCTTCAAAGCCTACCCTGGTCGCGATATCTGCGATATTCAGGTCCGATGTTTCCAGCAGGTTGCGGGCCTGTTTTACCCGGTAGCGGTTAAGAAACTGCCAGATGGAAATTCGCATTTCCTGGTGGAAGATTTCGCTTAAATTATTCTTGCTGGTGCCGACCGCCTGGGCGATCTGGTGTAGCGTAACAGGCCGCGCATAGTTATCCTGGAGATAGGTGACCGTTCTTTTGACCAGGATACTGTTATATTGCGACAACAGGGGCGTTCCGCCGGCAACCTGCTTGAGAGTATCGGTGACTTCTTCGAATTTTAGAATATCTTTAGGCTGGTAGACCAACCGAGGGTGGTCCAGTTGCTTGACATGCTCGGCGGACAGTATTTTGCCGCTAATAACCAGGATAGGCACGTGCTGGGTCGAAGGATTGGCCCTTAACCAATCAACCACCCGCATCCCGCCAATTTCCGGCATAACAAGGTCAATTATTACCAGGCTTGGAATTATATCCTGCAAAATATCAAGGGCGATCTGGCCGCTATCCGCCCGGTAAATAGTATGGCCCGGCAGGGCTGACATGACAAATTGCTGGTACAAATCAAGGGCTTCGTGGTCATCGTCTACCAGCAGGACCGAACCCTGGCTCTTGCGCGGGCCGAGCGCGGTCAGGATGGTGGAAAGTGTCTGGCCGGAAAGCGGTTTTAGCAAAATATTGGTTACGCTTTTGGGGTCACTCTCGCTTGCTGCATTACCGTAAAGGACCAGCGGCAACCGGCCCAAACGGGGATGGTTGCGGAGAAAATCCATCGCCAGCCAATCATTTTCAGCCATGCCGGTAGCATCCCAGGCCAGTATGGAAGGGTTTAATTCCGGCAAGGCGTTTGAGACTCCCGCCGGGTGGAGTTTAATAAAATTACCCTCGAACTGGCGGGCGATTTCGGCTATTTCAGGGGATAGTTCCGCCGCTTTAGAGATGCAAACAAGAACTTTAGCTTCAACGGGAACCGGGGCCGTTAGCTGGCCGCTCAGGTTTGGCAGCGGTAGATAGACATTAAAAATGCTGCCCTGATCCGGCGGGCTTTCCAGGGTAATATAGCCCCGGTGCAAGCTGACCAGGTGGCGGGTGATGCTTAAACCAAGGCCAATCCCGCCCGCGGTGCGTCCGGAATTCTCGCCAACGATAAACGGGTCGAAAATCCACTCCTGGTGTTCAAGCGAAATACCAGGCCCGGTATCCTCCACCCGGATATGGAGGTTGGGCGGCTGGACATCTACTACCATGATGATTTCGCCCGCCCTGGTAAACTTCCGGGCGTTGGAAAGCAGGTTTAAAATAATCTGGCGCAACCGGCCCGGGTCCACCTGCATTACCGGCAGGTTGGCCGGAACCTTAAATTTCCATTCAACCTCCTGGCTGACCGGGCTTAATTCAGCCACGCTGTAAAAAACTTCTTCCAGGATTGGCCTGATATTAAGAAATTCGGGGAAGATTTCCAGTTCATCAATTTCAGCCCGGGATAAATCGAGCAGGTCGCTAATCAGCCGCAGCATATGCTCGCCGCTCCGGTAGATACGGCCCAGGTCGGAGATCAATTCAAACGGCAATTCGCTGCCGTAAGGGTTAGGCGTGTTAAGAGCTTCTTTGGTATAACCCAGGATGATATTCAAAGGGGTCCTGAATTCGTGGCTGACATTGGCGAGGACTAACGTTTTAAGCTTATCGGCTTTTTCAGCCACTTTGCGGGCGGCCAGGGCTTCGCTGTAAAGTTCGGCGTTCCGGATAGCCACGGCCAGTTGGTCGGTCACGACCTGCAACCCCATTAACTCCTCGCGGCTGTGGTGCCGTACCCGGTCCGATTGCAAGTCCAACAGGCACAACAGTTCATCGCCGAACCGGACCGGCAAAACATACCTGGTCCGTAATGTGGGCCAGCGCTCGTCCGGGGCAAAGCGCTGGCCCCGGCGCACATCCGGAACATAGACCGGCTTGCCCGTCCTTAAAACGTGGGCCAGGACTTCGCTTTCCGCTGCCCCTACCAGAGTTCGAGCGGCATCCGGGGCTGTTTGGTCATCCAGGTACAGAGAGCTTTCAGCTTCGGACAAGAAGTAAAGATTTACCCGTGAATAATCGAAATGTTCCCGGATTTGATGCACGATTTTGCGGGTAAGTTCGCGGCGGTCCAGGATTGCCCCGACCTGCCGGTTGATTGCCAGGCTGGCTTCAAGCTGAGTCAGTTGCTGCTGTTCCCGGCGCCGGTTTACCCCGATTAGCTGATTTGGCAACTCGGAAATCGCCACCAACTTCTGGACAGCCGACTCCGCCACGTTCGCGCTCGTAACCATAACCCGCTTGTAATTGAAATGAGGGGGAATAGTTCGGCCCGCCGCCGCTTGCCGGGCCAGTTCAATTACCCGACCAACAAAATCAGTCGTCGAAACCTCGACCGTTGCCGCCATAGTTCCTCGGACAATCGCGCTCAGGGCTTGCGGCTCGCCGTAATTTCCAACAATAAGGGTTTCCGGTTTCAAAAGACCAAATTTGGCGGCGGCTTCACGAGTGGCCAGGGCCAGCGTATCAGATAAACCAAAGATAGCATCGAACGGTCCGGTAAATTTTCGCAGCCCGGCCAGGATTTGCGGGTAGGCCAAATCGTACCGCCAGGAGGTCGGAATATGGTGCAGGGTTATTCCGGTGCAGGAGGTTAGATTTTGATTAATCCCGGCCAGCAAGGTCCGCCCGTCTTCCCCAATGCCACTCAGGCCACCGACTACCAGGACCTTCCCCTTGTCCTGCAGCCTTTGCCGTAAAAAGTCCGCGACCATCCCGGCAATTTCGAAAACTCCAAGTGGACCCGTTACATTTGGATGATTGCAAGAACCGTTGTGACAGCCTAGCTGGGGAACCATTGTAATAATTGGAATATGGTTTTCGGTAAGCAGCCGGATTAAGGGCCGGGGTATTTCGACCATAATAAGGGAATTAATTTGCTGGGCCAGTATCTCTTCGAGGATTAGGTTATAGTCGGTGCCGGGAACTTCACCGGCTTCAAGGTCTAGCGGGATTAAAGTCAGGCCGGAAAGCTCGGACTGCCGGTCTAGCAGCATGCCAATTTCTACCCAGAAAGGGTCATCCGGGATTAATTGAAACCCGATGCGTAAATAACCCGACATGGTAGGTCTCCTTGAGGCCGGCGGCATAAATTCTTCAACAAAACTTAATCACGCCTGGCTTTAATCACGAAAAGAAATAAACCTGATTGAGGTAATATAGCATATCCTAACAGGAATTATAGTTAATTTTGGGCTAAAAATAAGCAAACTTTTAGAAATTCAACCGAATATAATCCAAGATTGCGGAATAAAATCCAATATTTGCGGAATTTTATCCAAGCTATAAATAAAAAAGGTTTGTATAATTCTTCCAGTCCACTTAAAAACACTCCGGGTGAGAGAAATGGTTGGCGAAAATAAAACAGTGCTTATAATTGAAAATGACCTGCATACCCGAGAAATGTACCAACGCTCCTTAAAGCGGTTTTACCGGGTAATCTCGTGTTGTAACGAAAGTGAAGCCCTGTTAATTGTTCAAAATCAACCCGTTTCAACTATAGTTCTTGAACCTGCTTCGCCAGATGGTCAGGGCTGGAACCTACTACAAAAGCTGCGCCATCTGCCTCAAACCGCCGGTATTCCTATAATTCTATGCAGCACCCAGGATGTGCGGCGGCGCGGTTCTCAACTTGGCGCAACCCTATTCTTGCTTAAACCGGTACTACCAAACGCACTTCACGCAGCCATCCGTCAGGTGATCGTTGGCACAGCACGTGCTGTTTAAGATTTCTACATTTAGCTAACCTGAGAAATAACCAGGGGTATAAGCAATGTTGCCCAAACTCCAAATCTGATAAAAGTATTAGAAAGGTTTTGTCACACTTTTTGGTGGAAACGATTCCATTCCCGGTACTTTTAGACCCGCTATCCGGTTACGAGGAGAGTTAGACCCGGCTTTGATTGCTGTTTCGGATAAAGCCGGTCCTTACCCATTATTACGCAAACATTCTTTACTTGAGAAAAGTTAAGATCCAAAGGAGGATTCGATGTCCAAAGAATCGAACAAGAGATTGAACCGCCGCAAATTCGTCGCCCTGACGGGTGGAGCGGTGGTAGCCAGTGGTATTTTAGCGGCTTGCGGTGATAACACTGTAGCTCCTACTGCCGCAACAACAGCAGCAACATCAGCTACTACGGCGGCCAGCAGCGCCACTACGGCGGCCGCTGCAACCACCGCCGCAACTGCCACTACGGCGGCCGCTGCAACCACCGCTGCTGCTGCAACCACCGCTGCCGCTGCAACCACCGCTGCCTCCGCAACCACGGCGGCGGGTGCTACCTCGGCGGCTGCAACCACCGCCGCTTCAGGTACCGCTACGACCGCAGCCGCCAGCGGGCAGGCCTTCCAGACCGACTTCGCTGCGGTCGGCCCAGAACTCGCCGACGCAATGGCCGGGAAACTCAAAGGCAAGACCGTTACCCTTATACATGGTATAACGGCAGCTGACGAGGTAACAAAATTTACCAAATGCTTTGAAGACTTCCAGGCTAAAACCGGTATTACGGTCAAGTTGAACGCGGGTGGTAACGATGCGCTTACGGTAATTGCCACCAAGGTTAGCGCTGGTACCATTGATGATATTGTGAACTTCCCCCAGCCGGGTAGTTTGGGCCTCTATACCGGGCAGGGCAAGGTTACGGACCTTACCAAAGTCATCAACCAGGACTGGATGAAGAAGGTCTACAACCAGGGCTTTATTGATACGGCCACTCTACCCGATCAAAACGGTAAAAAAATCCTCGCCGGCGTCTTCCAGCGCATCAACTTCAAGAGCGCGGTTTGGTATCCCAAAAAGGCTTTTGACGCTGCCGGTTACAAGGTGCCTACCACCTGGGACGAGCAGCAGGCGTTGATGGATCAGATCGTCAAGGACGGTGACACGCCGTGGGCTTTGGGTATTGAAAGCGGCGGCGCGACGGGCTGGCCGGCCACCGACTGGCTTGAAGACCTTATGCTTCGGACTACTTCGCTGGAAAATTACGACAAGTGGACCACGGGTGCTTTGCCGTTTACCGATCCGATTGTCAAGAATGCCATGCAGAAGATGACCGATATTTTCTTCAACGATAAGTATGTCTACGGTGGTCGCAAGACTATAGTTACCACGAACTTCGGCGATGCCGGAACACCTATGTTCCAGAACCCGCCGAAAGCCTGGTTGCTCAAACAAGGTAACTTTATCACTACCTTCTTCGAGAAGAATACTCCGGGCATTAAGGCCGGGGTAGACTACGACTTCTACTACCTGCCGCCAATTGACCCGCAGTACGGCAAACCGGTGTTGTTCGCGGGTGACCTTTTTGGCCTGTTCAATGACAAGCCGGAAAGCCGCGCGGTGATTCAGTTCCTTACCACCTACGAATCAATCCAGCCCTGGATTAAAGCAGGGGGCGGTGGGGCTATCTCCCCTCATAAGAACGCCAACCTGGCCGATTACACCTCGGACCTGGACCGCAAAACCGCCCAGTCCATCCTTCAGGCCACCAGCGCCCGGTTTGACGGTTCTGACCTTATGCCCGCCGCCGTGGGTTCCGGCTCAGAATGGAAAGGTATGACCGACTACTTCAGCGGTTCTGCCAACCTTGACCAGGCCCTACAAACTATGCAAGCCGGTTGGAACAACGTCAAGAAATAGGCCCACAGCCTGTTACCTGGCGTTTACCGGGACTGTTAGATTATCGAAAGGACAAACGCGCCTGCCCGGGCAGGCGCGTTTGCCCCATTTAACTTCTTTTGTTCATTCGAATAGATTTCAGCGACTTTCTTTCGTAAAAGATTAGCCTGCTCTGGCTTAATTTTGAATAAAAGCGGCACAGCAGTACCGAAAGCTGCTAAAGTCCGCCGCCCGGTCTAAAACAGGAGATCTAAGATGATCCAACAAACAAACAAAGCCGAGACCCGCGCGGGCTCAAATGTTTCGGCGGCCGGTTTTGACCCGGCCAAATTTGGGATAGCATTAGTAGGGTTAGTTATAGTCCTGGCTGTATTATTGGCCGGGTTTATTTACCTCAAAGGTACTACCGGAGTTAGTATATTAAATGCTCTAATTGCTATCCTCTGGGGTGTGATTGGGGTCGGAGCGCTCTATTATACCGCTAACTCGCTTATCGAGTCGCTGCCCAATGTATGGCGCGGGCGGCTACTACCTTACCTGTTTATTGGCCCGGCGATGGCCCTGCTTATCTGGGTCTTGACCTTGCCTACTTTGCGGACCCTCTACCAGAGCTTTTTCAACCAGGACACCACCCAGTTTGTCGGCCTTAACAATTATATCGCGACCTTTACCGACGGCGGTATGCTCGAGTCTTTCCGCAACAACCTTATCTGGATATTCGGCGGCACGTCCGCGGTGGTTATTCTCGGCCTTTTGATTGCCGTCCTGGCTGACCGGAGCAAATTTGAAACTGTTGCCAAAGCGCTTATCTTTATGCCTATGGCAATCTCGCTGGTCGGGGCCGGGGTAATCTGGCGGTTTGTTTATGACGCTCGCCCGGTTGACCAGCCACAAATCGGTATTCTCAACTCGGTCCTGGTCGGGCTGGGTATCCAACCACAGGCCTGGCTGACCCTCCAGCCCTGGAACAACATTTTCCTGATTATTGTGCAAATCTGGGCCGGGACCGGCTTTGCCATGGTCCTTTTCTCCGCCGCTATCAAAGGGGTGCCGATGGATTTACAGGAAGCCGCCCGCGTAGACGGTGCGACGGAAGTCCAGTCCTTTTTCTCGATTATCATTCCCTATATCCAGGGAACTACCATAACAGTAGCAACCACTACCGCTATCAGTATGCTTAAGATTTTTGACGTGGTTTATGTAATGACGGGCGGCCAGTACGGCACCTCAGTAATAGGCACCGAGTTCTACCGCCAGTTCTTTGTCAACAATAATTACGGTTATGGTTCGGCTATCGCGATTGTGTTGTTTATCGCTATCTCCCCGGTATTGGTTTACAACGTTCGCCAGTTTGGCAAGCAGGAGGGATTCTAATGGCACTAGTACAAGGCCGCACTGCCGGTACCCGGCGGAGTCGAATTATTAACGGGACCATTGTTAATGGCGTCCTGGCGATTATCGTGATTTTGTGGACCATTCCGACCCTGGGCTTGCTGGTTTCTTCGTTTCGCGAACGCTCCGACGTTGTTACAACCGGCTGGTGGACTATTTTCCCCCATACCGAATATGTCAGCACCGGCAAGCCTATCCAGTTGCCTGCGCCGCCCAATTTACAACAACCTATTAATGTAAATGGACAAACCTATACCAACGATCAATTAACCCTGGGTGTAAAGACGCCGGACGGACGCATACTGAGGTGGATCAATAAGCGCACCGGTCTTATTGATGTCCAGACCTCGCAATGGACGGCCCGGGATAACTTTACCCTGAGCAACTATGACAATGTAATTGTCGGGCAGCAATATACCTACCAGGATAACGGCGTTACGAAGACTGATAAGGGCGAGAACATGCTCAACTCCTTTATCAGTTCCCTGACTGTAGCTATCCCGGCGACCATTATTCCTATTTTGATTGCCACCTTCGCCGCCTACGGTTTCGCCTGGATGCGCTTCCCCGGCCGGAAATTTCTCTTCGCGTTGGTGATCGCCCTGCTGGTCATACCGGCCCAGGTAGCGCTTATCCCCATGCTGCGCGACTTTAAGGCCCTGGATATTAACGGCACCTATCTCTCGCTGTGGATTATCCATACCGGTTTCGGGTTGTGCCTGGCGACCTACCTTTTGTATAACTATATCAGCGGGATACCGCGCGAAATTTTGGAATCGGCCTTTATTGACGGCGCTTCCCAGTTCACTATCTTTACCACGCTGATTCTGCCGCTATCGGTCCCGGCCCTGGCCTCGTTCGCCATCTTCCAGTTCATGTGGGTCTGGAACGACTTCCTTAACGCCCTGATATTCCTGGGAACCAACCAGGAAACCCAGGTTATGACCGTCCGCTTACAACAGATGCTTGGCGCGCGCGGCCAGGACTGGCATCTGCTGACCGCCGGAGCGTTTGTCACAATGATACTCCCGCTAATTGTGTTCTTTAGCCTGCAACGATACTTTGTTCGCGGCATGATGGCAGGTTCGGTTAAAGGTTAATCGGCGCTTACTTTCTCACAACGACTTTCGCCTGGGACAGTCCGGCCAGCTGCCCTAATATCCTTGACCAGGGGCCGAGCCAGGCGAAAGTTTCTCTCTCAACCGGTCCTTTAAATAAAGTGCAACCCCTGGCGCGGCTAAAAAGCCTGACCCCAGGGGTTCGATTTCCCTTTAGCTTTTTGTCAATGGGCTTATAAGAACGAAAATATATTGCCAGTAAGGTAAAGCTATGGCAGTAACTATCTATGATGTAGCTAAGTTGGCAGGTGTGGGACTTGGTACCGTCTCGAGAGTGCTTAATAACAGCCAGAATGTCAGGAACTCGACCCGGCAAAGGGTCAAAGATGCGATTCGCCAGCTTGATTTTACGCCCGACCCGATTGCCCGCAGCATGATTCTTGGTAAAACCGGGGCGATTGCGGTAGCGGTAAGTTTCCTAACCCATCCTTTTACCATGGAAGTCCTTAGAGGCGTTGAAGCGGCTACCCGCCAGCAGGAATTTGAACTTGTGGTCTATAACCTTGAAACCGACAGCCTGCGCGAGGACTGTTTAACCCGCCTGCCGATGAGCCGCAAGGTGGATGGTCTTTTACTGGTGTCAATCGTTCCTGAAGAAAAACACCTCTTGCGCTTCAAAAAAGCCAATTTACCGACCGTGCTGGTAGATGGTTATAACGCCGCGCTTACTTCGGTTGTGGTAAACAATAATGACGCCGGTTACCGGGCAGCGAAACACCTTCTCGACCTGGGACACACCCGAATTGCCTTTATCAACGGGAAAAGTCAGGGCGACTTCCGAGCCAGTCAGGCTTTCGACCGGCTTGCCGGGGTCCAACAAGCCCTCGCCGAGGCAGGTATTACCCTTGAAGAAAGTTTGAAGGAAATAGCGGGCTGGGATCTGGGAAGCGGCGGTGAGGCGGCGGTCCGCCTGCTTGAACTGGAGAAACCACCCACAGCTATTCTGGCTGCTTCGGATGTGCAGGCAATCGGAGCGCTGGAAAAAGTCCGGGCCTTGCAAATGAACGTTCCAAATGATTTATCCATAATGGGCTTTGATGGCCTGAAAATTTCAGAATGGCTGGATTTAACCACCGTTCAGCAGCCGATGTACCGCCTGGGCGACCTCGGCCTGAAGAAATTATTCGAATTAATCGAAAATCCAGTCAAAGAGCCTGAGAAAATCTGTCTTGAAACAACCCTGTCCCTCCGCCATACCACCGCCCCGCCGCATGAATTGAAGTATATCATCCGGGAAAGCAAAACAATCTTAAATTAACTCCACGCGAAACCAGGCATCGAGGCTCCAACTTTAATTGTGAAATAATTGGAGAATTTCTTTATTAGCTATAAGCCAGGCTGCTTTTGAAAGTTATTTTAGAATCACGAAAAATAGCAGCAAAAGGACAATTATTAAAATGGCGGCTGAGATTAAAGTCCAACCCCAGGTCGGAATACCCTTTTGCTTCCGGGCATCGCCGCCATAGACGCCGTTCGGGTTCCACTGTACAGGTGTGCCAGGCTGGTTATAGGCGGGCGGGGTTTGGGAAGACCCCGGGTATTGGGACGGTTGCTGGCTGGTCTGGAACGAAGGTGAAGGTTGTTGCCCGGTTACGGCTGGGGGGGTTTCCATGCCCGGTTTTATGCCGTGAATCTGGGGGTTGTAATCTTTTATCCAGGGTTTGGGGAAATTAAATTCACGAGTTAACCCATCGGGCTGATCTTTATCCTGTGGATTCTGTGGTTGTGTCATCGAACTTCTCCTTAAATCCTACTTCCGTTTATAAACCCTTAAAATTATAAACCCTTAAAACCCAAATAATAACCAATCTCCAAAGAACAAGGGCTGGACAATTGTAAAGAGTTCTTTTTAGAGGTTATTGTTCATAAGACGAATATCTCGAAATATTTAAATCCTGCTTTCAGGCAAATAAGGCGTTTTAAATAGGTGTTGTTAAGAATAATATACATCAAAGGGCTTCTCTTTATCAACCCTGCCAGGCAATCCCCGCTTAAAATCAGGTTAGCATTAAATCCTCAAAGGCCCGTGACGGCAGCAGATTTGCTATAGATACATCTCACAGGTAATAATGGTGTGCCTGGTATTGGGAAAATTTAATTAAATCAGGAGGCGCAAATGTCGCAAGAATCCTCGCACGATGAAGTCCCGGATAATTTTGATTACTTCAGTAATCCATCATGGCGTATCTTCCGAATCATGAGCGAATTCGTCGAAGGCTTTACTTTCCTGGCAAAAATTCAAAATAGTGTCACCTTTTTTGGCTCGGCTCGCTTGCCGAAAGACAATCCCTACTACAAACTGGCCTACACCCTGGGTAAACGCCTGGCCGAAAAGGGTTACACCATTGTCACAGGCGGCGGTCCCGGCATTATGCAGGCTGGAAACCAGGGCGCCTATGACGCGAACGGCAAATCGGTCGGCATAAATATTCAACTTCCGATGGAGCAGCGGGTTAACCCTTATGTTAAGCAAAGTATCAGTCTACACTATTTCTTCAGCCGCAAAGTTATGCTCGATTATTCCGCGGAAGCTTATGTTTTTTTCCCCGGCGGCTACGGCACCCTGGACGAGTTTTTCGAACTGGTCACGCTTATTCAAACCGGCAAAATGAACAAAGATATCCCGGTTGTTATGATGGGCGTTGATTTCTGGAAACCATTGGCCGACTGGATAGAAGACACTATGCTTAAAAAGCTCCATACTATCGGGCCCAAAGACCTCGAATTGTGGAACCTGACCGATGATATTGATGAGGCTGTCTCGATTATCACCCGGCAGGTGGAAAAGCAGGAAGCCCAGCGCCTAACCAAAAAAGGCGGCAAGACCAAAACTCCGGAAGATAAATTAAATGAGGCCACCCACCCGATGGCAGGCACCGAACAATGAAACCGCAAGCCTATGTCTTCGACGCTTACGGCACTCTCTTTGATGTTTATTCAGTGCAGGCAAAGTGCGAAGAAATCTTTCCGGGTAAAGGCGCAGACCTGACCCGGTTATGGCGCACCAAACAGCTAGAGTATAGCTGGTTGCGCTCTTTGATGGCTCGTTACGAAAATTTCTGGAAGCTGACCGGAGACGGCTTGCGCTACTCCTGTCAGTTTTTAGGTCTAAAACCGGGCCAGGAGCAAATGGAGGAACTGATGCAAAGTTACCTGGCCCTGGCCGCTTTCCCGGAAACCGGGCAAGTCCTGGAAAAGCTGGCGGGCTTTTCCAGGGTGATTCTTTCTAACGGCACGCCCGCTATGCTGGAGGCAGTGGTCCGGCATAACAGACTGGAAGGCCAGTTCGACCACATCTTGAGCGTGGACGAGCTAAAGATTTACAAGCCTCACCCGGCGGTCTACCAGTTAGCGGTAGACCGGCTGGGATTGGCAAAAGAAAATATTGCGTTTGTATCGTCGAACGGGTGGGACGTGGCCGGGGCAAAGGCTTTCGGCTTTACGGTCTACTGGTTAAACCGCCCGGGCGCGCCGGTCGAAGAATTGGGAGTGCAGCCCGAAGCCATCCTCAAAAGCCCGCTCGAGTTACTATATATACCCTGAACTTGATTAATTATTGGCGGGACCAGTC
>CADDZM010000171.1 GCA_902812345.1 Chloroflexota bacterium | reverse complement strand
TTCAACCCGCCTTTTGCGCGTCCTTCAGACCAACAAATGCGACCGGGGCTGCTCATATTGCCCGCTGCGCCGCCAGAACGATACCGTCAAAAGGTCTGCTTTCAAACCGGACGAATTAGCCTCCCTTTTTCTGCAATTCGATAGCCGCCGCATGGTTGACGGCCTTTTTCTTTCGAGCGGTAGCGACGGTTCGCCCGACGCCGCCATGCAGGAAGTCCTCAAGACCGCCGCCATCTTACGCGAGAAATTTCGCTACAACGGCTATATTCACCTTAAAATTTTGCCCGGCTCGTCCTACGATGTGGTTGAGGAAGCAGCCCGGCTGGCTAACCGCGTTTCCATCAATCTCGAAACGCCCAGCGCCGAACGGCTGGACGAGGTTTCCGGCGAAAAGAGTTTCTTCCGGGATATTGTTATGCGCATGGAGTGGATCGAGCGGTTGCGCCAGGAGCGCGGTTGGCTGCCTTCCGGCCAGAGTACTCAGCTTGTCGTTGGGGTCGGGCAGGAGACCGACAAGGAAATTCTTAAAACTTCAAGCTGGCTCTACCGCGACATGTCCCTAAGCCGGGTTTATTATGGTGCATTCGCCCCGGCTGCCGGGACGCCCCTGGAAGGCCAGTCACCGGCAGCGCCCCGCCGCCAGCAACGCCTTTACCAGAGCGATTGGCTGCTTTCGGAGTACGGTTTCGGCTTTGACGAACTGCCTTTCAAGACGGACGGCGGTCTACCGCTCGGCGTTGACCCTAAAGTGGTCTGGGCGATGCTCCAACCGGCCCGCTTCCCGGTCGAAGTCAACCGGGCCGACCAGGAAGAATTGATGCGGGTGCCGGGTATCGGCCCGCTCAGCGCCCGGCGTATAATCGCCCTGCGCCACCAGTTTCCCTTCAAGACCCTGGAAGCTCTCAAAAAGACCGGGGCGGTGGTCACCCGCGCCCGCGACTTTATCACGCTTAACGGGCGATACTTTGGCGCGCCCCAGGAAATGCTCGTCAGGGCCGGCCAGCGCGCCATGCAGGACCGCCCTGCTCCCTCTAAAAAGGGGAACACGAGCGGGCTCAGCCAGTTGGTTTTGCCGTTCGACTGGCCGGCCGAAACAATCTTGCCGCCGCGCCAGACTACTTCGCTGGCCGACCTGGCATTCGATTAAACTTAAACGGCATTTATAAAATCTCAATCATCAGGAGGTCTGATAATGTCAAAAGCAAACCAGGCGATGCTGGATACACTGGCCGAGCTAAACGCGTCCATTCTTGACGTGACCGGCGATGTAACCGAGGCGGAATGGCAGCTTAAATCGGTTGCCGAGAACTGGCCGCTCGGTTTGCTGCTCTCGCACATCGCGAACGGCTACAAAAATGTGACGGATTGGATTCAAAAAGTCATTGAAGGTCAGCCGGTATACGTTACCATTGACGAGATTAATGAGGCTAATCAAGAGGCCCGGGAAGTCTACACTCCCCAAAGCCCTGCCGAACTGATAATCTCTTTAAAGACTAAAATGGACGGCCTGACCGGACTGGTCGAAAGCCTGGGTGACGAGCAAGTAACGAAAGCCGCCCCAATGACGCTTGCCGGGGGGCGTGAAGTGACCCCGGCCTTTCTGGTTGAGCATATTCTAACAGGCCACACTAAAGGCCACCTGGAAAGTTTCCGGCTGACCCTGGCGAGTGTCCGCGATGAAATTACGGCCTGAAGCTGCCCGTTTTTTCGATTTCTGTTAGAATAAAAAAGCAACCGGGCTGGTATTAGCCAGCAGCCTCAGAAATTACCCAACTGGGTGTCAGGAGCTGTGAGATATGGATATTTTTGAATATAAAACCTTGATTGTGCAGGATATAAGTTCTTTTCCAGGCCCGCACGTGACCGATATTGACGGCAAAAGCCTGCTGGAAGACCTGGGCGACGGGGAAGGCGAAAATTACAACTACATTCCGCTGCACCAGGCGCTCAACCGCTTTGGCCGGGAAGGCTGGCAGATTGATCATGTTATAAACCACGTTATTGACGGCGCTATCATGATTCTCAAACGCCCGGCCGCTCAACAATAAACAGGAAAAAGCGCTTATGAGCCTCGAGATAAACCGCACCGGAGAGCGCGGTCCGATTGATTTTAACCAGGTAGAGCCGGTCAAATTCCCCGGCTTCGTAATGACCGACGGCCCCAGTTACGACGATATGACCCGCTGTATCCACTGCGGCCTGTGCCTGCAAAACTGCCCTACCTACCGCGAAACCGGCATGGAAACCGAGTCGCCCCGGGGCCGCCTTTATCTGATGCGGACTTTTGCCGAGGGCAATCTTGCCGCCGATAACCCGAACCTGCACAAGCACCTCAATTTGTGCCTGCAATGCCGGGCCTGTGAAACGGCCTGTCCGAGCGGGGTAAAGTACGGCCACCTGATTGAAAAGACCCTGGATGAACTCAACCACCGGCCTGAAGTCGAAGAAAAGCGGCGCAACCTGGCCCAGAATGTGCTGCGCTGGGTGGTCTTTCGCCAGTTATTCCCCAAACCGCAAAACTTGCGCCTGTTTGGCCTGGCTTCGCGCTTCTACCAGCGGAGCGGCCTGCAAACCCTCACCCGCAAGCTGGGACTGTTGCGCCTGCCCATCTGGAAGAAAATAGGGCTGGGGAAAATCGGCGACCTCGAAGCGATGATGCCGCCTATCAGCAAGCCGCTCTTTACGGCCCCGGAAAGTGAACTCGTCCCGGCCCGCACGCCCCAACGCTACCGGGTGGCCCTCTTTAGCGGCTGTATAATGAGCGTGGCCCTCGCCCGCGTAAACGAGGCGACCGTGCGCGTCCTCACCCGCAACTATTCGGACGTGGTTATTCCCCAGGCCCAGATTTGCTGCGGCGCGCTCAATGTCCACAACGGCGACCGCGACTACGGCCAGGAGATGGCCCGCCACAATATTGACGCTTTCGAGGCGGCTGAAGCCCGCTTTGGCGAACTCGACGCTATTATTATCAATGCGGCGGGTTGCGGCTCGACCCTCAAAGAGTACGGCCAACTCCTAGAAAATGACCCGGCCTATCATGAACGCGCCGCCCGTTTCGCCGCTAAAGTGCGCGACATCAGCGAATTTCTGGCCGGGATTGAATTCAACCGGGACTTTGGTCGCCTCGAAAAGACAGTGACCTACCAGGACGCCTGTCACCTGATTCACGCCCAGCGCATCTCGAAACCGCCCCGTGTTTTGCTGAAGGCGATACCGGGCCTGGAACTTATCGAGATGCGCGACAGCGATAAATGCTGCGGCAGCGCCGGGATTTACAACGTGACGCAGTACGATATGTCCATGCGGATACTCGACCATAAGATGGAACGGGTCGCCGAAACCGGGGCAAGTTGTGTCGCCAGCGGCAATCCGGGCTGCCATATTCAACTACAACTCGGCATCAAGCGGTCCGGTCTTAACGAGAACCGGGACGAACCGGTAGAGGTCGTTCACCTGGTGGAATTGCTCGACCAGGCCTACCGGAACGGGGAAGAATGATTGAGACACGCTTCACCCGGCTTTTCGGCTTAGAGCGGCCCATCGTGCAGGGCGGCCTCGCTCACCTGGCCTACGCCGGGTTAGCGGCGGCGGTATCCAACGCGGGCGGCCTGGGCCAGATAACCGTCGCCAGCTTTCCAGACCGTGAAACCTTACGGGCGGAAATCCACTCCTGCCGGGGAATGACGGATAAACCTTTTTCGCTCAATTTCGCCCTGGGCCAGCGTCCCCTGGACGATTTGCTGGATTTAGCCCTCGAAGAAGGGGTCCGCCATGTCAGTTTTACGGCAGGCAATCCCGAAGCGATGATAAAGCAGATTCAAAACAGTGGCCTGGAAAATGAAGTAAAGATTCTGGTGCTGGTGGCCGGGGTCAGGGCCGCCCAGAAAGCCGAATCGCTGGGCGCGCATACCGTGATAGCGGTCGGCTACGAAGGCGGCGGGCACCTGGGCCGGGACGATATCGGGTCGCTGGTGCTGATACCGCGCATCCTGGACGCGGTAAAAATCCCGGTGCTGGCGAGTGGCGGGATTGGCGACAAGCGGGGTTATGCTGCCGCTTTGGCCCTGGGCGCGGACGGTATCGAGATGGGTACGCGCTTTGTGGCGACCCGAGAATGCATCGCCCACGCCAACTACAAACAGGCGTTAGTGGCAGCCCAGGAAACCCAGACTGTCGTTATAGAGCGGAGCATTGGCCGCCCGGCGCGCGTCTTGCAGGGCGAGTGGCCCGCGAAAATTGCCGCCCTCGAGGCCAGCGACCCGCCGCCGAACATCCAGGACTTGCTGCCGTTTATCGCCGGGGAGCGTAACAAGCGGGCCGCTCTCGAAGGCGTGCTGGACGAGGGTTTTGTCTGGGCCGGTCAGGTCGCCGGGCTTATCCACGATGTACCAACGGTCCGGGAATTGCTAGACCGCATGAGTGACGGCGCGGAAGAAACTTTTAGGAAATTGGCCGCAAATATCCGTCCGGCCTGAAAAAATTCTGCTATACTAGACCATGCTGGAAGGTGGAGCGGAGAAAATCCGGGTTTGTTTAAGAATTTCTTATAACTTTTACTATCAGTCAAGCCCGGCCTGGCCGGTTGAAAATAAAGGGGAGATACAGAATGCACCCGATTATAGATGTCGATAATATTGATCAGAAAATGCAGGCCGAGCAAATCGCGGAAGCCCATAAACTACGCCCTATACTCTGGCTAGTAGTTATTCTGGCTCCGCTAATGTTGATTTTTGGTTTAGCCTGGGGCATCTACCTGGGCGGTTACTAAGCAGCCTCTATCTTTTCAGGCTGGCCCAGCCCCTTAATTTAAAGAGCCGTTTCCTGCAAGCAGGGCGGTAATTAAAGTAGGAAATTCCTGCCCCAAATTAAAAGGGTAAAGATAGCTTTTACTGAAATTAGCTATCTTTACCCTTTTGATTCCAAAATTTATAAAACTGCCCTCCTGAAATATTAATTTAGTAACTATTCTGCCAGCCCGGACTTTGCTAGGAAGCATATGAACAGTTACTTAATTTAACTGCTTGTTGGCAAAGCCAGTAAAGACGAACCCCCGGGTTTGAGCCAGTATATAAGAAAATCCCCTTCCATATAATGGTAATGGCCGCTTGCCGCCGGGTAAAGCTTACCGGACGAAGCGGTAGCTGGCCCGGTTAAAGCGGCGGCAAGCGGCGCTTCGGCGGATTTCTCAAGGCTATGCAGCGAAGCTACGCCAGGATGAGAAGCGGCCGGCGCCTGAACGTACCCGGCTGGAAGCTCGGCTGCCCCGGCCTGGGAATAATAGCAGGCCGGAACCAGCGACAACAGCATGGCTACCAGCATAATTATCCCGATTATCCCGCTGATTCTTTGCAGGCGAGTGTTGCTATAACCATCGTCTTTTTTCTTGGTACTTAATTGTTGGGGAGTCCACCCGCCGCCGATAGGGCGACTGGCAGAGCGGCGGCGGCGTTCTTCCTGGGTAGGGCCGCGTTGAGGTACATTCTTAGGCATAATTTCCAGATAAGTAAAACTGACTAAAAGTTAAAGACCGCGCCCGCCTTCTAATCCGGTTCTAAAACCAGGCAGGCCAGCGACCATGATTGGAATAGCCATTATACATTAATTTAAGCCGGACGCTCAAATTAATGTTGTAAAGAAATCTGTAAGAAAATCTAAAAAGGGTTTCGGGGGAATTTTAATTCCTTCGTGGCAAGTGTTATAATTTCTTTAATTTATCTTTAAATGCCGGACCAGGCAAACGCTTAACTGCTCCTAAAAAGGACTTAACATGGTTGACACCACCCTTGATTTAGCGATTTATAGCATCAAAGCGGTGGCGCACATGGCGGGAGTTACCGAACCAACCCTGCGAGCGTGGGAGAAACGTTATAAAATTCTGGCTCCAAAGCGCACCGAAAGTGGGCACCGCCGCTATACCAGGCGGGATATTAACCGGGTAATCTGGCTCAAACAACGTTTAGCCGAGGGTTTGGCGATTAGCCAGGCTGCTTTGCTGCTCCAGAGTCAGCCGGAGGAGTTTTTTGTAGGACCAGGTTCCGCTGAAAAGCGCGCCACTTCCGCTGCTTCCCGTTCGTCCGAGAAAGCCGCCCTGCCCCCTGTGTACCACCCGGCCCAACCCGAAGGCGGGCCGGTTCGTTCGCCCCAGGTCTTGATGAAGCAACTACTGGAAGCTTTCCTGGCCTATGACGAAGCCGCCGCCCACAATTTTCTGACCGAAGCAACCAGCTTTTATTCCCCGGAAATTGTATGCATTAATATTATTCAGGATGCCATGGTCGAACTGGGAGAACGCTGGGCGGAGAGTGAAACAACCGTAGTCAATGAGCATTTCGCCACCGCCATTTGCCGGGGCCGGGTTACGGCCATGCTCGAAGGGTTGCCCGTACCGCAAAGCGGCCCGCTGGTGCTTACCGCCTGCGCGCCCGGCGAGTTGCACGAACTGGGCATCCTTATCACGACTTATTGCCTGCGGCGGCACGGCTGGCGGGTGTTGTACCTGGGGCAAAATGTCCCGGCCAGAGACCTGGAAATCGAGCTGAAACGGCTGAAACCGGCGCTGGTGGTCTTTTCGGCTAGCCTGCCTGAAACGGCCTACCGTTTGGCCGAAGAAATTTCCCCGGTCATCGAGCAGGCCCGCCAGGAAGGACTCGTCGGGTTACTTTTTGGCTATGGAGGGCGGGTCTTTAAAGATAATGCCGCTTTACAAGGTTTGTTTAAAAAAGAGCTTTATTTCGGTAATGACGCTCTTGATAGCATAGCGTTGATGGGGAAAACCTTCCGCCGTAATTAGTGGACGGCTGCCACCTGGGAACGGCATTCCAGCATGTGATACTTAAAATTGCCGGATTCGCGCGAATAATACATGTAAACCAGTTCCACGCCAAGACCGTGTAGCAGCCGTAAGCCAGGGTGCTGGGGCATCGGGCGGCCGCTGGCGAAAACAACCTGCCGGATTCCGGCCTGGACAATTGCCTCGCTGCAACCCAGGCACGGTTCGCCGGTTACGTAAATCAGCGCGCCTTCGGTCCGGGCGCCCAGCCGGGCCGCGTTAAAAATCGCGTTTGTTTCGGAATGCAGGCAGGGGACGGTGCAGGCGTTATAGGCCGCGCCACTCGGTAAATCGGACCGGCCGCATGCCGCCGGGTGCGGAAAGCCGCGCGGCACCCCGTTATAGCCGTCCGAAACAACCGTTTTATCTCGTACGATAATGGTGCCGTGTCCGGCTTTAGGGCAGTTTGTCATGCGCGAATTGAGCATGGCTTTCGCCATAAAAAAGCCGTGCATATCCGGTCTGGCCCCGGTCGAGAGGATGTCCGCGATAGCTCCGTACCATTCCTGGCGGCTGTTTTGCCGGTCCAGCGTATCCATTTGCGCTTCAAATTCGTCAAAAGAAGTGTAATCCAGCCCCTCAATATAGCTCATTTAGCCCCAGCCTCTTAATTATGTAAACCTTCTATAACCTGCTTCAGGCGGGCCAGACCTTCCCGCAGATTTTCGAGAGAATTAGCGTAAGACAGGCGCAGAAACCCTTCCCCGGCCTCACCAAAAGAAGACCCGGCCAGTGTCGCCACACCGCCTTCGTACAGCAGTTTGTCGGCTAAATCCTGGGAAGTGTAGCCGGTCCCGCGAATATCCGGGAAGGCGTAAAAGGCTCCTACGGGCGGCGCGCATTGTACGCCCCGCATCCCGTTAAGCATTTCGACCACGACCTCACGCCGCCGGGCAAACTCGGCCAGCATCGTTTCAACGCACTCCTGCGGACCTTCCAGGGCGGCTACCCCGGCCATCTGGGTAAAGCTCGCCGTGCAGGAATTGCTGTTTACCATTAACCTAGTCATCGGTTGGGCCAGCCAGCCCGGCACCAGGCCGTAACCAAGCCGCCAGCCCGTCATGGCGTAAGCCTTTGAGAAACCGTCCAGGACAATGGTACGCTCGGCCATGCCGGGACGGGACGCTATCGATTCGTGGCTGCCGCTATAGAGCAGGCGGCTGTAGATTTCGTCCGAAAGGACAATCAGGTCTTGCCGGACTGCGATTTCAGCGATACGGTCGAGGTCTTGCGGGTCGAGGACACTGCCGGTCGGGTTTTGCGGCGAGTTAATAATCAACAGCTTCGTGCGCGGCGTGACCAGTCTTTCCAGTTCGTCCGGGTCCAGCCGGAATTGACGCTCGACGCTCAACGGCAGTGGCACCCCTATGCCGTCCACGTAGTCAATCATAGACCTGTAAATTGGAAAACCGGGGTCCGGGTAAATAACTTCGTCCCCAGGATTGACCAGGGCCAGCGCCGCATAAAACAGGATTGGTTTTGCGCCCGGCGTCACGATAACATTTTCAGGGTCGGCCCAATCCAGGCCGCGGGTGCGGGCCAGTTCGCGCACAACCGCCTGGCGCAGTTCAGGCAGACCGTTGGACGGGCCGTAGTGGGTATACCCCGCCCGCAAAGCTTGAATCCCGGCCTCGACAATATGGGGCGCGGTATCAAAGTCAGGTTCGCCGATTTCAAAGTGAACCACCGAGCGGCCCTGGGCTTCAAGCAACCGGGCCTTGCGCAGCACTTCAAACGCGCCTTCGGTGCCCAGCTTGCCGGAGCGTTCGGCCAGGTAGCGGCCTGCCAGGTCCGGCTCCTGGAATGAGTTGGTTGACAAGTTTCCTCCAGGTGAGTTAGTTCAGGTTAAATTGGAATATATCAGGCGATGATAGGGACATTACCCCACCGAATAATAGCCGCGCCCCAGGCAAAACCGCCGCCGAACCCGGCCACGCCCACCCGCATCCCTTCTTTGAGGGCATTTTCGCGCACGGCATCGTAAAGGGCAATCGGGATAGACGCGCTGCTGGTATTGCCGTAACGTTCCAGGTTCTGGTAAACCTTGCTGGTCGGTAGATCCAGGCGGGAGCGTACGCCTTCGATAATCCGGGCGTTGGCCTGGTGAGCCACCATCAAATCTACATCGCCAAGCTGTAAATCGCCCATCTTAAGCGCCTGGTGGAAAGCATCGGCCATGCCCCGTACCGCGCCCTTAAAGACTTCCGGCCCGTTCATCTTGATGTAGTGCTGGCGGTCCCGGGCGCTTTCCTCGCTGGCCGGCATTTTAGAGCCACCCCCAGGAATGAGCAGATGACAGCCTTTGGAGCCATCGCTTTTTAGGACGACCGATTCAATCTCGCCCAGGGCCGGGGCGTCGTCAAAAGCCGCCTGGACTACCACCGCCCCCGCGCCATCTCCAAAGAGGATACAGGTCGAGCGGTCCGTCCAATCAACTACCCGCGACATTGTTTCCGTCCCGATAACCAGGACATTCCGGGCCATTTTGCTCACTATGTAAGCCCGCGCCACGCTTAGGGCATAGATAAAGCCGGCGCAGGCCGCTGACAGGTCCATCGCCCCGGCCCCGGTTGCCCCTACCGCATCCTGGACCAGGCAGGCGGTGCTTGGGAAAATATATTCCGGGGTAGCCGTGGCACAGATAACCAGGTCTATCTGATCGCCGGTCAGGTTAGCGGAGACAAGGGCTTTTTTAGAAGCTTCGAGCCCCATAGTCAGGCTGGTTTCTTCGGGGCCGGCGATGCGGCGTTCCCGGATGCCGGTGCGCTGCATAATCCATGCATCTGAAGTATCTACAAAAGTGGCGATTTCATTATTGGTTAAAATTTTAGAGGGTAGATACACCCCTAGCCCGGTAATAGCGGCGCGGGGTAACCTCTTCTGATTGTTCAAGCCTACTAACTCCTCTTTATCCGCTAACTCTTTATATTTACATGCCTTTTGCTGTATTGAACAGATTTACTTCAATCTCATTATACGGAAGTTTGGGGCGTGCGTCTACCCTTCGGCTACATTCGTAGCGAATATCTGCCGAATCACAGTCACCCGGAATCGGTCCCGCTGGCTTTAATAGCCCCTTTTATTTTTCTATGGGGAATATTTCCTGGCTGTTTTTGTCACTTACCGGGGAGGCATTTCATTTCAACAAGCCTTCTACCTGGTTAAGGGAATATTATTCTCCCCGCAATTTGCTATACAGCACCAGGTCGTGGAAAACGCCGTTACGCCATTGGGCCTTTCGCATGACCCCTTCGCGGGTGAACCCGGCCTTTTCGAGCGCCCGTTGCTCGGGAATATTCTCAATGTCGGTGCTGGCCTGGACCCGCATTACGTTGTAAGTGCGAAAGAAATAGCCGGCCAATAGCGCCTGGGCTTCCACCCCGTAACCTTTGCCGCGCTGGTCTGGCCGGATACTGAGGCCGATTTCATAAACCTGGCTGCCCGGGTTAGGACCGTAAGCAGCCTGGTGATAGCTCATATCGCCCAGGATTTCGCCTTCCTGGTTGACTATTACCAGCATACCCTGGCGAGCGCCTAGAAAACCTTCTACCGCAAACCCTGTTTCCAGTTCAACGCTGTTCCGCAAGCCAAAATCGTTAAACTCGCCATTGTAATCGAGGTCGTTCGCCACCTTTTGAAAAAATTCCAAATCTTGCCGGGTAAAAGGCCGCAGGTTTATATTCTTGCCGCGAATCATGGGTTCAGAACCTTTCAACTTAATTTAAGAATGGTAAATATTTAAGAAGCTCAAAGTCGCCGATTAAAATATGATAATTATTATACCATCACTTACTCGCTACGAATAGCCTAAAACCACGACCTGACCGGGGACTTTCAGGCTTTATCTTGGCCGGTTTAAAATTCCTGTCAGGCTTCAACAACCACCTGGCAGACCATTTCCATGCCCGGGTTGTCTTCGTGAGGATCCCAACCGAAGCGGGAGCGGGTATCGTTGATGTTTTCGAAGAAGTTGCCGCTAATCGTTACCTTAACCTGGCCTTCCAGTTGGCCGTCCCGGATGACCAGGCAGCGCGGCGCGGAAAGCGAAAAGCGACCGCTGGAGCTATCCTGGGTATGCATGCCGAGGACCGAGTAAATTAACAGGCCGTTGTCTACCTGCCCGACCAACTCTTTAAGACTCTGGCGGTGACCCTCGTCATCTATCTCAATATACAGGCCGCCGCCGACGGTTGGCGGGAACCCGGTAATCCCGGCGTACTTCAAATCCAGGGCCGGGGCGATCAGTTTGCCCCGCTCAACCAGGGGCGCCCGGCCGCCGGGGACACCTTCAGAAGTAACCCGGCTGGCGCTGCTTTCAAAAGGCCGGGTGCCGTCCACTACCAGGGAAATATCTTCACGGATAACCTGTTTGTGTTCCTTGAAGTCGTCCAGGCTGTAGGCCGACTGGTGGTTTGCCACCCCGCTTCCTGAAAGATTGCCGCCGATATACTGGCCGATAAACGACCCGGCCAGGCCCGTATCCAGCACTACCCGGCTTCCGGCAGGGTCAGCCTGGAAGCGGCCCACTTTTTTAAGCTCGGCGGTCACTTCCCGCACATCTTTCAAAATGCGGTCGAGTTCGTCTTCAGGAGCAAGGCGGCGCTTGCTGTAGCCGTTACCGTAAAGGCTGTCGGCATAGAAAGAGTAGTTGAACATGGTGCTTGGATAGGAAACATCAAAACCTTTTGAATTGCGTAAAAAGCGGCGGCTGCTGCTCGCGCTGGCCCCGGCGTCGAGAAATTCCACCCCGCCCGCCCCGCGCAGCTCTTTTTCCCCGGCCTGCAATATTTTGAAAAGTAGTTCGGTTTCACCCTGCACCAGTGGCTCAACCTGCCGGTCATACAATTCCACTTCAGGATAGCAAGCATCGGGCTGGCGAATATCAGGGGCGCGGTCGTCACTATAGGCGCTTTCCCGCCACTCCCGCAGCCGCATTTCAAATTCCGGGACGGTCAGGCGGTCAATCGAGCCGTTCGAGCGTTTTTCGTCGTCCCAGATAAGATAAAGACCGCCGCCCAGGCTGTCGCGGGCCGTAGCCGGGCCGTAAACACTGCCGAGTTTATTGTCCACGATGGACAGCGAAACCGAGCGGCCTTCCGAAACATCAAAGCGCCAGCCTTTTAATTTTGGTAGTCCGGCCCACTCGCCGCGCCCCGCTTTCTCCAGGAGAGCGGCCAGTTGTTCGGCGTAGACCGGTTGATTTTCAGTCTGAGACATTTTAGCTGGCTCCTCCAATCGTCACGTTTTCGTTTCGGTCCACCACCACGAAGCTATGCGCTCCGCCGCTGCTGGGGACGCTCTGGCCGCCTTTGCCGCAGTGCCCCATGGCGTCCAGGTGCAGGGGTCCAAGGCCGCCCAGGATAGAATGTAGGGCCGCCAGCACTTTGCCGCTAAATATGGCCGGTTGGTAGAGCGGCAAATCGGGCTGGCTCAGGTCGTAAATCGCGGCGCAGTTAAAGACAAAGTCGCCGTCTTTAGGGTTGACCTGGCCGCCTTTGTACCCGGCCAGGTAGAGGGCCGGTTCGCCTTCTTTCAATAGGCCGTTCGCCAGGAGCGTTTCGCGGAGTTCTTCGGGCGTAACCAGTTCGAAGCGGGTCTCGAACTGCACCGCGTTCTGGACGGTTATCCGAATGTTGCTCATGCGAGGCAGCGGCAGGTTGCGGTAGCTTTCGATGCGTTCGGCCCCGCTAATCGGCACCCCCGCTCTGCCCGCCGAAAAGAGGTCGCCTAGCCCGGCCTGTAAGATGCCGTTTTTGAGGATTTCAACGGTCTGGCGAGGCATGCCGTTGGCGCTGACCGGTTGGTAGGCGTAGTCGCCCATTATCGGGCCGTCGGTAATAGTTACAATCTCGGCGGCCATTTTCTCGCCCACTCGCATGACGCCGTCTTTGCCTAAAATCGAGGTCTCCATTCCGTCGGTCTCGCTGGCGTGGCCGAAAGCCTCGTGGGCCAACCCTTTCGCCAGGGCATAGTCTATGACAAGTTTGTAGCTGCCGCCTTTAATCTGGGGCGCGTTGACCAGCCGTTGGGCCAGGTTGGCGGCTTTTTTAGTGCGTAAATCCAGCCGTTCCTGGAAAATTGCGTCCAGCAAGACCTGGCTGTCCGGCCCGCTGACGCTGGCGCTGGCCGTAGCCGGTTTGCCGCCGTTCTCGCCTGCCGCCGTAAGCGACATGCCGACCGAGGCGTGGGGCGTATCAAACATGATGTCGGTGCCGTCGCTGCGGACTATCCGCCAGTGGGGGTCGGAAATGCCGTGACCGGAGCGGACCGACAGGCCGTTGCCGTAGGTACGGGCT
>CADDZM010000170.1 GCA_902812345.1 Chloroflexota bacterium | reverse complement strand
TTATCCTTATCCTTATCCATACCCCACCAAAACCAATGGTCGTAACTTCTCCTTGCTTTGGTAATAGCTGAGTAGCCAGGTTACGTTCGGCTGCTCTTTATTTTCCCCGAATTTTTGAGAGGATACAAAGTAAGGGCATAAGTGAAAGAATGAACAATTTAAAAGGGAAAACCGGGCTGGTTATAGCCCTGCCCGGTTTTAAGCCCCTATTTTCCTAACAAGCGTAGATTAAACCGCCCTCAGGACATTTTATCAGCGGTGGCGCAACCGCCTTCACCGCTTGGCCGGACATGCGGCCTGGCGGCACTTTTAACACCCTTGAAAGCGTAAGGGTCTTCGCCGCAAACCAGTTCGATGTCGCGGTAGTCGAGGGTCCCCATGGTCTCGCCCGGTTGGGGAGGGTTCCAGGGTAAGAACGACTCGGCGCTCATAAAATGGTAGACCAGCGCCCGCCGGTAGCCGGAGGTGGCCCGGTTCGGCAGGGAACGATGCAGCAGATAGCCGTTAAAGAAGACAATCGAGCCGGTTTTAACTTCTACCGGTATGGCGTCCTCGTCTTTATAGGGGAACCGGTAAGCTTCGCCGGTGCAGTCGAAGCGGTGGTCGTTGTGCGGGTGTTGAGGATAAATAATGCCCCGCTTGTGCGAACCGGGGATGACCCACAGACAGCCGTTTTCAGTAGTGGCGTCGTCCAGGGCAATCCACCCGCCGGTAAGGGAGCGGTCCCGCGTAGGAATAAAAAATTCGTCCTGGTGCCAGGCCTGGCCGGGTTTGCCGGAAGCCTTGATGAAAAGCATGGATTGCATGGCCTTGACGTTCGGCCCGATAATCTGCTGTAAGACCTCGACTGTTTTAGGGTGTTTGAGAGTGTCAAACATCACCTGGGACAGTTTGTGGGGAAAATGAATACAAAGGTAGCGGCTGATAACCTCGTCATCGGTTTCGTCCGGGCTAGCGGGGGTTACTCCGGCAATGTCCCCGGCTTCGCCCCGGCACAAACGGGCTGTTTCAGCGCGTAAAGCGGCTACTTCTGCGGGACTGAAGGCATCCGGCACTACCAGAAAGCCATTTTCCTTAAAAAACTTCGCGTAATCGGTTTTCTCAATACTGCTAATTTCCAGTACGCCTGTCATAATTTATCTTCCTCGAAAGCGATTTTTAATAGTGATTTTGATAATTTTTTGAGCAAGGTTAACCAAAAGGCGCTTCAATTATAACACTTTTTACCCTTTTCATTTCGATTTTCCGATTTAGTTCTTCTATTTCCTTTCCGGAATTTCTTCCCGGAATTTTCGCCGCCGGTTACCTGGCGCGGCGCTTTTACCGGCGCATTAGAGGGTTGAATTATAGGCATCCGCCTTAAAATGGCGGGTCAGGCGGCGAAAGGTAAAGGTAAAACCGGGCCAGAGGGTTGTATTTTGGCCGCGTTTATCCAGATACCAGCTTTTACACCCTGAATTCCAGACCGTGCCTTTCAGGCGCTCTTGCAGCCATTCGTTGTAATGTTCCAGTATTTCCGGGCGAACATCAATTGCCTTGATTTGCTCCTTTTTCATGGCCCGGAGAGCCTCGAAAATATACTTTATCTGCGACTCAATCATGAGGACCATCGAACTGTGACCGAGGCCGGTATTAGGCCCAATCATTAGGAACAAGTTCGGGAAGCCCGAAACCGTAGCGCCGAGATAAGCCCGCATCCCCTTACCCCAGGCCTCGGACAAATAGCGGCCTTCGCGTCCTTTAATTTTGGTGAAAAGAGGCGCGTCGGTTGCGTGAAAGCCGGTCGCGCAAATAAGCACGTCCAGGGGGATTTCCCGGTCGTCCGCCAGCCTGACCCCTTCCGGGGTAATGGCGGCAACTCGGTCCGCGACCACCTCGACATTTGGCCGGGTCAAGGCCGGGTAGAAGTCGTCAGAGAGCAATATTCGCTTGCACCCGATAGCGTAATTCGGGGTTAACTTTGCCCGTAAAGCGGGGTCGGCTATCTGCCGCTTGAGATGATTAAGCCCAAGTTGAGCGATCAATTTAGACCGGGCCGGGTTGTAATAGACCAGACCGGCGCCGATAGCTTCCCGCTGCCAGTAGATTTTTAAGCGGACGAGCCGCTGGGCCAGGGGAAGTTTTTTATAAAGGGCGCGCTGCCAGGCAGGAATAGGGCGGTCCTGCCGGGGCACAATCCAGGGCGGGGTCCGCTGAAAAATGGTAAGCCGGGCGGCCTGCGGTTGAATTTCGGGCACGAACTGAATGCCTGACGCGCCGGTGCCGATAACGCCGACCCGCTTGCCCGTTAAATCGCAGGCGTGGTCCCATTGAGCCGAGTGAAAAAGCTTTCCTTTGAAAGAGGCCAGGCCTGGAATACCTGGCAGCGACGGTTCACTGAGCGGGCCGGTAGCCAGGACCAGCACATGAGCGGTTATAAGACCTCCGGGCGTGGTAATCTGCCAATTTTTTTCATCTTCGTCCCAGGCGGCCCCCAGTAAAGGGCAATTCCAGTGAATATGCGGCAGAACGCCGTAACGGGCGGCAGTTTCACGAAGATAGGCCTGGATTTCGGGCTGCGGCGGGAATAGACGGCTCCAGTTTGGGTTAAGGGCAAAGGAGAAGGAATACAGGTGTGATTGGATGTCGCAGGCACAGCCGGGATAAGAATTATCCCGCCATGTCCCACCGGTATCGGAGGCTCTTTCAAGGATCACAAAATCGGATTGGCCGGACTTCTTCAGCCGGATAGCCATCCCCAGCCCTGAAAAGCCGGCGCCAACAATGGCCACCTCGAAATGTGGAAACTCTTTATCTTCCATTTTAATTATCCTGTACCTGGCAACCAGCCTGTTTCTCCAGTATACCTCATATTAAAAGCCTTTTGTCGGTATTGAATAAAAATAGCGCATTTAAAACCGGAATTAATTTTAGCTGACCTGGTGGGAGATAAAATGGTACTGGGCTGCGCCTGATTCTCTAAGAGCGCGGCAGGTTAAAAAATTGCGGATTGCGCCGGGCAGCCTTTGAACGGTGATAGTATGGATTTTCCCGCTGGCTAAGTTCTGAAATTGGAGCGCCCATTGGTCGTCAACCAGCTTTTTGCCGCCCAGCGAATGAAAGCCGGGCAGGTCGAGGATGCCTGTTTCCCGGCGCAGGTAATATTCGCCGGCCTGAGTTATAAAGTTGTAGCAAGAGCGGCCCCGCAGCCTTTCAAGATAAAGTTTCCCCTGCCGGTAATTTTTCACAATGGTTTCGACTTCTTCCGGCAGCACCCGGCCATAATAGACCGCGTCCGGGAAACAAACCACGTTCGCGGCAAACCTGTCGCCGCCCAGGTGGGAAGCCTGCCAGGCTTTGAGACCGGCTTGCCTGCTAAACTCTTTAGCGACCGGGCGGCCAAACTTGGCGCAGCATTTATCGTGCTTGCCGTGGGTGCAGACCAGAAAAAGCGGCTCATGCACGGCAAAGTCCTTAAACTGGGCCGGTTTTTGCAACAGGGTAAGGATATCCAGGTCTAAAATTTCCGCATAGCCGGTCAGCGGAAATTTATAAATGGCCGGGCCGATTTCACGGGTCAGGGCCACGAAAAGATTTATATAGGGGTCGGTGTGACGCTGGTGTTTGATAAAGTGCAGGCGAGAGCCAGGGATAGTTTTTAGGTAGCCGGAAATGCGTTCTTTAACCGGGGCGGGCAGGTTGCTGGCGGCAAAAGATTCGGCTTCCCAGGGCGGCCGGTATTCCAGCAAAAACCAGACATCGCCCCGCGACGCCGTACCAAAAAGTTGTTCTTCGGCGGCGGACGAAGCCAGTGAGCAGAAAAAATGCGGTTTAATTACTGTCGACAACGACTAAAAACCCTTCTCTTACCAGGCGGCGAGCCAGGACCAGTCTTCCGGCCTCGTCCAACTCCTGCGGCAGGTCCGCGACCATAAAAGAGCGGTCCTCCTGCCGCAGGATAAAGCGCAAAGTTTTTTCTACAAAACCGGGGAAGGTAACTTCCTTCCCGGTATAAACCAGGCTTATCGAATTGTCGCCGGGTTCAAGTTTGCATAAAATACCCGACCGGCGCTCCAGGCGTGAAGCCGCATGCAACCTTTCAAGCAAACGAAGCTGGTTCAATTGCCCGTCGAGGATGGGCTTCCGACTTGACATAAAGCGGTCAGCGATTTTACCGGCCAGTTTATCGAGGACGGCTGCCTCGTTGAATTTCTGCAGCAAAGCGGCAAAGTGACCGCTCGGAAGCCCGGCGCCGGGAGCGTCCTGGCGGATAAAACCGGGCGGCAGCGATGCCCGGAATTCAGGGTCGGTTTTTACAAGAGATAAGGCCTCATTAAAAATATCCACCCAGGTATAGGAAATAATGCCAACCGTGATGTGCAACGAGTCGCTGTCGGAGGTCAGGCCTTCGTGGATGAAGCCGCGCGGCAAATAAAGCATATCCCCGGCTTTAAGCTCCTGGTCGAGCAGCAACCTGCCGGGAGCGGTCTCGCTTGCCTTAAAAGCCTGGGAGCGGTCGGGCAGGTGAATTGGTCCTTCGTAGATGCGCCAGCGTTTCGCGCCCGCCACCTGTAAAACGAAAACGTCGTGGGTATCGTAGTGGGCGGAAAAGCCCTGAGAATGTCGGGGAGTCAGGTAAATATTGGTCTGGACCGGGTAGTTAAAGAAGGTTTCAAGGTTGCGGCAGAACAGGGCCAGCGGCACCCAGTTGGTATGCAAGGCCTGCAGGACGAGGGTCGCGCCCTGGTAAAACTCCGAGAAAACAACCTCACTATCAATCATTCGGCTGAAAGAGTCGCCGCCCCAGGGCATATTGTAAGTGTAGCTGGTTGATGGGATAGAGACGCCGTTTTTAACCAGCCGCAGCGAAGGATAGCGCAGGCCGGAAGAAGAAATAAGCCGGTCTATATCGGGCATGGTGAGAAGTTCGGCGTAGTAATCGGGGGTTTCCCTGGGGATGTAAAGCAGGTTTTGTTCCCAGTATTCTTCGAGAAACCGGGAAAGGTCTAACGGGCTGAGCACCTGGGAAAGATTAAATCCGACCTTAACCATCCGAACTCCTCAATCCACCTTCAGGAACCGTTAAAGCCTGCCGGTCCCGCATCAAAAAAGCCAGGGGGAAAGTAACCGCTACCTGGTTGAAAGAAGCGGTTACGCCAATCGCCGGTTAAACGTCCGTACCATCAGTGCCGTCCGCGTCCGCTTCGTCGTCGGTGCCATCGGTGTCGCCACCGCCGCCATCGGTACCGTCCGCATCCGCCTCACCATCGGTACCATCGGTGCCGTCCGCGTCCGCTTCACCATCCGTACCGTCGGTGCCGTCAGCGTCGTCCGGGGTAGCCTTCATAACCGGCGTAAGCGGCTGAAGTCTGGTAACTACAATTTCTTCATCCGTGAGAGTTAGCGCATTAGCCATAAAAGTTGGGTCCTCCAATCATTGTTTAATAAATTGAGAATTGTTCCCCTAACAAAATAGCATAAACTCACCGGAAAAACAAAAGTGGCGATTTAACCATATAAGCAACTGCTTGATTGAAAAAGTAGGCTGGAGAGTTTATACCAGATCCAGGTAGAAAGTATGCAATAGTTATAAGGCATAATGCGTAAAAAGATTTCACCGTATAGAGTAGGCCAACCAAAAGGAGCGGCCCCTTTGTCATCCTGAAGGAGCGGTACGTACAAAGACTTGTTGCGAGGAAACGGCGAACTGAAGGCACCCGGGGGTACCCGCGGTCCGCTGGGCAAATGTACCGTACGGACACTCGCTTCAGGTTTCGGGCTGTTGCGAATACCCCTACCTGCTATAACCCTAACTAAAATTGATGTTCCAGGTTCCGACAAGGACCATTGTCATAACCTGGGTAATTCTAAAAGATTTGGCTTTTTAAAGCCGTTAAGCCCAAACCGGGGAAGGCCGGAAACAGGGAAATCCAAATCAAAGGTTGGCAGGCGGTTTGCGGCGAAACAGGTAACCGATAACCGCCGCCACTACCAGTACGATACTTCCCGTAACCATTGCCAGCCTGTTCTCGCTTTTGGGTGGCTTAACTCGTCCAGAGGGCTTTGCCTTTTCAGGGCCGGGCGCTTTGTTTTTGACGCTTGCCCCGTTTGAGCCGGAACCCCCGGTTTGGGTTACACTTCCACCCTCCGTTGGGACGGACCCCAGGCTGGCGCTGGGCGGCCCAATCTCTTTACCAGTGGCTTCGCCGGTTACCTCGGCTTCCCTGACCGCCGGGGCGAACCGCCGGGGCACCATCTCGCTTTGAATATCCTCAGCCGGGATTTCGACCAGCGCCTCTTTCGATTTGGCGGTCGCCAGCCCTTCCGGGAAGTTATGTAAACGCGCCGCCAGTTCCGCCCCCAGCAGAATAACGTTGGCGGCAAGAAAAAGAAAAAACAGGAAAACGAAAATCCCGCCAATCGCCCCGTAAGTTTTGGCCGCACTCCCGGCTGCGTTAAACAGCACCACGTACACATTAAAGAGTTGTTTTAGCAGTTCAAAGAGAATCCCGGTTATTAGACCGGCCATTATAACCGGCTTCCAGCGTACGCCCTTGCGGGCCGGGCTGAACTTATATATTAAGGAAAAGACGGCCGATTCAAGGCAATAGGGAATGAGATAAGACAAAACCGGCAAAAGGAAACTAAAGTCAAAGGGCGACATGCCAAAAATACTGATTTTCAGGTTGAAAAATAGCCCGAAGAGAATATTTACCAAAAAGGCTACTATTAAAAGACCGCCCAGGAATAGCAGCATTAAAAGCTGGATACCGGTCTGAAGAATCGGGTTGCGTAAATCTTTTTCGACCCGGAAGGCCCGGTTCGTGGCATACTTAAGCTGGCCGAAAACCCCGCTACCCGTCCACAACAGCACCAGGACCGAGATAACCCCGGCCAGACCCGCCCCGTTGATAAAGTTATTGATAAGGTCTTCAAACTTAAAGACCGAGCTTAATTCCGGGGGAACCGCCGCAATCATGACCCCGATAAAGTTCAAGCGGGTTTGCGGGTCTTGCAATAGAAGGCTTCCAACTGAGATAAAACCAATCACCAGCGGCACCAGGCTTTGTACAGCCGAGAAAGCGACCGCCCCGGCCAGCACCAAGCAGTCGTCATCCAGGAACCCAAAAATGGTGTCTTTAGTGATATTAAAAAATTTCCGGGGGGAACTGAGCTGCTGGTCAGCCCGGTTCTGGTCAATCTGGCTCTCATCTTTAACTCCGGCTTTGGGCTCACCTCTATCAATCATCTGGCTTGCTCCCACTCTTTTTTATAATTGTAGCTTTTAGTATGGCCGGGAAAAAATAAAAAAGCAAAGGACAAAAGACTATAAAACAAGATTATATACAAGATTATATATAGGAAAATCTGAAATAACCCGAGTTATGCGAATTAAGTCACTGACCGGAAATGGTTTTGTTAATAAACTGTAAGGAACCGGGGAATCTTAAAATTCCTGCTATTTTTCAAGGTTGAATTAACGCGCTTAACGAATTTATATATTATAATAATAGCAAGCAAAGTCCCAAATTTTCTCAAAGAAAGTCCAGAATAATATGCAAAACTTTGAAGCCACACCGGCCCTAAATCCGAATCAAGTTATATCCAATCGCTACCGCCTGCAACAGTTCCTGGGCAGAGGCGCTTTCGGGCAGGTTTTTGCGGCGGAAGATATTAAATTTGTCCCGCCAAAACAGGTGGCAATCAAAATTATCAACCCTGAATTTATGGGCGACCCGGCGGTGCGGGAAGATGTCCGCCGCGAAGCCGGGGTAATGGCCCGCTTCAATCACCCGAACATTTTGCATGTGCTTGATTATGAGGTAAACTCCAACCTGGCTTATATCGTGACCGACCTGGCCGGAGGCGGCTCTCTTTCCAACCGCATTCAACCCGACCCAACCAAACCGCCAATCCAGCTACCTTTACCGGAGGTAGTCAGTTTGCTGGAACAGATTGGCTCGGCCCTGGATGAAGCCCACAAACAGGGTCTGGTCCACCGCGATATAAAGCCGCAAAATATTTTGATTGATAACTGGGGCCGCCCGCTCCTGGCCGATTTTGGCCTGGCGACCGCCCTGAACGGTTCGCAAAAGTCCGTAATGGTAATGGCAACCACCTCCGGCACCCCGCCTTACATGGCCCCGGAACAGTGGACCGGGCAGGCCGGGAAAGCCAGTGATATATACGCCCTGGGGGTGCTGGCCTACCAGATGATAACCGGCAAAACCCCTTTTCAGGGCAACCAGTTCGAGTTAATGGGCCAGCACATGAACACACCGGTCCCGCCGCTCTCCGCCAACGCCCCCGGTCTCAAATACCCGCCGGATTTGGACCAGGCTATCGCCCAGGCCATGGAGAAAAACCCGCCCAACCGGATTAAATCAGCCCTGGAATTTGCTCGCCGCCTAAAAGCCGCCTCCCAGAGCAGCCAGGCTCCTGCCCCGGTGCAAGCGCAGCCTGAACCGGTTGTAAAACCGGCCCTCCCGGTTACGGAAATCTTCCAGGCTCCGCTTAAAACACCATCCAACCCGCCCGCCGAAAAACCGGCCCAGCCCAGCCAGAGCGACGACCCCTTGCGCGCCGAAACCCAGGTCGTGAGCGTCCCGCCCGCTTTGCTAAATCAAGCCCACAACGCAAACAACGTGGCAGCCCCAAATTACCGCCAGAACGCCTACCCGGCAAACCAGCCTTACAACCCGAACCAGCCGAACCCGGTCTATAACCAGAACGCTTACCCGCAAGCCCCAAATTTCAACCCCAATCCTTACGCCCCGAACCAGAACTACAACCCGCAAGGACCGGGCTTTTATGCTGCGCCCGGTCCGGTCCGGCCTCGAAACAACAACCAGTTGTATATTATCGGGGGCGGGATAGCCCTGGTCGTGGTGTTAATTATCGTTGTAATAGCCGTGGCAATCGGGAGCGGCAAGCCTGTCGTCAATAATAACCAGGGCAACCAGGGGCAAAATAACAGCGCGACCGGGCGAAGTATCAGCAACCGGACGACCCTCAGCGTTTACCCGAACACTCGCCAAGTTAATGTATCCGACACCTTTAAACAAAATCGGATGGACGCTTATGACCAGGGTTTCGGGCAGACCGCCCATGACGCCCAGTATTTTGTCACTTCCGATAGCATTGACCAGATTGTGGCCTTCTACAACAGCAATTCCCAGGGCAGAGGCGTTTTACAGGATAACGGGTTTGCCCAGAACGGCGCCCGCTCGCTCGTCTTTATAGATGCCAGGACTGCCGACATAGTTGTAATAGATATTTTCCCGCCGCAGTTAGCGCAGTCCGCCGGGTTCAATACCGGGAACGGCAATGTGATTGAAATAATAGATTAAACGCCTGTTAGAGTATTTCGATTGCTTCCCTGTAGAATTTCTGGCAGGGTTCTGACATTTACTACACATATTACAAAATAGGATAAGACGGAAAATCTATGGTTACGGGGTATAAACTGGTCGTTCTGCAGGACGGGCGCCAGGTCCAGGAATTAAAACTAAAGGGCGAACCGGTAACGGTTGGCCGGGAACCGGGGAACAGCTTGCTGATTAATCATCCCCAGGTCTCCCGCAGGCACGTCCAACTGAGTTATAACGGGCAGGGCTGGCTGTTAGAGAATTTGAGCCAGGCAAACCCGGCCCTGGTCAACGGCTACCCGGTCCAGGGTCCGGTAATAGTGCCGCCCGACGCGCCGATTCAGCTTGGTACTGCCATTGTCCTTGTCGTGACGGCGGACAGCCCGGTTGCCGCCTCCGACCCGCAGAATAGCCTCCGGCCTCAGCCAAATCTTTCCCAGGTTGCCAACCAGGCCAGCGGCTACGCTAATCCTGCTCAGCCGGGGGTCCAGCCGAGCTTTGCCAATTCCCAGAACGGTCATGGCGGGCCGGTCGCCGCGCCGCCCCAGGCGCAAATTGCCGAAGATGCCGGGTTTGGCACCATGGTTATCGGTCCCAAACCTCCCTTACTAAAAGTAGCCTATGCCGATAATAACCGGGAAATTTCCAAAGAATTTGTCCTGATTCAGCCGCAAATAAATATCGGGCGCGCCCCGGAAAATGATATTCAAATCCCGATTCCAACCGTTTCCCGCAACCACGCCACCCTCAAAGCCGGGCCGCACGGTTACACCCTGCTTGACCGGGGCGGCGCGAACGGCTTGATGTTTAACGGCCAGCGCTTCCAGGAACGTAACCTTGTAGATGGCGATGTTATCCGTATCGGGGATAACTATGGTAACTTCGTATCTCTAACCTACGAAGATTCGGCCCGGCCCGCCATCAGCCAGAACCTGACCCTGCAACTCGACCCTTCGGTGCAAACCATTACCATCGGGCGCGCCCCCGATAACTTCATGCGGCTGGACTACCCGGCGGTGTCGGCACATCACGCAGTCATTCGCCGCCAGGGTTACGGCGCGACCATTGAAGACCTGGGCAGCCGAAACGGCACTTATGTGCGCGGAGAGCGGGTCCAGGCGCACCGCCCTGTTGAACTCAACCCGGGTGACGCCATCCAGATTGCCAGCTACCAGCTAAATTACCAGCCCGGCCAGATTGGTCAGGCCGCTTCCGACAAAGTGCGCATTGACGCCCTGCACCTGCGTAAAGCCGTTAATAATAATAGCCTGGTGCTGTTAAATGACATCTCTCTGACCATCCAGCCTAAAGAGTTTATCGCCCTGGTTGGCGGCAGCGGCGCGGGTAAATCAACCCTGATGGATGCTCTCAACGGTTTCCGGCCTGCCAGCGAAGGCGCGGTATTGTTTAACGGCGACGACTATTATCGCAACTTTGCGATTTACCGGACCAGCCTCGGTTATGTGCCGCAGGACGATATTATTCACCGCGAATTGCCCGTAGACCGGGCCTTGTATTATGTGGCGAAACTGCGGTTGCCGGAGGATACGACCAACGCTGAAATCGAGCAGCGCGTGGTAGAAGTGCTGGCCGATGTGGACATGCTGCAACGCCGCGATGTGCCGGTATTCAAGCTTTCCGGCGGGCAGCGTAAACGTACCTCAATCGCGGTTGAGCTTTTAGCCAAGCCGAACCTGCTCTTTTTAGATGAACCGACCTCGGGCCTGGACCCGGGCCTCGACAAACGCCTGATGTACCTGATGCGCCGCCTGGCCGACCAGGGCCGTACGGTCATCCTGGTGACCCACGCCACCACCAATATCAATGTTTGCGACAAGGTGGTGTTTTTAGGACGCGGCGGCAAACTTTGCTTCTTTGGCACACCTCAGAAAGCCCTGGAATTTTTCGACGTGCGCGAGTTCCCCGATATTTATACCAAGCTGGAGGAAACCCCGACCAGCGCCGACGAGTGGGAAGCGAAATTTCGCCAGTCGCCTTATTTCCAGGAAAATATTGTCCGGCCGCAGACTACTATACCGGCCCCGGCGCACCCGGCCCCCGTGCCGTACCCGCAGATGTACGGCGCGCCCGGCTATCCGCCGCCGCCGCCCCAACCGTACCAGAAACCGTTGCGCTCTCCGGCGGTGTCGGCTTTTAACCAGTTCATGATTTTAACCCGGCGTTACGCCGAACTGATTATCCGGGACCGCGTCAACCTGATTTTCCTGATTTTGCAGGCTCCGATTATCGGTATCATCCTGGGCCTGGTGGCGGGGCGGGGCGTCTTTGAGGCGGGACCGGGGCACCCGGCTTCTCTCGCCCAGCAGGTTTCGTTCATGCTGGCGATGTCCGGCGTCTGGCTCGGTACTATCAACGCCGCCCGCGAAATCACCAAGGAAAACGCCATTTACATGCGCGAACGCCTGGTTAACCTGGGAGTGCTGCCCTATATCGCCTCAAAGGTTTTCGTCCTGGCAATCCTGGGCCTTATCCAGAGTATTTTGCTGATAGTAATTCTGGCTATTTTTAGCGGGCTGCCGGAAAAAGGCGCGCTCTTTCCCAGTTTTATGGAGCTAACTTTCAGCCTCTGGTTGACGACCCTGGCGGGTATCGGGATGGGTCTGCTGGTTTCCGCCCTTGCCAGCAATACCGATAAAGCGGTCAGTATCATCCCAATCATCCTGATACCCCAGATTATCCTTTCCGGGGTTATTTTCAACCTGTCCGGCCCGACTAAAGCCTTCAGCTATATCACCATCACCAAATGGTCGCTGGATAGCCTGGGGACAACGGCTGACCTGAACCGGATATTTATAGCCGGGATGGACGACCAACAAAGGGCCGGTTTCTTTGCGACCGGTTGTGATTACGAGAGAGTAAGCGGCATTTTTAACGGGAACGATTACGCCGATAATGGGTGTACCATAAACGACGACGGCACCCTGGGGAACCGGGCCGTCCACTTATTCGTACGCTGGTTTATCCTGATTCTCATGACGGCTCTTTTCCTGTATGGCACCTACTTTGTCCAGAAACGCAAGGATGTGGTGGCCTTGCGGAGATAAAGCGCCGGGCCAATCTGGGGCCAGTGCGATTTTTATCATATCGGGAAAGCATCAATTACGGTATAAATATTATGATTTAGCTAACAGCAAGAAAACCCTGAAACGAGATTAAAGCCGGGGCGCCAGAGAGGAAGGTTAGTAAATGAGGCAAATTGAGGATACAAGGCCGCCTTTTAACACAGGCTACCCGCCGCCGCCCCCGGTAGTGCGCAGGCGGCGCTTGAACCTCTGGCTGGGCGTTGTCGGCATCTTGCTACTGGGGACTTCGCTGGGTGTCGTTGTAACGGTCCTCTTTTTGTGGTTGGTGGTAAGCCAGCCGCTAGCGGTTAGCCCGGTCCCTCCCCCGGCCGCCAGCCAGCAGCAGGATGCCCGGCTGACCCTGAGCCAGGAATATATCAACCGCGAAGTTGCAACCTATCTCGCGGCCAACCCGGTTAAAGTGCTTGGCGTGCTGGAAATTAAGGAGGTCGTGGTCGAGCTAACCCCTGGTAACCAGGTGAAAATAACCGCCAGAGCCGCCGCGATAGGCCGCCAGCTTGACCTTAACCTGAAGGATAACGTGACGGTCAAAGACGGGCAGGTGGTGTTGACCCTGGCCGAACCGGTCAGCGCCGGCGGCCTGGAAATACCGTTTGTGAACCTTAACGGCATCGTGGATAACGTAAATGTCCTTGTCGCGAACGAAATTAACAAGCTAATCGCCGGGGTCGGCAGCGCCCTGCCCGCACACAAACCGGCGCTGCAACAGATTGTCCTAAGT
>CADDZM010000169.1 GCA_902812345.1 Chloroflexota bacterium | reverse complement strand
ATTGAAATGCTCTCGGAGGTGCGCCTCGACGACAGCGGCATTTTGCTGTATGCCCCCGGTTACCGCCTCTTTTACCGCTGGAATGAAATCAGCGCGATTGATGTTTTGCAGGAGCCGGAAGAAGACGCAGCGGCGGCCCTGCGCGTGGCCGTGCACTCGGAGGCCGCGACGGCTGCCTTCCTGCCGGATGAGGCTGAACTTGAAGAAGACGAGGAACCGGACGAAGTAGCGGCCTTTCTTAGTGAAGCTGAGTTGCGGGAAAACCGCCAGCTTCGCCGCCGCCAACTGCAGGCTCGCCGCCGCCAACTCCAGGCCATTCGAGCCCGCTGCACCCGTCCCGATGGCCGCGAACTCAGCTTATGGCTGCGCTTGCTTTATCCCCAGGCCTGGCGGCCCGACCGTCTTCTGCTCTACCCGACCCTGGAAGACCGCCCCGCCCTGATTGCCGAGATTGAGCGACATCTCGCCACGGCCTGATTTTTGGAATTTTTAAGGCTATTACGGATTAGCCTTTTAAGTTTTTAGTCTGTTTTCGGATTTAAATTTTAATATTAACTTTTTAGCGTTAACCGGCAACTGTTCCCCGCTTTACCCGCTTAAAGGGAAAGCAGCAGGGCGATGTAATGAGCGCGGGTGGTGTTGTCCGCGCCTTTACAATACCGGATTTCACCCTTCTTTACAGGTAATAACAGCTATTTAATTAGCTTTTAGCACAGCCATACAGGAGGGATTTTCGGGTATGGCCGGGTCAGGGCGGGTTTTAACTAGACAAAGAGGGGTTTTTGGAAGATATACAAATAGAAGGCCCGGCGCAATCCCGCGTGAGGGTCATTCCTTTGGGCGGCGTGGGCGAAGTGGGTAAAAATATCACCTGCTTCGAGTATGGCGACGATATTATCCTGGTTGATGTCGGCCTGGGCTTTCCCACTGCCGATATGTACGGCGTAGACCTGGTTATCCCCGACATTACCTATCTCCAGGATAAACTGGACCGCATCCGGGCCATTTTTCTGACTCACGGCCACGAAGACCATATCGGCGCTTTGCCTTACCTGCTGCCTCAGCTTGGAATCCAACTGCCCCTTTACTGTACTCGCCTGACCGCCGGGCTGGTCCGGGTCAAACTTAAAGAACGCAAGCTGGTTGAAGGCGCGCAAATTCACGTGGTCAGCCCGGACGATGTTATCCAGGCCGGGCCTTTCAAGGTTGAGTTCTTCCGGGTGTCCCATTCGGTGCCGGACGGTGTGGGCCTGGCTATCACCTGCCCGGCCGGATTAATCGTCCATACCGGCGACTTCAAGTTCGACCAGACGCCCGTGGACGGTAAAGTAACCGAATTTGGCAAGCTGGCCGAAATCGGCAACCGGGGCGTTGACCTCCTGATGAGCGATTGCGTCCACGTTGAATCGCCCGGCATGACCCCCAGCGAGGCGGTGGTGACCCAGGCTTTCGACCAGATTTTCCGGGACGCCGAGGGCCGGATAATTGTCGCCACTTTTGCTTCGCTCATCTCGCGCGTCCAGCAGGTGCTGGATACAGCCTACAAGTACGGCCGCAAAGTCGCGCCGCTGGGGCGCAGCCTGGAAAATAACGTGGCGATGGCCCGCGACCTCGGTTACCTGGATATTCCCGAAAATACCCTTATCAAGGCGGGGGAAGCTGCTAACCAGCACCCTTTACAGATCGCGTATGTCGTCACCGGGGCGCAGGGCGAACCAATGGCCGTCCTCAGCCGGATTGCCAACAAAGAACACAAGACTCTTTCGATTCAGCCGGGCGATACCGTGATTATTTCGGCCACGCCTATTCCCGGCAACGAAACCTCGGTAGGCCGGATTATCAATAGCCTGGTCCGGCAGGGTGCGAATGTTATATACAGCGCTATTCAGCGGGTCCATGTCTCCGGCCACGCCAGCCAGGAAGAACTTAAATTGATGATAAACCTGGTCAAGCCGCGTTATGTGATGCCGATTCACGGTGAGCCGCGCCACCTGGCCCTTTACGGCAAACTGGCCCAGAACCTGGGTTATGATGCAGCGAATATTTTGACCATGGATAACGGTAAGGTCGCGGAGTTCGGGCCGGACTTTGGCGGCATTACCGGGACCGTCCCGGCGGGCCCAATCTTCGTGGACGGCGCGACGGTGGGCGACATCGGTGACGTGGTTATCAAGGACCGGGGTATACTGGCCCGGGACGGCATCCTGATGATTGTCCTGGTTGCCGACGCTGAAAGCGGGCTGCTGGCCGGGTCGGTGGACGTGGTCAGCCGGGGCTTCGTCTACATACGGGAGGCCGGGGAATTGCTTGATTACGTGCGTAGCCGGGTTGAGGAACAATTCAACCAGGAAGATTTGCTGGCTGACCGCCCTGCAACTATTAAGCAGGTCAAAGATTTCGTAGGCGACCTTCTTTATGCTCAGGTCAAACGCCGCCCGGTGGTTATGCCGCTTATTATGAAGATTTAAATTCGCCTCCCGGGTCTTTAGCAATAAAGTTAAATTAAAAGTTAAAGAAGAACGGGCCGTGTCCGGTGCGTTCTTCTTGTTTGAAAAGGAAAAATAAAATTGTGATAAATGTAACTAAAACGGTCCTGGATATATAATTGGAAATAAATTATAATGGAGGTGGCACATAGAGCGAACAACGCGACCTTAAGAACGAGGAATAAAGAATTAGTTGGGTTAGGGAAGGCGCTTGGCATGAAAGAACCGGCTGAAGAATTTAAATATACTGCCAGGCGTAGCGAATACATGAGCATGGCGGTGGCTTTTGTGATGTTAATTATCTTTGAGGCTATCGGGATGGACTTACTGATAGCCTTACTGGTCCACGGCTGGTTGAAATTTGTGTTGTTGGGGATAGTCGTCGGCCTGCACGTTTTTATCCTTGTGATGCTGTTCGCGCCGCTCTTCACCAAACACCGCCTGGCCGCTACTCACTTGCGGCTGCGCTATAGCTACCAGTTCCGCGCCGACTTGCCGCGCTCGGTCCTGGTTGGGGCCGTGCCGGTAAAAGAGAAACTAGACTCGCCCCTGCCCCTTAAACCTTTTTACCATAAAGACCGCTACCGCTTAAACCTGGCCTTCTCCACAGAAGGGCAGGTGGTCCTTACCCTGGCGCAACCTGTAACTTTGCAAATCGGCCTATTTAAAAAAGTGGCGGTCAGGCAAATCCTGCTTAATGTGGACCGCCGCGACCTCTTTTTACAGAGCCTATCTTTTCCGGGCAACTCTGTTTCTACCTATCCCGAAGGTTAAACCAGGGCGGTGGGGATTTAATTCGGGGTTAAGCCTTTTTCAAGCATTTGGGGTATACTTGTCCTAATAACGGACACACTTAGAAAGACACCATGCTTCAGAAAGAAGACTCTAGCACCGCCCGGAAAAACTACCGGCCCGGTTCCTGGCTGCTTGTCCTGGGAATTATCCTGATTGCTTCCAACCTGCGTGCGCCGATTACCTCGGTCGGGCCGGTAGTAAGAAATATTCGTCAGGATACCGGTCTTTCCAACACCCTGACCGGTCTGCTCACTACTCTACCGCTCCTGGCTTTTGCCCTGATTTCGCCATTCGCGCCCAGGTTGGCTCGCCGCTTTGGGATGGAAAAGACTTTGCTCGGCGGTATGGCTGTGCTGGCGACCGGTATACTTTTGCGGGCGATTCCTTTCGAAATTGCCCTTTTTGGCGGGACGACTCTGGTGGGTATGGGCATCGCTATCGGGAACGTGCTGCTGCCTGGGTTCGTTAAACGCGAGTTTCCGCGCCAGGCCGGGATTATGACGGGGGTGTTTATCGTATGCATGGGGGTCGGGCGCGACCATCAGCCTGGCTCTGAGTTTCTTTGTCCTGCGCGCCCACCACACCCACCAGACCGCCGAACTCTCCGGGATGGCCCAATCGGTCGGCTATATGATGGCGGCAGTCGGCTCGACCCTGTTTGGTTTCATCCACGATCAGACCGGAGGTTGGACTATTCCTTTAATCCTGCTTATGGTCTTTACGGTGCTTTTCTTGCTGGTGGGACTGCGGGCGGGCAGTCCAGGCTTTGTTAGCGAAGCGCCCGCCCGGGCGGAATAGGCTTGTTCCCGCTTTGCAATAGAGAGGCTAAAGAGAGGCTAAAGAGAAGTTAAAGAGAAGTTAAAGCGGGAACGCGCCAGCTTATACGGCGGCAAGTTCGGGGAATTGTTCCTCGAAGTATTTTCCCCAGTCCGGCTGGGAACCATCTTTATCCCGGAAATTGTACTCGCGTTTGAGTTTCCAGGTGCTCTGGTAAGTGCCGGTTTTCGCCATAATAGCCGGGTCGGCGGCCAGGGCGGCTACGGCTTCCCCGATATAGTAAGGCGTTTCGGAGGCGATAAAATGTTTTTCCTGTTTGACGGCCTCTTTCCAGTTTTCTTCGGTCACGCCAAAATAGTCCAGCATTTCTTCCGAGCGCAGAAAGCCGGGTGTAAGCGATAACGCGGCCACCCTGTGCGGTTTAAGGTCTTCGGACATGGCGTAAGATAGCCGCATGGTTGAGATTTTAACCAGGTCGTAGGCAAGATTGCCCCGGTAGCGGAAAGTGTCGCCATCGGTCACCTCGATAAGCAAGCCCTTACCGCGCGCGATTAAAAGGGGCGCGCCATACCGCGCCGTGATGATGTGAGTATTGACGGCCGTCTCCAGCAGTTGCAAAACATCTTGCACCGAAAGTTCCCAGAATGGTTTACCCATTTCAGAGCCGGTAAACGGTTCACCGCCCCAGATGTCGTTCACCAGGATATCCAGGCCGCCCTGCGCAGCTTTAACCCTTTCGAATAAAGCTTTGACCTGGTTTTCGTCACGGTGGTCCACCTGAACGGCAATCCCGCTACCGCCGGCTTCATTGACGAGTTCGGCGGTTTCGTCAATGGTTTCGGGACGGCCCATGCCCGACCCTTTTTGACCCCGGACGCTGCGTCCGGTGCAGTAGACGGTAGCCCCGGCCCGCCCCAGGCCAAGCGCAATACCTCGCCCGGCCCCACGGGTGGCCCCGGCTACAACCGCTATTTTCCCGGTTAATGTTTTTTCAGCCATCAGCTTTGCTCCTTTTCTCTAAAAAAGCTTTACTACTTTTTCTAAATTAGATTTCTACTGCAATCAAGTATACCGTCCTAATATGACAGCTATTGTCATATTAAACTGTTATAATTAAAAATGTAGGGTCTTCAGTTTTAAGGGGTATAGATTCCAAAAGGAAACCAAATGCGGGCTGACCGGCTGCTTTCGATAATGCTGCTGCTACAGGCGCACCGGCGGTTGACCGCCGCAGAACTGGCCCGAAGATTGGAAGTTTCAGAGCGGACTATTCACCGCGACATGGAAGCTCTTGGAAGCAGCGGCATCCCGGTGACCGCCGAACGTGGTAGCGGCGGTGGGTGGAGTTTGCTTGAACCCTACCAGACCACCCTTACCGGGCTTAACGAAGCGGAAATACAAACCCTCTTTTTAACCAGACCGGCCCGCCTGCTCTCCGACCTGGGGCTTAACCAGGCCGCCGAGGCTGCTCTAATCAAACTTTTCTCAACCCTCCCACCCGTGCAGCGCCAGGGCGCGGAATACGCCCGCCAGCGGATTTATATTGATACAACGGGCTGGCGGCAGCCCGAAGAAAGCGCTACCTGGCTGCCCACTCTCCAGGAAGCCGTCTGGGAAGAACGCCAGGTGCGGCTGACTTACCGCCGCAACGATAATGTCGAGGTTGAACGGACGGTGGACCCGCTGGGTTTGGTCGCCAGGGGTAACGTCTGGTATCTGGTGGCGGGCGTTGCAGGTGAAATCCGCTCGTACCGGGTATCAAGGGTGGTAGAGGCCGCTCCGAGCGAAACGCGCTGCCAGCGCCCGCCTGATTTTAACCTGGAGGCTTACTGGAAAGCCTCGGCCAGCCAGTTTCAGGCCAGCCTCCCGGCCTACCGGGTAACGGTGCGGGTCGCGCCGGACCTCTTAAAACGGCTGGCTTTTAGTTTGCGGTTTGCCCGTATCGAAGAGACCGGGCAGCCCGGCGAAGACGGTTGGATAAAAGTGGTTATAAGGTTCCAGACCGCGCAGGAAGCCTGCGAACATTTGCTGGGTTTTGGCACTCTGGCCGAAGTCGTGGAGCCGCTCGAAATGCGAGAACGCATAGTAAGCGCGGCAAAACAGGTGTTGGAATTTTACAAAGGGCGTTAAAGAACGCAGCGGCAGGCGGAAAAGGGAAGACAGGGGAGTTAAAATTATGAAAAAAAAGAGCCTGCTAGTTTTCGGGCTACCAGGCTCATTGTTTTTATCTGAGAGAGCAATACGCTTTCGCGCTCGCCTAAAATGCGGTTTCATAAGAGGTTTTAAGTGGTTTAGGGAAGTCAAATTATATGTATAAGTTCTTTATTTGACCTGGTTCCCTGATATTTATTTAAAGCATTAGCTGTGCCACGAGTTTATTTTTTCGCTAAATTAAAATCCGGCTCCCTTGCGTGAAGTAAAATAAACTCAAAAGTAGTAAAATCAGGCCGGGTAAGGAAACTGTTAACCGGCTAAATATTATTAGTAACCATAATTTAGAAAGAAACGATGCCTAAGACAAAGGGAAACCTGATTATCGGACAGTCGGGTGGCGCGACCGCCGTAATTAATAGCAGTCTGGCCGGGGCGGTGGCGGAAGCTTTACGCCACGAGGAAGTTGGCGAGATTTACGGTATGCTGGACGGCGTACAGGGGCTGCTAGAGGAGCATTTGATTGATTTGCGGGCGCAGGTTGGCACTCCCCAAAAGCTGGACCAGCTTAAACACACGCCCTCGGCGGCTCTCGGCATGTGCCGTTACAAGCTTAATGAGACCGAGCGCGAACGCATCCTGGCTGTGCTGAAGAAATATAACATCCGTTACTTTTTGTACGCGGGCGGTAACGATAGCGCCGATACCTGCCACCGCCTAGACCTGATGAGCCGTGAAGCCGGATATAAACTGCATGCTATCGGCATCCCGAAAACGATTGACAATGACTTGCCGGAGATGGACCACTGTCCGGGTTACGGCTCGATTGCCCGTTACCTGGCGATTGCGACCCAGGATAGTGGAATAGACTCCCAGGCGGCCCACCTCGTCCACCCGATAAAACTGATTGAGGTAATGGGCCGCAATGCGGGTTGGGTAGCGGCCTCGGCGGCGCTGGGCAAACGCCGGGAAGAAGAGGCTCCGCACCTGATTTATACCCCGGAACGCCGCCTCGACCCGGCCCGGTTTCTCCAGGATGTCCAGGAGGTTTACCAGAAATATGGGTACTGCGTGGCGGTTATCGGGGAAACGGTTCGCGGCCAGGACGGTAAGACCCTCGGCACTCAGGCCGAACCTTACCTGGTGGACTCTTTCGGCCACAAGTATTATCACGGCCCGGCCCACTATTTGATGGGGCTGATTATCAAGGAACTGGGTATAACGGCCCGTTACGATAAGCCCGGCACCCTCCAACGCATGAGCATGTTGTGCGCCAGCCCGGTTGACCTGGACGAAGCCTGGGAGGCCGGGGCTACTGCCGCCCGCCGGGCTATTGGCGGTGAAACGGGTTTGATGGTGACATTATTGCGCGGCCAGGGTGAGGCGGGCGGCTACAAATGCGAGTACGGCGTGACAGCCCTTGAAAATATCGCCAACACCGAACATAAAATGCCGGAGAGTTTTATCAACGCAGCCGGAAATTTCGTTACGGAGGGCTTTATTGAGTACGCCCGGCCTTTAATCGGCGGCCCTTTACCACAATACCTCAAGTTGGACCGCTTGGCCGTGGTCAAAGCCTCCGGCGATTCTCACCTATCTTAGCTCGACTTAAAGGCAGTTTTAAATAAAGTTGAGCTAAAAAGATAATTTCGGCCCTTTCTAATCAGGAAGGGACTAATAGGGCTAATAGGAAAAGACGAAATACTTTAAGCGAGCTTAACCGCATATCCTGACAACCTAACCGCCATTCTCATCAAACGCCTTTGAAAGTTTTACTTAATTGAAAATCAATTCATATATATGCTACAATTACTTAGTCTGGGGTTACATATTTTAAGGTTGCCTCTGGATAAATATAAAAGAGGGCAGCCAGCCAACCCTTTTGGTAGATGAACCCCCTATAGGGCTGCTACCGGTCGGACCTGCGCCCGGGCAAGGTCGTTTTCAATGAAGAAAAATCAGGGTAGTGTCAGTGTTGACGGAAGCAAATGAAAATTAAAAATACCCCTTTTAGAGCGTTGCCTTTAATCTTGGCCGCGCTGGTCCTGGCGTCTCTCTTTTTAGCGGTCCCCGGTCCCCTGGTTGAGGCTGCAGAACCTACGCCCTCGCCAGTCCTGACCAGGGCACCCGAAAATTGCCAGGTCTTCCCCCAGACCGGTTTTACTACCTGCGGTTTATTTTTGCAATACTGGAAAGCCCACGGCGGTCTGTCCCAGCAGGGCTACCCGATAAGCGGCGTCTTTTATGAGCGAAACTTGCCGCCCCCGTCCGGTGACGGGCAACTTCACCTGGTCCAATATTTCCAGCGCGCCCGGTTCGAGTACCACCCCGAAAACCGGCCGCCCTACCAGGTTTTGCTCGGCTTACTGGGAACCACGCAATATTCCTCTAAATATAAAGTAGCCCCCAAGCCGGATGAGACCTATTATAACGGGCGTACCGATTGCGAGATGTTTACCCAGACCGGCTTCCAGGTTTGTGGCCGTTTTCTGGAATACTGGAAAGCCAACGGCGGTCTGGGCCAGCAAGGGTACCCTATCAGCCCGGTTATTATGGAAGAAAACGCTCCTCCACCCGCCGGGGACGGCAAAATCCACCCGGTCCAATATTTCCAGCGCGCCCGGTTTGAACAGCATAGCGAGAATACGCGGCCTTACGATGCCCTGCTGGGCCTGCTTGGAGCCGAGCAGTACCAGGACAAATATTCTTTGAGTCCGCCCGAATTCCTGAACAACAATATACCGCCCCCCGCGCCTGGTCCCGGCGAAGATATCATTCCGGCGAGTGGTTGTCTCCCCGCTAAAGAAGGCGGCGGACCCGATGGTCCCACTACTATCCAGGCTTGTATTCCTGACAGCGCTCCACTAAAAGAAAGTTCCGTGACGGTTTATGGCCGCCTGATAAGCAACGGTCAAGCTTTAGCCGGGGCCAGTTTTGACGCCACCTGGCGCTTCTCAAAGACAACGGCGACCTGCAGCGGTTTTAGCAACAACTCCGGCGTTGCCAGTTGCAGCATCAACCTGGCCGGTAAAGCGGTTGCCGGGTCTCCCGTTACGATTGATATAACAATGAGCTACAATGGTAGCCAGATGAGCAAAGTTTCCATAGCCTTTACCCCGCGTTAATGGGAGGGTTGTAGTACTTATGGCTGATCGTAGTCCTACCGTCATATAGTGTTAATACTATCGTAAACAATAAAGGCTATTATTTAGCTATTGAGTGATGTTAAAGGGTTCGCCCTGGCGCTGGCCGTAACCTTTGCCAGGGTGCAATAATCTAAACTTTTTAATTTATTCGTCCTGAAGTTCTATAAAAATCCTGGCGAGAACAACGCCGGGATTTTTGGTTTTAAAAATAAAAAGACCTTTGAATTCAGTTCAAAGGCTTAAAAGAGGAGTAGCGCGCCCGGAGAGATTCGAACCCCCGACTCTCGGTTCCGAAGACCGATGCTCTAGTCCACTGAGCTACGGGCGCATTTTTACCCGACCGGGTGTTTTTGAAATGGCGGAGAGGGAGAGATTCGAACTCTCGAGGGCTTGCACCCTACTCGCTTTCCAAGCGAGCGCACTAGACCAACTATGCGACCTCCCCACGTTATTAAATTGGCGCTTCTGGCCCGGTTCCCCGGTTTGGTACTGGCGGAGAGGGTGGGATTCGAACCCACGGGAACTTTCGCTCCATCCGTTTTCGAGACGGACGCACTAGACCAACTATGCGACCTCTCCGCAATTGCTGCCCTTTAGAAGCAACGGAATTTTAACATAAACCCTGCCGAGATTCAACCTGTTTCAAAACCAATTAATTTTCGACTCCTGACCTTGACTTGGACCGCTCAAAGGAGTATTATATTCAGTGCAGAGGCCCCCTCTACGAACTCCGCCAGGTTCGGAAGGAAGCAACGGTAAGTGGTCAAAGGGGTCGTCTGCATTTTATTTTTATACTCCCCCGCTCCTTCGCCTTTTCCATCTTATTTTCATTAATTTCATTTTTTCCAAACCCTTCGCATCTAACTTCAAGAAGTTTTTTATAACTTTCACCCCCGCCCCAAAAGCATTAGCGCCTGATTAATGCTTTAATTTTGGCTTCTCAAAAGGGAAAAAGCACCTGGCATAGTTTATGCCTTATATTTTGGTGTTAAGAAAATATAATGACTCGCAACGCCGAGTCTAACCAGGAAAATTTTAAGGGTTTGTTACAGGTTTCCTAAAAACTTACCTGTATACCAAATGAGAAAAGCCATCTGATAACCGGTGGCTGTAAGGAGGTTTTGACAGATGGATGCACCACTTGATCCCAGAAGAAAAGTTGTCCGTGAAGAAGTAGAGTATACCCCGGCTCAGCCGGTGGTTCCCGTACAGCCCGTCGTGCCGGTTGAACCGGCTCCGGTCGTTGATAACCAGCGCAGTTATTCTCGTATGGGTGATGCCCAAATCGAGAGCAACCGCCAGGGTTTTTATGACGCTAATGGTAACCTGGTGGAGCGGGAAGAACAGGTCTTTGACGATCCCTATACCCGCCGCTATAACGGCCTTGACCGGACCGCCCAGGTAATTTATTTCTTGCTGGGTATCCTGGAAATTCTGCTGGCTTTGCGGTTTATCTTCCGGCTGCTGGGCGCGGATACCAGCAACGGGTTCGCCAACTTTATTTTTAACTTTACCTCGCCGTTCGTAGCGCCGTTTAACGGCATCTTTAACGACCAGGCTCTTAGCAAGGTCGGCGTGCTGGAAATTTCGACCTTGCTGGCGATGGCGATTTACGCCCTTATTGTCTGGGGTATCGTTAAACTGATGTACCTCCTTTTTGCCCCGAACCGCAGCACCGAGGAGGTTCACTCGACCACTCGCCGCCGGATTTAACTTTTCGAATCAAGTTAAGCTTTTTCGCGGCCTGATATTTTTAAGAAGGACCGGCACAAACGCCGGTCCTTTTTTGTTACAAAACGGCTGAAAATCTTCTATAATAAGAGGCAGAAAAAGAAGTGAGAAAGTGAGAATCGCGATGCTCCAACCGGACCAGCAATTTTATAGGGTTGAGGAATATCTCTGGGAAGAGCAGCGTTCGCCGGTCAAGCGGGAGTATTACAGAGGCCAGGTCTACGCCATGTCCGAGGGAAGCTTGAACCACAGTTTGATTGTGGTTAACCTGACTTCTGAACTCCGCACCCTCCTGCGAGGAAGCGGTTGCCGGGCTTTTAATAGTGACCTTAAAGTAGCTGTGCCAGGTAAACCGCGGACCAAAGGTCACAAACGCCTGGCGGGTGAGGAATTCTTAACTTATCCTGACGCCGGGATAATCTGCAGCCAGGCGGAATATTACAAAGGCGATAATTATACCATCGCCAATCCAGTCAGTCGCCTTATTTGAAGTTTTAAGCCCCTCAACCCGCGTTTATGACCATAATACAAAGGCCGAAGAATACAAGAAAATTCCAGGCCTGAATTACTATATCATGATTGATTCAGAGCGGATCCGCGTAGAGTTTCGCCAACGAGTTGATAGTAATAGCTGGGTCGAAATTACCCCCTGGAGAATTTGAGCGATAACCTTGTATTAACGGTAAGCCGGGAAATCATTATCCCACTGGCCGCGCTTTACGAAGGTATAATCTTCGAGGACAGCGAAGAAGAATGACTTCCCCGAAACATTTTAAATATCCTTTGATTAGAAGAAATCCCCTGAATTAGTTTTCCACATGAAGTATTTTGAGTTCAAAGCCCCGTACTTTTATTCTTTAAAGGCGGGGTGTTTTGGGGTATAATAAGGTTAAGACATAAGAATAAACGTTTCAAAAGGCAATAACGGGGACTTTTAAATGACCACTGACACAAATGGGGCTTTACCGGGCTTTGATTGGGGCTTGCCTGTCGAGCCGTCGGCGGGAACCACTTCTAACTCAAATGGTAACCGCTCTCAAACGCTTTACCGCAAATGGCGCTCCCAGACTTTCGATGAACTGGTCGGCCAGGATGCCATTACTCGCACCCTGCGCAACGCCATCGCGTCAGGCCGGACCGCCCACGCTTACCTGTTTTGCGGGCCGCGCGGCACCGGTAAGACTTCCACCGGGCGATTGCTTGCGAAAGCGGTTAACTGTCTCGACCCCGACCCCAGAGCCCGTCCCTGTGATAAGTGCGAGGCTTGCCGCTCGATTGCCGAGGCCCGCGCCCTCGACCTGATTGAGATTGATGCCGCCAGCAATCGCGGTATTGACGAAGTGCGCGAATTGCGCGACAAAATTAACTTCCAGCCTTCTTACCTTAAAAAGAAGGTTTACATCATTGACGAAGTTCATATGATGACCGAGGCGGCCTTTAACGCCTTGCTCAAGACGCTCGAAGAACCGCCGCCCCACGCCCTCTTTATCCTGGCAACCACCGACCCCCAGGATATTCCGGCAACGGTCATTTCGCGCTGCCAGCGGTTCGATTTCCAGCGCATCGGCCTTGAACAGATTGTTAAACGGCTGGAATACGTCTGTAACGAAGAAAAAATCCCCGCTCAACTTGAAGCCCTTGAAACCGTCGCCCGCCAGGCCACCGGTTCGCTGCGCGACGCTCTCTCGCTGCTCGACCAGTTAATCGTCTATAGCGGCGGCAATATCACCATTGAAGCGGTCCACCTGATGCTGGGCGTGATGAACATTGAAGCGGTCTCCGACTTCTCGGAAGCCCTTATTGCCGGTGATATGCCGGGCGGCCTGGAACAGATTAACAAAATGGTCCAGACCGGGACCGACCTCAAACGCTTCAACCGCGACCTGGTGGAACACCTGCGCTCTCTGATGCTTCTCAAAGCCAACCCTACCGGCAAAGAGTTAGCTGACATGACGACGGAAGCGGTCGCCCGGCTGCAAGAGCAGGCTAAACGGGTTGAACTGGCGCAAGTTGTTTATTTTCTAAAAATCTTTAGCGGCGTGGATTATAACCTCAAAGTTTCGCCTTACGGCCAACTGCCGCTGGAACTGGCCCTGATGGAAGCGCTC
>CADDZM010000168.1 GCA_902812345.1 Chloroflexota bacterium | reverse complement strand
TCCCTACCCGCTGCGAACCCTGACCCGGAAAAATAAATACCAGTGAAGGTGTCATCGTTATCACTCCTAAAAGACTCGATCAGGTCTAGCCCCAGGGGGTGGCCGAGGCAAAGGCCGAGATGGCGGCGCTACCAGCGACTCCGGCGCCATTCAAGCGCAGCGCGTAATTTTTCAAAGCATTGAACTCGTTCGGGTTCAGCCGGTATCCGGCGAAGGCCGCCTGGGGGTTTTGGCTGGCCTGATTGCGAAAGGCCGCGTCGCCCACTAATTTGCTGAGCAGTTCTTTGAGCAGGGCGAAGTTGGTAGAAGGGTTGTTCATTTTGCTTTCCTTTCTTATGACTCTACTTATGACTCTACTTATGACTCTAACGGCAGATAAAATAATCGCGTAGAGAATAAATCAACGATGGGTTGTAAATTATTCCGCTTTAAGATCATTCTGCTTCCTGGTCCAGTTCTGGACCGCTCCGTAGGAATAAGTTTCCCAGGGATAAACTTCGGCCGCTGGGCAGGTCAGGCACCAGGCCAGCGATGAGCACTTGGTAAGCTGCCAGTTGGCGGTTGACGGGTGAAACACCAGCATGTTGTTCGGGTAGGTCAGGGTTGGTACCCTTCCCTCTTTCAGGCGAACGACCTGCTGGACCAGCACCTGCACCATACTTTGCAGCGCCGCTTCGCTCAATTCGGGTGGTGCGCTCTCCCGGCCCAGCCAGTAATTCTGGGCGAACAAATCAACGCAGTCGATACAGGCTTCGTTTTTAAAGAGGACTACCGGACCAATGATTAATTCATCCTGCCCGGCTACGACCGCCTGTAGGAACCAAACCAGGGTAGGGGTACTGCAAGCCTTCAGCGTTTCAAATAAAGCCTTCTTGGCCGAAGGTGACAGAAAATTCGGCAGGTCGCTCAGGTACAGTACCAGGTTGGGCGATTTGCTGTGGCGCAGGCTTTCGAGCGTAGTTACTATAATATTATGATTGTTCAACTCGATTTCCAGCGCTTTTGTCAACCGGCCCTCACCCAGTAAAACGACCTTGCTTATGGTTCTCTGGTCACTTTCAAAAGTTGACATTAAAATCTTTCTTCTTTGACCGGTTGAGCAGCGCGTTAAGATAATACCTTCAACGCCCACTTAAGCAGCGGTCAGGCTAAAAGAGGAGAAACCCTTCCGGCCTGTCTGGGAATAGGCTTCAGATTGAAGCGTTAAGGTTAAAAGAAATTTTTGGTGTTTCTGGCTAACTTAGTAGTCTGTCAAGCAAGTTTCTACAGGTAAGGTTGTGCCTACATTTCAGGTTAATCATTACAAGTCTTTGTTGACAGACTACTTAGAATATGTGACACCCAAATCATAAATGATAGACCAGGTTTACACACTACGGCTTTCCACAGTCTGCTAAGAGGTTTTCTAGTGACAGGGTGCAGGTATTAACCGGGATTAAACTGCGGGATGGTACAGTATTTTTAATGCTTTATATTGGACAAATTTATCGTTTCTTCTTTAAAACCCGGTCGAATTAGTATTGCCTTTATCCCGATAATATTGTATCTTTACAGAGCCTAGAAGCCTGGTTATATTATCAGTCCGTAATTATTCTTACGGCCGCGACGGTACATTATAATTAATTAATCGGTTTATATTCTGATTTTTCTTTATTTAGATACAGAATCTAGAGCGAAAGTCCCCCATTTATTCTCAAAAATCACATCGTAGTTATCTGGACAAAGCAGTCAAGGCAACTCAAAGCTGGGTTGGAGTGATTTTTACCTGACTCAAAAGTGTAGCACATTCTTATTTAAAACCCGCTGACCCTTATATTTGGAAAAACGGATATTTCCCGGTAAAGCCCTTTATTTGTTCGGGAGTAATTTAAAGTCGAATTGCCTTGCTGCTGACTGTCTCAATCTAACATCCATTCTTGCCTGAATTCCAGCCTATTACCAGTATTGTACAGGTAGCACCGAACTGAACTCACAAAGTCGAATTTACAGCCAACCGGTCTAGCGGATTTACCCGTTAGATTTTTACGGTTACACCCGATACCACCTGAAGGAAATATGGCTACTATAAACCCCCAAACAGAACAACCGGCCTTTACCCGTTTTTCATCCCTTAAGCACGGGTTTTGGGTAAGAGGATTGGTTTACCTGAGTTCAGTAGTATTTTTCTTTTTCCTGCTCAAATTGCTTTCGGGCAGTCCCCTGCGGGTCAAACTTTACGGCGATTTTACGCGGTTTTTCTTTGTGATACTGAGTTTTGCTTTCTGGGCTTGCGGTTTCGATACCTACAATCTCTACCGGCGCTATTCCTGGAGCATTTTTTATTACCTTTTTCACCTATGCTGCACCCTTAGTATTGCGGTTGGCGTCTTGAACAGCCCTGAATGGTATTACAGTCTACTGGTGCAGGCCGGGCTTTTATTTGCGCCGACCTTCCTGTGGCACAGCCTGCGCCTCAAGCTGCGGGCGGCCAACAACCCTCCGAGCAGACAGGGTTCGCTCTTTTTAAGCGGGTGGTACGCTCTTAACGGAACGGTGTTAGTGATATCCATGACGGCCCGGCTGGCGGGCATAACACTTGTGAACCTGGCCTTTGTCGGGTTCGTGCTGGGCTTCGTTTTTAATATCTTCTTTTTGGTGATGATGCAGCGCAGCAAAACTCACCCCAAAAATAAACTCGACGCCCTGCTGAAGGCTCAGTTCCGTACCATGTTGTTAGGCCTGGCAGTGCCGGGCTTGCCGATTCTGCTGCTTACCTTTTTGCCGCTGCTTTTTTACGGCAAAGAACTGGTCCTTATCGAATACTTGCTGCCGCTGGGGCTGGCCGTGCCGCTGGCATTCTTCTACAGCAGCCGCCGCCAGCAACTGGTCGCCGCCGAGTTACGCCTCGACCGGGCCTTTCTGATAGTTTTTCTATCCTTCGGCATTGGGCTGGTATATTTGCAGGTAAGCCTGGGCTTATCAACTATTATTCGCGACCTGCATTTCGAAACCGAAATTATTATCCTGTCGCTAACCCTGTCGCTTGCCACCATCAGCTATGCGCCCTTGCGCCGCAAGGTACGCCGCCTGGCCGATGCCATGATTTACGGCACTCATTACGATTACCAGGAAACCCTGGGCGAGATAACTGCCTTATTTACTACCTTCAAAGATACCCGGAGTATCAGCCAGACGGTCTGCCAGAATTTAAACAATGTGCTTGAGGTTTCCGGCTGCGCGATTTTGCTGGGCGAGCAGCCCCCGCAGCTCCGGCAGGTAGCCGGAACCGGAATTCTGGCCGAGTCCGGCCCGGAACGCATCTTGCAGGTGGTGGAGTTGGTCCGGGCCGGTAAGAAAATAAGCATCCTTGAAAAAAGTAATCTTGGTGACGAAAATTTAACCGGCCAGCCAATAAAGTATCAGAACCAGTTAAAAGGGGTGCTGCTGTTGGGCAGCAAGCTTTCCGGCGAGTATTTCAGTTCCCAGGACTACAACCTGCTGGCCGTGGTGGCCAACCACCTTGGGGCCGCCGTTGAAAACAATCACCTGCTCGATGTCGTCTACAAACAGGTTACGGAACTGGACACGGCTCACCAGCAGGCCCATAAACTTAATTTGCAGTTAGCCCAGGTCCAGGACCAGCAGCGCGAAGAATTGGCCTACTTGCTTCACGATACAGTGCTGCAAAATATCATTTACATCACGCGTCACACCTCTTTCTGCGCCAATCTGCTGCAGGCTCCTCAACCGAAGGTTACCGGAGTGATTGAACAACTGCAAATCTTATCCGATATTTCGGAAACCAGTGTGCAAGAACTTCGTAACATTTGCAGCGGCCTTTACCCCTTGATTGTCGATACGGTTGGGCTGGTCGGGGCGCTGCGCTGGCTGGCTGATAAGACCCAGCGGCTGCATCAACTGGAGGTGTCACTCGAACTGGAAGGTATCACGCCCGCCCAGACCTGGCCGCATTTGGTCAAACGAAACTTATTCAACGTAGTGCAGGAAACCATCAACAATTCCATCAAACACGCTCACGCCACCTCGATTAAAATTGCCCTCAAACGCACCTCGCGCGGTCTTTATGTTGAAATAAGCGACGACGGCCTGGGCATGAGTAAAGTTCCCGACCTGGGCGAACTGGCCTATAGCGGGCACCTGGGCCTGGTCGGGTCCAAGGTCCGCATCGAGCGAGTGGGTGGATTACTGGAAATCGAAAGCGCCGAGAAGGCCGGTACTATTGTGCGGATAACTATACCCAGCGCCTATCTCAACGAAGATACCGCTGAGGGAGCAGAAGCCGAAACAACCGTAGCCCCTACCTGATGAAGCGAACCTGGCGGCCGAGCCGTTAATTTATGTGAGTGGGTGGAGTAGTTCAACTTGCCACTCGGAGGGTCAAACAGGAGAAGAAGGGAATGTCCGGAGAAAAAATAAAAGTACTGCTGGCTGACGACCATTCGGTGGTGCGCGGAGGCACCAAGCTGATTATTAACAATGAAGCCGACATGGTGGTAGTTGGTGAGGCCAGCAACGGCGAAGAACTGCTAAAACTGGCCCAGACCAGCGGGCCTTGTGATGTCGCGATAGTAGACGTTAACATGCCGCGTTTGAACGGCATCCAGGCCGCCCAGAAATTGAAAGAAATTCAACCGGCGATCAAGGTGCTGATTATGACCGGCTACAACAATGAAGGGTACGTCCAGGCCTCCCAGGAGAGCGGCGTGGACGGCTTCTTGTTGAAAGAACGCTCGCCGCTTGAACTTATCACCACCATTCGGATGCTAGCCATGGGCCACCAGGTATTTCCCAGGCCGGAAAAGTCCGGTCCCAACAGTTATTCAAAGTTGACCGAACGCGAACTGCGAATCATTTACCTGGTCTCGGAAGGTATGACCAACAAGGAAATTTCCAACCGGCTAAATATCACCGAGCGGACGGTCGAGTACCATTTGAGTAACCTTTACGGCAAATTATTGGTCTCCAGCCGCACCGAAGCTGTCAAAAAAGTTATTGACCTCGGCTGGCTGATAAACTTAAAGTAGCCATGCAACTCGACGATTTTATCGAACAGGGCGAGCAACTTGCCAGGGATTGGGCTGGCCGGCAGCATCCTTTTCTGCGCGACGAATTACTCTGCAACCTGGGCCTGGAAGCCGAAGCCGCCGCCGCCCGCATCTGGTACCGGCTAATTTTCAATACCGCGACGGCCTGGCAGGCCAACCTGAACCGCGCCCTGAACCTGGCTCTGGGAGTGCGGTTCCTGACCCTTGGGGCTGAATTGTTGGATGATGTGGTGGACAACGACTTCGACCAGGTTCGCGGCGGGCCAACCTACCTCAATACCGGCGCGGCCCTGCTCAACCTCTCTCATCTTGTTTTGCTGGACGGCTGCCAGCCCGTTTCGGTGCTTAAACGGCTCACGCTGGCCAGCCTGGAAGCGTTTGCCGGACAGCAGCACGACTTAAAACTGGTTCAACAGCCGTTTGAAACAGGTGAAGAAGCATATCTTGAGCAAAGCCGCCTCAAGACCGGTGTGCCGCTGGCGGCGGTCTGCCTCTGCGCCGCCGAACAAACCGGTAAGCTGACAGACACCGAATTAAACAGTCTGAGCGAATTCGGGTTTAACTTTGGCATTTTCTATCAAATCAAAAACGACCTGGCGGCCTTGCAACCGGCAGCAAAAGCCAAGAACGACCTGTCCAACCGCCGGATTTCCTTACCCCTGATTTACCTGCGTGATAAAGTGCCCGCCGAACTTTACCAGACCGTCCTGGCTCAGGCTCGCTCCGGCGATGGCGCGGCCCCTCAGAAGTTAAGCCTGGTGCTGCATGAAACCGGCGCCCTTGATTATGCTGGTTTGGTTGGGGATTTGTATCTTGCAAAAGCCGTCGAAGCTTTGCAGACGAATCCCAATGGCCGGCGACTGGCCGGACTGCTTTTTAGTGACCGGTAAACCCTCCTGCTCCGGTAAGACCCTGTAATTAGCCCCGGCCAGGTGGGGGAAAAGCTTAGACAACACTGTGGAAACCCGCAGTGCCTTTTTTATTTCCCCACCTATAATTTATTACGGACAGTACTCAAATCAGCAGGATAGGATTAATAAATTATGCTTACTAAGTTAAGTAAACTTGTGAGTCGCCGGCCCTGGTTGGTCCTGGCGGCCGGACTGCTCGTGATGATTGCCGGGGGGGTATACGGCACCGGCGTTTTCGGCGACCTGAAAAGCGGCGGGTTTGACGACCCCACCTCCGACTACTCGAAGGCTCTGACCACTATGGAGCGCGAACTCGGCTACAGCCCGTGGTCGATTGTGGTACTCTTTACCGCCCAGGATGGCTTGAAGGTAAACGACCCGGCCTACCGGCAAGAGGTGGAGTCTACCCTGGGTAAGCTCAACGGCCAGAGCGCCGTCAAAGGTGTCACCAGCTACTACTCGACCGGCGCGACGCAACTTGTTTCCAAAGACCATTGGCGCACTTACGCCCTGGTAGATTTGCACGGCACCGAAGCCCAACAGGCCGAAAATTTAGCCCGGCTGCGCCCTCTTTTGACCTCTAACCGCTTACAGGTGCAACTGGGTGGGTCGGCCCCGGTCACGCTGGACATTGGCGACCAGGTCGGTACCGACATCGCCCTGGCCGAGTCGCTGACCTTTCCGATTGTGGCGGTCCTGCTCATCCTGGTATTCGGCAGCCTGGTGGCAGCATCTTTACCGCTGGCCATCGGCGGGTTGAGTATTTTGGGGGCTTTTCTAATTCTGAAGATCGCCAGCAATTTTACCGAGATTTCTATTTTCGCGGTCAATGTCATAACCATGCTCGGCCTGGGCCTGGCCATTGACTACAGTTTGTTCGTGGTAAGCCGCTTCCGGGAAGAACTGGTGCGCAACGATAATGCAGTATTACCGGCCCTGAAAAAAACCATGCAAACCGCCGGTCGGACGGTGCTGTTTAGCGGCACTATCATTACCCTGAGCCTGTTAAGCCTGGTGATTTTCCCGCAGATGTTCCTCAAAAGCATGGGCCTGGGCAGCGCCGCCGCCGTCCTGGTAGCGATGCTTGCCTCAATTACGGTTTTACCGGCCGCGTTGTATTTGCTGGGAAAGCGGGTAAATTCGCTTTCGATCTGGCGTCTGTTCCGGCGAAAGACTGCCCCGGCGACGGTAGAAGAAGCCGCGCCGCGCAAAACCTTCTGGTACAACCTGAGCCATTTCGTAATGCGCCGCCCGACGATCATTCTTTTAGCGGCGATGGCCGTCATGCTCTGGGCCGGGTTACCCTTTTTGCGGGTTAACTTCTCGATGCCGGACGCCCGCAACCTGCCGGCCGGTCGCGAAAGCCGGGTGGTGAGCGAGTTGCTCAACACCGAGTTTGCGCCCAACGAAACCAGCCCGGTTCAACTGGTGGTCCACCGCACCGGCCCGCTTCTGAGCGACCAGGGCATCAAGGCGCTTTATGACTACACCCGCCAGATCGAAGCGGTCAAAGGAGTGCGCCGGGTTGACAGCCTTGTAACGCTCGATCCCCAACTCAACCTGGCGGCTTACCAGGCTTTTTACTCGGAAGCGAACCGGGCTAATGACGCCCAGGCAGCCAGGGCTGCCGAGCGCTCTGTCAAAAACGACTATACCCTGGTTTCGGTCCTTTACGACACAGACCTGCTTTCTTCCGCCAGCCAGCAACTGGTCCGCGACCTGCGGGCCGTCAGTCCGCCGGCCGGATTGCAAGTTGTGGTCGGCGGCGATACCGCCCAACTGGTTGACTTCCTGAAAAGCATGGAACATTCGGTGCCTTTTGTCTTCGGGTCGGTCGTGCTAATTATCTTCGTGCTGTTATTCGCGATGCTGGGCAGCCTGGTGGTGCCTTTGAAGGCCATTCTGCTCAATATTCTGTCGCTTTCGGCCTCGTTTGGGGCGCTGGTCTGGGTTTTCCAGGACGGCAACCTGGCCGACATCCTGGGCTTCACGCCGCTCGGCAGCGTAGACGGCACCCAGCCGGTCCTGATTTTCGCGATTGCTTTCGGCCTTTCGATGGACTACGAAGTATTCCTGTTGAGCCGGATCAAAGAGCAGTACGACCTGACCGGCAATACCAAAGAAGCGGTCGCCTGGGGCATTCAGAAGACCGGCCGGATAATCACCTGCGCCGCTTTGCTGCTGGTAATCGTAATCGGGGCTTTTGCCACCGGCCAGATTGTCTTTATCAAGCAAATCGGGTTGGGCCTGGGTTTGGCCGTCCTGCTCGATGCCACCATTGTGCGAATGCTCCTGGTACCGGCCACCATGCAGTTGATGGGCAAGTATAACTGGTGGGCGCCTGCACCCTTAAAACGGCTGTATAACCGGCTAGGGCTGAGCGAAACCGAAACTTCATCAACCCAGGCCGCGCCGTTAACGGAACCGGCCAGGGAGAAAGCACCGGCCGAGGTCGCTTAACCCGCTTTGCCAGTCAAGGAGGTAATAACCGTGACAATCGCTCTATCTCGCAACATTCTCACTAACAGGACCGAAATCGCCAGACCGGGTGAGCCTGTTAGCGGGATCCTGACCATCGCGTGTCCCGATAAAATCGGCGTAATAGCCAGAGTGACCAGTTTCTTATTCCGCTATAATGCCAATATTATCGACACAAACCAACATAACAACGCCGAGCGCGGCACCTTCTATATGCGGGTAAAGTTCGACCTGTCCGGCATCGAGTTGAGCCGGACCGACTTTGCCGCCGCCTTTAGCAGTATCGCGCGAGATTACGATATGCAGTGGCAGATTTTTTACTCGGACAAACCGGCGTCAGTGGCGGTACTCGTTTCCAGGCAGGACCACTGCCTCTACGACCTGCTGTTGCGCCAGAAATCCGGGGAATTAAACGCTGGCATTGTGCTCATTATCAGTAACAGCGACGCGTTAAGGCCAGTCGCCAGGAGCTTTGATATACCGTTTTACTACTTGCCGGTCAGCAGCGCCAATCGTGAAAGCCAGGAAGCCCAGGTAATCGAGCTTCTAACGCGGTACCGGGTTGACCTGACAATTCTGGCCCGCTACATGCAAGTGCTGAGTCCAGCCTTTTTCCAGCATTACACGGGCCCGATCATAAACATTCATCACAGCTTCTTACCGGCATTTGTCGGGAACCAGCCTTATCACCAGGCGTACCGGCGCGGGGTGAAAATGATCGGCTCGACGAGCCACTATGTCACCGAGGAGCTTGACCAGGGACCGATTATCGCCCAGGATGTTTACCAGGTAAGTCACCGGGACAGCATCAAGGATTTAATCCGAAAAGGGCGAGATTTAGAGCGGGTGGTGCTGGCGCGAGCGGTGCGCGCTCACTTGGAACACCGCGTGGTAACCTGCGCTAACCGTACTATCGTTTTTGAGTAATTCGGTTTACCGGCTACAAATTCGCACCATGGAACACCGATGAGTTAAAAAGTCAAGGGGTATGGTGTCTAATTATGAAATTGAAATTAACAGCCGCCGAGGGAGTGAAACAGCCCTTAATCATTCCCTCTCCCTGATACGTCCTGGCTGTTTCACGGACGTAGGCGCAGGGCGTAGCCCTTTTTATACCATCAAAGGTAATAAGTTGAGTTTCTGGTAAAATAGATGTAACCAAAATAAAGGAGGAATTAAATGTTGCATCTAGTTTTTAGCGAGAGTGACCTTAAAGCTTTACATTATCAACGCTTCCATCATCCTCATCCCCGCGTCCAGGTCAAGATGGAAGCTTTATTGCTTAAAGCCAAAGGTCTACCCCACCAGCAAATTGCCGAACTTGCTGGTATCTGTGAAAATACCCTGAGAAGTTACTTTAAGCAATATCAACAAGGTGGGGTCGAGGCGCTTGCGCAACTTAACTTTTATCGTCCAAGCAGTCAGTTGCAACTTCATCGTCAAAGCCTCGAAGAGTTCTTTCGCGCTAACCCGCCTGCTACCATCCCCCAGGCCGTTAAACAAATTGAAGAACTGACTGGTCTCAAACGTAGTCCGACCCAGGTTGGCGTTTTTCTACGTCATATCGGTCTAAAACGCCTTAAAACCTATAGTGTGCCAGCCAAATTTGACCAGGAGCAGCAAGCCACTTTTAAAAAAACGAGTTGGAACCCCGTTTAGCGGAGGCTAAAGCCGGCAAGCGCAAAGTTTATTTTGCAGACAGCGCCCATTTTGACAGCGCCCATTTTGTACTGGGGGCTTACCTTGGTTTCTTATGGTGTTTTGTCCGGGTGGTCATACGAGCGCCCAGTGGACGGCAACGTTTTAATGTACTAGGGGTGCTGGACGCAATCACCCGGCAGTCGGTAAAATCTTCCCGCCCGGCCTTGTCCAACCGGCGAATAGCGGCAGAGAGATGATCGGTGCGATGAAGTTGAGGCACGCCGCCAATTTGCCACAGGGCCGCTTCCAATCCTTCGGCCAACGCCTCGAAAGTTTCACTGAGGCAGATGCTGACGGCCTCAATATTCGAGTAAGTCAGCACCAGATGATAAAGCAGATGCGGGAAGGGCTGACCAGCCAGGGTAATCTCCAGCTCTTCCATATGGGTGAAGTCAGACTGGGCCATGCGGGCCGGTTGATGGACCTGGGGGAAGATGACACTTTTCTCAGGGCCCAATAAAGCCCGCCAGTGGGCGATGTGCACCCATGGTAAGAATACGTGCGTAAACCTATCATAAGGCATTTCAGCCTTTAGCAAAGCCAAAATTATTGAAGGGGTTAAGATATACAGATAAATCAACCAATACCATAAATCTCTCAAAAATCTCACTTTTTAGTGCAGCATAAATTCTGTTAGGCTGCGTTGAAGCTGATTTTGGTCAAAAAGGTGGGGGGAATCATAAAATTGGATGTCTTCACCTCAACTTTCGATGTTTTTAAGTAATATTAAAGGCTTGTGATTGAATTACGCACGTATTCTTATCATGGGTGTTTTAGATCTTATGTTTTGTACGGTAATGAAACATTCCGTAGGATTTTATGACAAGAAAGAAGTTTAATTTCAAGGCTAACCTTATTTAATAGGTTTTTGCTTGTGCTGCTCCCGCCATAACTGCCATAACAGGTAAGCGGCCGGTAGGCCAAACATTAAAAAAGGACGAACATAATAAGGTAATTTCCAAAGCAATTCGCTGTTGTGCCAGCTTGCTATAGAAGGATAATAGAGCATGGCCGAAAAGGAGAAAATTATAGCTGTTTTACTCCAGATTCCCCAGCGGGTAACTGCTGCCAGGGCCACAACCGGAACAAGGTACCAGGCATAAAAATAAGTATAAAGAAAAAAGACTGTATAAAGTGATATTCGTAATAAATGAGGGGCAAGTTGCGACCAGTCGCGTAATAACCATAATTCTCTAATAAGAAAGAAAGCGAATACTAGCCGCAAGATATTACGTATTAGCAAATTCGAAAGATTTTTGGCTGTCGTTTCGTCTTTTGTAAGAAAGTTCAAGAGATAGGTTGAGAGTTTATAAGCGGGTTCGGCATAACTGTTGGCATACTGGTTTTGACCGCCGATCAGGAAAAGTAGGTTGTCAAGTGAAGATTTATCCTTTACCGAAGCTGCGGACGGCGCGGGTTGCTCTGATTGTTCCTGCTCCAGGGGTGAAGTGGGGAGTGGTGTCGGTGCCGGTGTCATAGCGGCCAACGTAGCCGGTGGCACTGCAACAGCACGAGATGGATCAGATGCAGCACCAGCCGGGCCTATGAAAAAAGGCAGGTAAAATAAGGCTATAACGATTCCCAGGGTCAGGCCGCTTAGTACCAGAGACCGGAGTCGCCTTGACCAGCCGGTTCCTTGTCTGGCCAGCAGTACAATATAACCCGGTACAAGCATGACAACAATTATTTTACTTAAAGGGGCGAAGGCTGTCACGACCAGACCGGTCCATCTCCAACTTTTTATAAAAAACCACAGCCCGGCTAAAATAAAAAAGGTTAGAAAGAAATCGTTGTGGGCATTACCTAATTCAAGCAGCAAAAGAGGGTTCCATAAATAAAGTAAGGTCGAAGCGGCCTGGTATTTAGGGTGAATTTGTTCGGCAATCTTCCAGATCAAAAAGCCATTAAGCAAGTGGAAAACCAGGGCCGCTAAACGGTAGAATAGAACTTGTACCGCCACATTATCGGTTGCAATTGCTCCAATCCCACTTGAAAAAAGGGTCCAAACCGGCCCATAATTATTAAATCCCTGTTTAAATGTTAAAAACTCAAAATTAGGATCGAAGGGAAAGTTTTGGATAGGGGATCTAAGAGGATTCTGGCCGTATACCGGCAGCATACGACCTATTATTGAATAGGCAAAAACATCTCTACTGAGTAGATACGGATTTAAAAGCTGTAAAATTCCGAATGCTCCGGTGCTAAGGAAGATCCAAATTGCATCCAATCTTACCCGCCGCATGTAGATATAACCAAGATAATAGAGCCAGAACAGGCCGACCATGGCGGCGGTAAACAGGGTTGCATCAAACCAGTATTTATCAGTAAACCCCAGGTTCAAGCCGGTAAGACTACTGAAGCCAACACTCAGGTCAAGATATTTTGTCCAACCTGCCAGCTGAGGCATGAGTGACGGATAGGTTTCGAGATGGGCGGATCCGCTGATGAGTAATAAATAGAGCAGAAGACTTCCGGCTGCCATATTTAGCAAAAAGGAAGGTCTGGCAGACGGTAGTTCACCCTGAGATTGCATCTTATCCAGGGACCGTTCTATTTCAACTGCCTTATTATTTAAAAACATGGTTAATTTGTGCTTTCAGGAAAAATTATAATTCTTGAGTGTCTTCTTGAGCGAAGGTCTGTCCTGTTTCTGCTTGCTGGCCAGTGTTGAAACCCTGTCGGCCTAAATAGGTGTTACCCCGGTTTGAAACTAGAGCCTGCCGGTGGCGGAACCAGCCATAACTATAGCCATATAAGGTAGCATAAGTCGAGAGAGTTTTGAGAGGTCGAAAGCTAGGAACCAGTTTGCGCTTCTGGTCAAAATAGTAATGTATGAAAAGAGCTAATGGTAAGGCTAGCGGCGAGACTACCAGGAACAACTTACCGTACCAGCGGTCTAACGGCACCACAGCCATATCCCGCTGGGGGTTCTTGCGAGTTTCCAGGGCGTGACCTATTCCATATCCAAAACTTTTGCGTAAGAGAAGACCCAGGCTAGAGGGTGGGTCGTGATAAACCCAGCAGTTGCCGGCTATAAATAAGCGGTAGCCTTTACGCCGCACTCGGTAGAAGAAGTCGGTATCTTCTCCGGTAGGCAGTGTCTCGTCAAAGCCACCCAACTCTTCAAAAACCTCCCGCCGGATGGCGCAGCAAGTGGTGGTAACCGCGGTATAGCCGTAGCCTTCCAGGGGAGGGTTGCTTTCCAGA
>CADDZM010000167.1 GCA_902812345.1 Chloroflexota bacterium | reverse complement strand
GTTACCATTAACAATATTTTCTACGTACCGGTAAGTAATGTAAGCGTCATCAATTGTGCGGGGTCCATTTATCAGGCGAAAAAGGCAGCCTAAAAAAACAATAAAGCCTAATACAATTGCCTCTAAGGATACCGGCAACTTAAAGTAGACTTTTTTAGCGGCCTCTGGTTTTACTGGTGATTCTAAAATTAAAGGTTCAGTCAATTATTAATCCTGATTAAAAAGTTGGAAAAATGCTGGCGACTTATTATAACTTTAATTTTTGACATTGAAAATAAACTATTTTGGCTATATTAAAAAGGAAATGCAAAAGAAACCTCCCGCACTTAATCGGTTTTGTAAACCGTCACTGTCAGGAGATTTCTTTATTTCTAATCATTCCAGGCTAAAAATGGTGAGTATATAAAACTTGTAAAGAAGACCCGACTTAGTAGTCGCGGCCCGGTATGCCGGTCCGGCTGCCCCGGCGGCGCGTGCCGATATCGAGACGGACCATCGCCCGGCGCAAAGCGGCTTCGGCGGCGGCCAGTTGCTCGATGGACATCTGGCCCCGGTTTGCGAGGGTTTGTTCGGCGGTATGGCGGGCTGCTTCGGCGCGTTCCAGGTCAATTTCCTCGGAGCGTTCCGCCGAATCGGCCAGCACAATTACCTTATTGTTGAGAACTTCGATAAAGCCCCCACCAATTGCCAGGTAGTTTTCCTCCCCACCGCGCCGGTAGCGCAACTCGCCCGGTTTCAGCCCGCTCAAAAGGGGCGCGTGGCGCGGCAAGATACCCAGTTCCCCATCTGAACCTGGCGCGACCAGTGTATCTACGTCTTCGTTTATGATAATCCGTTCCGCTGTGACTACTTGCAAATTGAGTGGCATTTTCCGCTCCTGATAGGGTGATTAACTTAAAGTCGCGGCTTTTTTGACCGCAGCTTCAATATTGCCCACCATGTAGAAAGCCTGCTCCGGTAAAGCGTCGTGCTTGCCGTCGAGGATTTCCTTGACGCCCGCCACCGTTTCGGCTACCGGCACAAATACGCCCGGTTGACCCGTGAACTGCTCGGCCACGAACATTGGCTGGCTGAAGAAGCGCTCGATTTTGCGGGCGCGGCGTACGGTCAGCTTGTCGTCTTCCGAAAGCTCGTCCACCCCCAGGATGGCGATAATATCCTGCAAGTCGCGGTATTTCTGCAGGGTCCGCTGGGCTGCGCGTGCGACATCGTAGTGCTCCTGTCCGACCACTTTCGGGTCCAAAATTCGGCTGGTCGAGGCCAGCGGGTCCACCGCCGGGAAGATAGCCTGCTCTGCGATACGCCGCTCGAGCGAGATGGTCGCGTCAAGGAAGGCGAAAGTAGTCGCCGGGGCGGGGTCGGTATAATCATCGGCGGGTACGTACACAGCCTGCACCGAAGTAATCGAGCCGCGTTTGGTCGAGGTAATGCGCTCCTGCAACTGGCCCATTTCGGTCGCCAGGGTCGGAGCGTAACCTACAGCGCTCGGCATACGGCCCAGCAGCGAGGATACTTCCGAACCGGCCTGTACGAACCGGAAGATGTTGTCAATAAAGAGCAACACGTCGGTGCCTTTGGTGTCGCGGAAATACTCGGCCATGGTGAGGCCGGTCAGACCTACCCGCAGGCGCGCGCCGGGCGGTTCGTTCATCTGGCCGAAGACCATCACTAGCTTATCAATAACGCCCGCGTCAATCATTTCGTGATAGAGGTCGTTACCTTCGCGGGTCCGTTCGCCCACGCCGGTAAAGACCGAGTAACCGCCGTGCGCTTTCGCCACATTGTTAATCAGTTCCAGAATTACGACCGTCTTGCCTACACCCGCCCCGCCGAAAACGCCTACTTTACCGCCTTTAGAGAAAGGTGCAATCAGGTCAATAACCTTCATGCCGGTTTCGAACATCTCGGCGGTGGTGGACTGGTCCGCAAAAGAGGGGGCAGGCCGGTGAATCGGGTAAGTTTCGGTGGTTCCGGCCGGGCCTTTGAGGTCTACCGGGCGGCCCAATACGTTAAAAATGCGGCCCAGGGTCGCTTCCCCGACCGGTACCCTGATTGGGCCGCCGGTGTCAACAGCTTTCGCGCCGCGTTCCAGACCGTCGGTGCTGGACATAGCTACGGCCCGCACCCAATCGTTGCCCAGGTGTTGCTGGACTTCCGCGACCAGGGTTTCTTCCTGGCCTTCAATGGTAATTTCGACGGCGTTGTAAATGTCGGGTAAGTGGTCTGCCGGAAATTCTACGTCCACTACCGGGCCGGTTACCTGTACCACCCGGCCAGTCGCGCCATGACCGGCGCTTCTACTTGTTGAAACTTCCGTAGTAGTCATTAAATTAAACTCCTTAACTAGCTTAGAGGCCTGGCGCTATCCCTGGCTTTCCAGGGCGGCGGCAGCGTTACTGATTTCCAGGATTTCGGCGGTAATACTGGCCTGGCGTACTTTGTTCATGGTCAATGTCAGGTCGGTTACAACTTCTTTGGCTTTATCCGAAGCGTTCCGCATCGCCACCATCTTGCTACTCTGTTCGCTGGCGATATTTTCCAGGATTGCCTGGTAAATTTCTACCTCGACATAGCGCGGCAGCAAGGACAACAGCACTTCGTTCGGGTTCGGCTCAAAGATAAAATCGGTCCTTTTGGTTTCGGTGGTATCCCGGTCAGCTTCAAGCGCATTTGGGTCAATCGGCAGCAGCTTGATAACTTTTGGCCGGACCGTCAGAGTATTGACGAAATCGGTGTAGAGCAGGTAAACCGCGTCATACTTCCCGTTGACATAATCATCAATAACCACTTTGGAAATCGGTAAAGTATCGAGCAGGCTGGGGAAAGGCGGTATGCCAATAAATTCGGCCACGATTTCCTTGCCGGACCTTACCATGAAGTCGCGGCCCTTGCGGCCAACCGCTACAATCTGGACCGGTTTATTGTCGATTTCTTCGGTAATAAAGCGGACCGCCCGCCGGATGGCATTGGTGTTAAGCGCCCCGGCCAGGCCGCGGTCAGCCGTCACCATTACCAGGCCGATGCGCTGGATAGGCCGCTGCTGCAAAAGCGGGCTGATAGAGCTTATTTCCTCGCTTTTTTGCAAGGCGGCAATATCTGCGATTACTTCCAGCACTTTCTGGGAAAAAGGACGGGCCGATTGCACGTTTTGTTGGGCCCGGCGCATGCGACTGGCCGCCACCAGTTCCATGGCTTTGGTAATTTGGGCCGTATTTTTTACACTACGGATGCGGCGGCGTAAAGCCAGAGTACTTGGCATCTACTCTCCTTTATCAATTCGACTAACTTGCTCCTGCTACCCGGCTTCCCAGCAATTGCCATCCCCGGGTCTGGTTCCTGGGCTTATGAGTGAAACGGCTTGCCGGTAAACCTTTTTCCGGCTACCGGCAAGCCGTCTTTTTAATACTTGCGGCCCTGTTTGAACTCTTTAAGGTAGTTCGACAGTTGCTGAAGCCCTTCCTTCGTGAGTTTATTTTTAGGATTAGCGCGCATCAGTTCACCAAACTCAGGGTGAGCGCTGTCCATGTATTCGAGGAAATCAGACTCGAACTGGCTAACCTTATCCACCGGCACATCGTCCAGGAAGCCGTTGGTTACAGCGTAAATGCTCATAACCTGCTTCTCAAAGGGCATCGGGCTGTACTGGGGCTGCTTCATAATTTCAGAAGTGCGCACCCCCCGGTTTAGCTGCTGCTGAGTGGCTTTATCAAGGTCCGAGCCGAACTGGGCGAACGCGGCCAGCGAACGGTACTGCGACAAATCCAGCTTTAAGGTACCGGCGACCTGCTTCATCGGCGCGGTCTGGGCGGCCCCACCTACGCGGGATACCGAGATACCTACGTTCACGGCGGGACGCTGGCCGGAGTTAAAGAGGTCGGTTTCCAAAAATATCTGACCGTCGGTAATCGAGATAACATTCGTCGGAATGTAGGCCGATACGTCACCAGCCTGGGTCTCGATAATCGGCATAGCCGTGATACTGCCTCCACCGTAGTCCTCGCTCAAACGGGCGGCCCGCTCCAACAGGCGGCTGTGCAGGTAGAAAACATCACCGGGATACGCTTCGCGACCGGCCGGGCGGCGCAGCAGCAACGATACTTCGCGGTAGCTATTGGCGTGCTTGCTCAGGTCATCATAAATAATCAAAACATCTTTAATGACGCGGCCATCCGCCAACGTTACGGTGTTTTCCATGATTTCTTCGGCCATCGTTACACCCGAATACGGGGCGATGTAGCGCAGGGGCGCCGGTTCAGCCGCGCCTGCCACGACCACGATGGTGTGTTCCATCGCGCCGTTCTGTTCCAGGACGTTTACAACCTGGGCGACCTGCTGCTGTTTCTGGGAAATAGCCACGTAGATACAAATCATGTTGCCGCCCTTCTGATTGATAATAGTATCAATACAGATAGCGGTCTTGCCGGTCTGGCGGTCGCCGATGACCAGTTCGCGCTGGCCGCGGCCAATCGGAATCAGGGAGTCAATCGCCTTGATACCGGTCTGGACCGGGGTATCCACCGACTTGCGAGTAATTACGCCGGGAGCCACGCGCTCGATAACGCGGGTTTTGCTGGTCCGAATTTCGCCTTTGCCGTCAACCGGTATGCCAAGTGCATTGACCACGCGGCCTACCAGTTCCACGCCGACCGGCACTTCGATAATTTTGCCGGTGCTGCGGACCATGTCGCCTTCCTGGATGCCGGTATAAGGACCCATGATAATTACACCGACGGTGTCTTCTTCCAGGTTAAGAGCCATACCCTGCACATCGGTCCCGTTCGGGCCGCGACCGGGGAATTCGACCAGTTCGCTGGCTTTTACCCCCGCGAGGCCGTAGACCTGGGCGATACCGTCGCCGACTTCCACCACCGTACCCACTTCAACCTGCTGGGCGGCAGTGTCAAGACCGGCCAATTGTTGTTTAATAATCGAACTAATTTCGTCAGCACGTACTGCCATCTGGCTTTCCTCCTGCCAATTGAAGTGTGAAAGCATTTGATAAAGTTTTTAAGGTTTTGGCCTAAAATACTCTAGCCCCGGCTTTCCGACTCCATTGTTTTATGCTAGTTGCTTACGTAAATTTTGCAAGCGGGTGCGGATGCTGCCGTCGAGCAGAGTATCCCCCACCTGGGCGACCATGCCGCCGATAATGTCAGGGTCAACTTTTAAATCAAGGGTTACCTTTTTACCGGTCAGGGCCGCTAACCTGGTTTGAATCAGATTGGCTTCGTCCTCACTAACCGGGATAGCCGTTGTAACGCGGGCTATCTCAATGCCTTGCAGGCGGTTCCACAGGCCCGTATACACGTCAAAAATTGCCGAAGCATAACTCTGGCGGTCCCGGTGTACCAGGAGTTGAGCCAGTTTCAAAGCCTCTGCGCTCAACTCTTTACCCAGCACGTTTTGGACAAATTTTACTTTGTTCCCACGGGGGGTTTTAGGATTCTCCAGAAAGATTCGCACCTGGGGTTGGCTGAAAGCCTGGCGTATCGCCGCCAGGTCTTCCGACCATTTTTCAAATTTATTTTCTTCTCGCGCCAGGTCAAAAATCGCCTGGCCGTAGCGGCGTCCGGCACTTCCCGATGGCATCGCTTTTTATCCTCATAGTCTTCCGCAGCCGGGAATAAGTTTTGGCCCGGCTGTATTTCCTCAACCTGACCCAACCTGCCGGGCTACGGACCGACTAACTCATTCGGCTGTTACCAGCCTGATTGCTGTTGGCCTGGGTCAGCACGTCGTTAATCAATTGAACTTGCAATTCCTTATTGGTCGTGAGTTCCCGGCCAATCACACGAGTTGCCGCAGCAATCGCCAGGTCAGCCGTTTCGCGGCGCAACTGGGCAATCGCCTGGTCACGTTCCTGGGCCAGTTCGGCGCGGGCCTTCTCATTCTCGGCAGCCGCAGCAGCAGCGGCCGCGGCCCGGGCATCGCCCACAATGCGGTCACGGGTCTGGCGAGCCTCGGAGATAATAGCCTGGGCTTCGGTCCGGGCCTTTTCGAGTTCAGCCCTGCTGCGCGCTTCCGTTTCCGAAAGGTCTTTTTTAATCTGGTCGCTTTTCTCGACGATTTCCTGTGCCCGGTCCCGGCGTTCGTCCAGAATCCGCAAAAGCGGTTTGTAGGCGAAGCGCCACAAGATGAACATCAGGATAATGAAGCCCAACCCCTGGAATATCAGGTTATATAGACTGATACCAAGCTGGTCGGGAATACTGCCGCTTTCAGTCGCCGCTTGGGCCATTATAGAGTTAACCAGGAATCCTAGTTGCATCTTTTTCTTCCTGTTCTGTAAAAATTTGTCTGGCAAATTGGATGAAGAGGGACGGCTTCTCCTTAAGAAAATGCTAAAAGAAAATGCTGCCGCCCTCTTAACAGCGTTTTTGCAATCCGTTACCGTGCCTTAACAGCCGGTTATACGAACAGGATGAGCAGACCGATTAGCAAGGCATAAATGGCGACGGCTTCGGCCAGACCGGCACCGATAATCATATTGGTCCGGATAGAGCCTTCAGCTTCCGGGTTGCGGCCAATAGCCTGCAAAGCGCCGTTTACCGCGATACCGATACCGATACCAGGCCCAATACCGCCGAGGCCCATCGCCAGACCGGCACCAATTACCCGGTTTGCGTGGATTACGTCAGTTCCAGAAATGTTAGAGCCTCCCCCGGTGACCTGTCCCAGCACGTCGGTGAAAATGACAGATGCTAAATCATACATTCCGAAAAATCCTCCTTGAATTTGCTACTGTGTTTGGTACAAAGTAGCCGGTCAATATTAAATAAACTTTGTCTTGTTTTACGCCTGCAATTACCTGCTTAACTGTGGCGTATTTTGCCTGGTACTGGTTTGTCCTGGAATTTCAAAGAGCCAGTTCCATTACGGTTTACTGCAAAAACTAGTGGCGAGTGTGGGCTGGTTCCAGCTCCAACTCACCGGTATGGGTCAGTTCGTCCAGGTCGGCTTCGTGACCGTGCTCCGCCCCTTCGCTGCCCAGGCCCAGCCCAATATAGGCCAGGCTGAGCGACATAAAGACCAGCGCCTGGATAAAGCCGAAGAACAGTTCCAATCCAATGAATATTATGAGTATGGGGGCTGCCAGTTTTAGAATAATTGCCAGCAGCACCTCCCCGGCGAAAACGTTGCCAAAGAGACGGAAGGTCAGCGAGATAATCCGGGAGAACTGGCCGACAATTTCAATTGGCGTGAGTAACGGAGCCATAACGTAGGGTTTGGGGAAAAATTCTTTGAGCCAACCGCCCACGCCGTGCGCCAGGATTGCTACCACGTTCGCCGTGATAACTGCAATCAATGCCATCGCCAGGGTCATATTCAGGTCAGCGTTGGGTGCCCGCAAAATAGGGATAAGCTTCTTGATTACGGTGGCGGGACTAAGGGCGCTGGTCTGAATTGTGCCCGAGGCAGCCCTGGCACCCGTTAGAGGCAAGAATTGCTTACCTTCTCCAGTGGTTTCCTCAACTGCTACCACCTGGGCGGTATTGCCCGAAATGCTCTGGACCTGGACCGGTTCGTTGGCCGCTAATTCTTTAGTTTGTCCGTTAGCACCGGTTATTTCGGTATTGCTTTTAACCAGGGCATATTTATCCGCTCCGGCCACAAGGGGGTCGGTTGCGCTGCCCAGAGCTATTTCCCGTTCATAAAAGCCAATTGAGCCAACACCCGGCAACAGCGAGAACCAGTTGGCAAACAGGATAAAGATAAAGAAGGTTGCGATTAAAGGAAAGAGGCGACGAGAAGTTTTATTGCGGCCCAGGTTGTTTTCGACCTGGTTTAACACGGACTCAACCGCAAATTCCCAGAAGGCCTGCCACCGGCCGGGAACGAGTTTAGGCCGGGCCAGGGCGCTTATCATTAAAATAGCCAGCACTATCATGACAATAATCATGGTCAGCAAGCTATTGTTAATGCCGAATCCAAAAATATGAATTTGTTCGGGTCTTAAGCTTACATTTAGTTCTTCTGATTCCACTCTATTATCTCCGTCACCCAGTTACCATTAGGTTGAAAACAGGTGTTGCTCTCTACAAGAAATTACTTATAAACCCGGCGTTTTAAGGAGCTTTAACAAGCTGATACATAAAATAAGCCATACTGGCCAGGGCGAAGAATACACCAAGCAGGATGAAAAGGGGGGTTGTCTTAAATAAGCTATCCAGGACTACACCGATTATGACAAAAATTACTACACTAAAACCCAGACTGATCGCCGTATTAGCCAGTTTCCTGGATGATGATAGCCTTATTTTCTCTTCGTCCTGGTTGTTATTGCCCGCCGCCATTGGTGTATAACCTCGCTTGCTACCAGGTATTCAATTTCTAAAGTCTGTCTCAGATTTGAGACCGGATGGTGTTAAAACTTAAAAGAAAACGCAAGGGATAAAATGAGCAATTTCCTTGCCAGGAAGGGGGAGCGCATATGCGCGGGGCTTGTGCAGTTTCCGACGTGATTCGGAAGTGAGCAGCCAGCCTAACACAGTGCGAAGTAACCTGTAAACAACTCTTTCCGATATTTTTAAGAAACTTAGAGTCTCTGACGAAGTTACTTTTATCCTCACTTCTTACCAGTGAAAAGTATAACATAACCAATATACCCATGCAAGGCCAAAACCCTCCTTTTCTGTGAAATTTCCTACAATCTTCCATAGGTATTAAATGTAAAAATCATATAAAATTCGGTAGCATTTCTATAGCTACTTTTTTCCTTATTATGATTAATATCATTATTAGTTTTTTACTACACCGACAATGACCCGGCTAATGATATGAGCTTTTATTTCGCTGCGATTGAACCTTCTAACCCATATATTGCCAACTTTAAAACTTTAACAAGCAGCGGGTCGGCGAGCTTTTCCCGGTCCATCTCCTTTACCGGTTCAGCCGCCAGCCCAATCGCTATCATTGCTAACACTACCTACAGTTATCAGCTTTATTGGACCCCCGGTGTTGCCGGCACCAGCCACATTTTTTGGGGCGCCCAAATTAGCTACGTTAATATCGTGGCCCGTTTCCGGGCGCAATAAAAGAACGGCTATTTCTCATAAAATAACCGTTCAGGCATAACTGTTTGAAATCTGCAAAGCTCTAAAAGAGTTTGGGGTTCTGCGGATTGGTTTTGGGCCGGTCGCGACGGCCTGACGGGCTGAGATGTTCCTGGCTCGGTTGCAGTTTGGCGTCCAGCTCGTCCCGTTTGATAAACGACAGTTGCAAATCCGGCAACTCGTTTTCGTCAGGGAACCACTGGTACTTTTTCAGGTCCACCGTGAAATCCTCGCTGATTTCCACGCCTTCCGGCAGCAGGTCGGCTTTATGGGCCTTCTGGCCGCCCCAGCCGTAACCGCTTGCCAGACCGCCAAAGCGATTCACCACCCGCTGGCAGGGTACGTTTGCGCCGTTTGGCACCTGGTTCAAGGCCCACCCGACTTCCCTGGCGGCGCGCGGCAGCCCCAGCAAGGCCGCTATCTGACCATAAGTCATCACGCGCCCGCTGGGGATGCGCCGGACAATTTCGTAAACTTTATCGCTAAATTCGCTCATATTCTCGTCACTTATCGCGTTCATAAGTCTTGAACTTCCTCGTTTAGCCGGTAAGAACCGGTAATCAGAGTATCAATCTCATCTTTTTGGTTACAAAAATAGGCTAATTTCCGATAAATCTTATCATAGGTTTACCAGGAAATTAGCCTTTTAGTTTATCGCTGTGGCTGCTAGGCCATAATCTTTTCGAGTTCCGGCGTTTCCTGTTCGTACCCGACCACATTATCATCAAGATCATCGGTGAGCGGCAGGGTCGGCTGGTCGCCTTCGTGAATGACCTGCCGGGCCGCGCCGATAAAGTCGCGGAAGAGCGGGTGAGGCCGGTTGGGGCGCGACTTGAATTCCGGGTGAAACTGCGAACCAACAAAGAAAGGATGGTCGGGCAGCTCGATGATTTCTACCAGGCGTCCATCCGGCGATAATCCGCTCAGAATAAGCCCGGCGGTAGTCAATCTTTCCCGGTAGCTATTATTAAACTCGAAACGGTGGCGGTGCCGCTCCATTACAACCGGAATGTTGCCGTACGCCTCGGCGGTCCTGGTCTTGGGCGTCAGATGGCAGGGATACTGGCCCAACCGCATGGTGCCGCCCAGGTCTGCAATGTCACGCTGGTCAGGCATCACGTCAATGACCGGGTTAGGGCAACGGGTGTCTACTTCGGTCGTATTGGCGTCAGGCAAGCCGCCCACGTGCCGGGCGAACTCAATTACGGCCATTTGCATACCGTAGCACAGCCCCAGGTAGGGAATCTTGTTTTCCCTGGCGAAGCGGGCCGCCACGATTTTACCTTCGATACCCCTATCGCCGAAGCCGCCCGGCACCACGATACCATCTACGTTCTTGAGGCGTTCGCAGGCTCGTTTGTAACCGCCGTCATGCTCGAACTCTTCCGAGTCAATCCAGTCAATTTCAATACCGGTTTCGTGGAACAGCCCGGCGTGGTTGAGCGACTCGGCCACGCTCAGGTAGGCATCGTGCAACGCCACGTACTTGCCGACCAGGGCGATTTTAACCGTTCGCTTGGACTTTTTAACCCGGCTAACGATTTGCCGCCACTCGCGCAGGTCAGGCTCCCGGTTGGGCAAATTGAGTCTTTCGCAGATATAGTTGCCCAGGCCGAATTCTTCCAGGATCAACGGTACCTCGTAGATGGTTTCGACTGTCGGCATCGGCACGCAGCCTTCCATATCTACATCGCAGAAAAGGGCGATTTTGGCCCGCACGTCGTCCGGGATAGCCTGGTCGGAACGTAGCACGATAATATCCGGCGTGATACCAATCGAGCGCAACTCTTTGACGCTGTGCTGGGTCGGCTTGGTCTTTAGTTCGTTGGTAGGCGAAATAACGGGCAGCAAAGTGAGGTGGATATAGAGGACGTTATTGCGCCCGGCATCCTTGCGCATCTGGCGGATGGCTTCAAGGAAAGGTTGGCCTTCGATGTCGCCTACCGTTCCGCCGACCTCAACGATTACGACTTCCGGGTTGCCCTGCTTGGCGACCATACCGATGCGAGACTTGATTTCATTGGTAATATGCGGGATGACCTGGATGGTGCCGCCCAGGAAGTCGCCCCGCCGCTCTTTGGCGATAACGGCGCTATAGACCTGGCCGGTGGTAGTGTTTGAAGCCCGGCTAAGGTTTTCATCAATAAAACGCTCGTAGTGGCCCAGGTCGAGGTCGGTTTCGGCGCCATCATCGGTAACAAAGACTTCTCCGTGCTGGTAAGGCGACATTGTGCCGGGGTCTACATTGAGATAGGGGTCCAGCTTTTGAATCCGCACGCTGATTCCCCGGCTTTTGAGCAGCCGCCCGATACTGGCAACGGTAATGCCTTTACCAACTGAAGAAACTACGCCTCCGGTAACAAATATATATTTTGGCATCTAAATAACCTCCTTATACCTAGACCTGTCCCTAAAAAGAGGGGAGGCGGGCCCTTAAGCCCGCCTCCGTGTCTACTTGTATTGATTTTTGTAGTCGAGAATGACTACTTTGGTCCCCTCTGGTAAGTCGCTCGACCGGAGGGTTAATTTTTCTTGTGGTGTCAAATCGCCTATTCCCATCTCTTTGGCAAATTTCTCCAACCCGTCAAGGTCGGGGTCAAGGGTATCGGTTCTATAATGTATCGGGATGACGATGTGCGGCTCTATCGTACTGATAACATCGCTGGCCTGGGCGGCGTCTATTGTAGTATGCCCGCCAACCGGGATGAACAACACATCAATATTGCTCATCTGTTCGCGCTGCTCGACGGTAGGCGGGTGGCCTAAGGCGCCCAGGTGGCACATAACCATTCCTTCGAGTTCAAATATGTAGGCAGTATTCTTGCTCCGGTGTTTGGTAGCCTTGTCTTCTGAGTAAGTGCCAATCCCGGTTATGAAAACATCACTTACTTCGTACTCGCCCGGCCCCATCAGGACTTTAGGCTCGCCTTTAACCGCTTCAACATAGCCGTAAGCTTCGCCGGGCCGCGAAACGGTAACAATATCGGCCCGTGGTTTTCCGAAGTCATATCCTAACCGCCTGCTATAAGGATCGGTGATTATAGTGGCTTCACGAGCCTTGATACGGCAACACCCGCGCCCCAGCCAGCTAATTTCTGCCATAAAGGCTTTTTGCCTCCAACAAACCTTTCATCAAAGTGCAACCGGGTTCAACCTGATAAGCCGGTTTTGCTTCCAACTTAATATATTATTTAAAATCGCCAATACAGTAGTTGCGTCAAAATAAAAAATACGCCAGGGTAAACAGGCTTTTAGCGGTTTCGACCCGAAGCTTATTCATTATATATCTGCTTGTATTCTCTAAATTGTACCATATATAGCATATTATTTCTAGTACCAAGCCTATCGGATTCGCAAAACCTCTTTGGCAGGCCCGGATAAAGTTATCAACAAAACTGAAATATTACAAATGTGGAAAACAAAAAAATGCAACTTCCTATAAAATAGGATTGGATTATAACAAAAAGGTTAAATTATAAGGAATCCTAATTGGTATAGTAAAAAAGGCGTAAGAGGTTTGACATTCCATAGTATAATTTCATCACGTGCTTTACAGCACGCTTAGAAGCCGGGTTATAAACGCTTTTGCCAATCCAACTATTTAACCAGTTCTTCTTTTTGGTATGAATGATGTCTAACCAAACACCTGATGACTTTAATAACGCTAAACCCGCGCCGGATTTTTCGCAAAATCTGCCCCAGCAGCCAGACCAGTTTCAAACCCCTGCTAGCCCGGCCCAGGTGAAGCTTACTCCTGGAGAAACGCCCTCCCCATCTGCCCCGGCTTTTCAAGCCACACCCGCTACCGGCTCACCTGGTTTCCTGACGGACGAAGCGAATCTGAGCCGCTGGGCTGAGCAACGCCAGGCCGCTTATGCGTCTCTTGACGCTGCTCTCGAACGGTACATCAGTGAAGCAATTCGGACCATCACCGAACTTAAACGCCAGGCCGAAGCCGAGGCCGCCCGCGCCAGTTATAGTCTTGTGGTAAACCGGGACAATCTACGCCAGGAAATAACCGACTTAAAGCAAGAGCAGGCCCGGTTGCAGGAGCAACTTGAGCAAACCCGCCGCACCATCCAGGAAGAAGCGGCTCGCCAGGCTCAGACCCGGGCCGTGCGGGAAGAACTTGAACGCGAAGTAAACAGGCTGCGGGGGCAGCTTGAGGAAATTCGCCGCCCGGGGCAGACTGCTCAACTTGAAGAACAAGAAAGCGGCGGTCGCGCCCGGTTCTTCGGGCAGGGGAAATCTTCGCCCGGAGAAACCGCCCCCCTTTCCGGGGAATTTAACGCGCCACCCA
>CADDZM010000166.1 GCA_902812345.1 Chloroflexota bacterium | reverse complement strand
GCTTATCGTAAGCGAGGCCACCCAGCAAGCTATGATTGATAGCGATAATTCAATAATTAACGCCGTCCTGATAATTCTGACCCTGGTCGGTTTAAGCACCGGGTTATCATTGGTGGAACGCCGTTTCAAGACCATGGATAAAATTATTAACGGGGTGCCGACCATAATAGTCGAGAACGGTAAAATTATTAAAGAAAGGGCCGAAAAGGCCCGCGTAGAAGAAGATGAGATTATGAAGGCGGCCCGCCAGACCCAGGGTCTCGAACGGTTGGACCAGATTAAATACGCCGTGCTTGAACGCAGCGGCGACATCTCGATTATCCCGAAGGAGAGCAGTAGTTAGCCGGTTGGACAGGCTAAGGCCTGGTCCGGGTTAAAGCTGCTTTATCCGTTCTATCAGGGCGCTGGTAGAATGGCCCGGTATATACGGTATTAAGACGACCTGCCCTCCGTAGGATTGGACTATCGCGGCCTCCGGCAGGGGCTTTCCGGCAGCCTGGCCGGTTGGAGAAATAGCGTAATCCGCGCCTTTAACATAAACCCCCGGCTTTATTTCGGCCACCAGCTTTTCGGCGGTTAGCTCACTAAATATTATTACGTGGTCGACCGCCTTTAGCGCGTTTAAAAGGGCCGCTCTTTCCTGCTCGCCGACTACCGGGCGGGAAGAGCCTTTTAGCTGCCGGACCGAACTATCGCTGTTAAGGCCAACCACCAGCATATCCCCCAAAGCCCGGGCCTCCTCTAAATAGCGCACATGCCCCAGGTGCAGCAGGTCAAAACAGCCGTTGGTGAACACCACCTGCTTACCGGCAGTTTGCCACTCCCTCGAATACTTTTCTATACCGGCCCGCGAAAGTAACAAAATAAAATTCCCGCTGTCTTCCAGGTTATTTAAGCCGCCCCGAGCAGTTCAAAAGCCTGCCCAAGCACCTCATCCGTTTCAATTGAAGAAATAAGGGAAAAAGAATCCTCGCAGCGGCTTATGGAGCAGTCCACTCCGCACACCGGGCAATGCACTTGAAACGAAACCAGCGGCCGCGTTTTCGCCCTGGTCGTCGGGCCGGCAGTAACCATGTTGCTTATCCAGTAAAGAATAACTACCGGCGTTCCCACGGCTACCGCCAGGTGCGCCGGGCCGGTATCGTTGGAAATTACCAGGGCGCTCCGGGCCAGCAGCCCGGTAAAACCGTTGAGTGATAGTTTAGCGCATAAATTCAAGCCGCCTTCTTCTTGCATAGCGGCTAACACGCCCTCAACCAGGTTTCTTTCCGGCTCGGTGCCGCTTACGGCGATTTGATAGCCCCTCCTGGCAAGAGTATCCGCGACGGCGGCAAATTTCTCGATGGGCCACTGCCTGGTCACGGCGGTCGCTCCTGGGTGCAGTACCACCAGCGGTTTTTTACTTTCACCCACCACGTTATAAGACTCGGCTAAATCCGCTTCCGTAACGGCTATTTCAGGCTCAAGCCGGTAGGGGTAAGCCCCGACCAGGGAGACAATCTCCAGGTAGCGCAAATATTCATTTTGATAATAAATGTAAGGAAGCCAGTAGTCGAGCAGCGGAGCATCGGGAGTGCGCGACCCGGCGGTAATCCGCGCTCCCAGGCGCAGGAGAAACGGGTTTGAATTACGCCCGCCGCCGTGCAACTGGATGGCGAGGTCAAATTTCTCGGCGGCCATTTCTTCAAAGAAGTCTTCCATGGGCGGGCGTTCTTTAAGACCTTCGGTTAAGGCTCCGCCCGGAATGGCTATTACCCGGTCCACCGGAAAAGGCCGCTCTTTTATAAAGTTCACGTGCCAATCCAGGCCCAGGTAAACAATTTCCGCCTGCGGGTAGGTCCGGCGCAACGCTTCCAGGGCCGGCAGCACAAAAATAAAATCGCCCAGGCCGTTTGCCCGCACAACCGCTATCTTGCCGGTATTCTCTAAAAGTTTATAGTCGTTTTCGCGCATAATTTTACTATCCCACTATTCCGGTTTTAGCCCCAACCTTTAAGCCAGGCCGGGGCTTTTCATTCACCCGGCCTGGACCGGCCCGGCCAGCCGATTTTCGTTTCCCTCTAAAGCGGCCAGTTCTAAAACCGCCGCCACGATTTGCTCCGGCCTGACCATTTCCAAACAGTTGTGGTGGCCTTCCGGGCAGATGCTTTTAAAGCAATTCTTACAGGGCACATCGTAATTTAAGACCCGGCTTGGCCCGCCCCAGGGGGTATGCTGCGGGTTGGTCAGGGCATATAAATCAACGACCGGGGTTTGTAAAGCCGCCGCGATATGGGCCGGGCCGGTGTTATTCGTCACCACCACCGGCGCAAGGGCGATAGCCGCGGCCAGGTGCGGCAAATCCAGCCGGTTTGCCAGGCTTATAGAAGTTCCGCCCAGCCGCGCCTGGATTGTTTCGACCAGCTTATCTTCCGCGCCTGACCCCGTGAAAACAATCTGATACCCGGCCTGGTCGCGCAACTGGCGGGCCGCCTCGGCAAAACCGTCAGGCCGGTAGCGCCGGGAAGAAGCGGTCGAGCCAGGATGCAGCAGCAGCCAGGGCCGCCTCAGGTCCAGGCCGGCCTCTACCAGTAACTGCCGGGCCTGTTTGCAGGTTTCAGGGGACAGTCGCAGCGACATGGTTTCGTCCGGGGTAACAAAGCCGACTGTGCCAACCAGGTCAAGCTGGCGGCGCACTTCGTGCCGGATGAATTTCGCCGGTTCGGGGTCCATCACCCAATGCGTGAGGAGTTGATAAGGATTTTCACGGCAGTAAGCCAGCCGCAAAGGGATATCCGCCAGGTAACAAAGAAAAGCGGCGGGCAAAGGATTCTGGCTAAAAACCGTGAAAATTATCGCCGCGTCAAACTTTTCGCGCCGCAGCCTTTCGATCATCTCAAAATCAGGGCCGCTTCGCCGGTCCGGGGTAGCCTTCATCCAGGGCGCTTCGTAAACTATTACCCGGTCAACTTCCGGGACCAACCGGGCGATACTTTCGCCCGACGGTGATGTTAGCAGGGTAATTCGCGGGGCGTTCTTCCCGGCTTTGAGAGCCTTAAAGGCCGGGGTCGTCATTAAAACGTCACCCAGGGCATCCGGCCTGACGCATAAAATATTCCCGGCTTCTTCGAAGGCATTAATACTTTCGTTATTCTCCGCCACTTCGCTCCTTTGTACCCCCCGCACAACTTTCAACTTTTTAAGGACTTTACTGGCCCTGGCCGGGTAGCCCGGCGGAAAGCGGCTCGGCCTGTTTTATTTCTTCCAGCACTTCCCGGATACGCTCAAACAAACCGGAAGTTGAACTCTCGGGCAGGTAAGGTAAAAATTGAATCTCGCCGCCCTGCGCTTCCACAAGGCTGGCTTCCGGCATCATCTCGCGGCGGTAGTTGCTGCCCTTTACCACTACGGCGGGGCGCAAGGTTTTAATAAGTTTCTCCGGCGTAAGGTCTTCAAAAGGGACGAGATAATCTATACAACTAAGGGCGGCCAAAACTTTAAGCCGGTCCATCAGCGGATTAATGGGCCGGCCCGGCCCTTTTAATTTTTCTACCGTGCTATCGGCGTTTACCGCTACAATTAGAATATCCCCTAACTCTTTGGCCCGGTTTAAAAGATTGATATGGCCCGGGTGCAAAATATCGAAACAGCCGTTGGTAAAGACCACCCGCTTGCCTGCCAGGCGGGGACTTTTAAGCCGGGCGGCCAGGCGCGCCGGGCTGGCATAAAACTTTTGCTCGCTCTGAAAACATTCCTTTAGCTCCTCCAGCGAACAACTCGAAGTGCCTTCTTTATTCACCACTACCGCCGCCGCCGCCGAAGCCAGTTCCGCCGCCGCCGGGGTTTCGGCTCTCGCCGCCAGCGCCAGGGTTAAAGCCCCGGCAAAGGTATCGCCTGCTCCCGCTGCCCGCGAATTAGGGTTAGGGCAGGCATAGGTCCGGTAGGGAGGTTGGCCGCGCTCGAATACTAAAGCGCCCTCGCAATCGAGGGTAACCGCTACCAGGCTGGCCCCGGTTAGCTCCAGCAGCTTTTCTTGCTGCCCGGCCAGGAAATCGGCCCGGGCCTGTCCGCCCCAATCACTAACTTTTAATAGCCGCAGGGCTTCCTGAAAGTTTGGTTTAACCGCCGTCAGCCCCACCTCGCGGTAAGCCGTTAAATCTTTAGCGTCGGCGACCAGCACTTTTCTGAAACGCGCTTGCAGCCTTTCGATGGTTTCAATAACCCGGGGCGTCAAAACGCCGTAGCCGTAATCGGAAATGACGATAGCGTCCGACTGCTCGTAAAGCGCGCTCAACCGCTCAATCAAGGCCTGTTCAAGCTTGCTTTCTACCGGCCCTTCGCTTCCCTGGTCGAACCTGACCAGCATTTGACCTGCCGCCATTATCCGCTGCTTTGAAAGCGTCCTTCTCTGGCGGGACACGAACAGACCGGCGGTAGAAACTCCCTTTGCCTTAAGACATTCTTGCAGGATAGCGCCTTCGGTATCGCCGCCTACCACCGAAAGAAAGTTTACCTGCCCGCCCAGGCCAGCCAGGTTTACGGCCGTGTTAGCCGCGCCGCCAGGCTGGTCGGTGCGCCGTTCTACCTCCACGATAGGCACCGGGGCTTCCCGGCACAAACGGTTGCTCGTGCCTTCCAGGTAGATGTCGAGCATCGCGTCACCAATAAGCGTTACCTTCAGTTGAGGAAAAAGCTTGATAAAAGATTGTAAATTCTTGAGCATTCTAACTTTCCCTTTCAACCAGTTTAAGCATGTCAGGCCGCCCGTTGGCCCTGTCCGCTTCGGAGGTGATTAAAAAAGCGGCCTCGTTAAGGTCTGCGGCCACAAAATAAGGCCGCCGGAACGCGCCTTGAACCCATTCGGTTTCGTGGCCGTTATCCAGCAGGACCGTCCGGCACCCGGCCCGGTTCCCCGCTTCCACGTCATTAAGGATGTCCCCGACAAACCAGGAAGCGGCCAGGTTAATATCCAGGTCACGCGCCGCCTGGAATAAAAGCCCCGGGGCCGGTTTGCGGCATTCACAATCCACGGCATAAGCCGGGACCGTCCCTTCGGGCAGGTGCGGACAATAATAAAAACCGGCCAGCGCCGCCCCGCCTTCGGCTAAAAGCCTTTCCAGGCGCGACTTTACCCCGGCCAATGCGTCTTCCGGGAAAATCCCCCGGGCTACCCCCGACTGATTGCTTATGACCACGAGCTTATAGCCGGCCCGCTGCCATTGGGTCAGACCTTCGAGAGCGCCGGGCATAAGTTTTAGGCGGGCCGGGTCCACGTTATAAGGCACGTCTTCGACAAGCGTGCCGTCTTTATCGAGAAAAATAGCCCGGTTCATTAAGGCCAGGAAGTTTCCCGCATCGGCAGGACCGTAACTTCCGGGATAACGGTCTCGGCGGGTTGTTGCAGGATAAAAAGGACCGTTTCAGCCACGTTTTCCGGCCTTTGCAGGACATCAAGGGGCGTTTCCGGGAAGCGTTCGAGGATAAAAGGCGTTTGCATCCCGCCGTTTACAATCGCCGTAACCTTGATATTGTAGGGCCGCCCTTCCACGTGCAGGGCGTGGCTGAGTCCCAGCAAGCCCCATTTACTGGCGTGGTAAGCGGTAGCGTTCGCCCAGGCTCGTTTGGCGGCCGTGGAAGTAATATTTACGATATGGCCGCCCCCATTTTGCCGCATTAAAGAGAAGGCATACCTGGACAGGATAAAAGGCGCGCGCAGGTTCACCGCCAGAATCCGGTCAAAGTCCGCGACCCCCATTTCCTCAACCGGTACGGTCAGGTCAATCCCGGCGTTGTTTATCAAAATATCGAGCTTATTAAAGGTTTTGACCACGCTTGATAGGGCATTTTCAAGCTGGCGTTCGTCCCGGATGTCCAACTCGAGCGGCAGGGCTTTTCCGCCCTGTTCCTCAATCAGGCGGGCAACTTTTTCGGCGGCTTCCTGGCGCACGTCCGCGATAACTAAAGTTACCCCGGCCCGGGTCAGCGCCTGGCAGAGCGCCGTACCCAGACCCCCGGCCCCGCCGGTAATAAGGGCTACTTTTCCCTGTAAATCGGTTGTCATTAAATTCTCCTTTGTTCTTCTCGCTCTTACTTTAGCTGGCGGCTTTTCTGGGCCTGGCGGCGTTTGGCCTCAATAATAGGGTTAACCGAAAGTTTCTCTTTAGGGATGACCCACCCGGTCGCCACCATTTTTTCTTCGACCAGTTCGCACAAAATATGTATCAAGACAATTTGCACCTCCTGGGTGTGCTGGGTATCCCCGGATGGCACAATCAGGGGGAAGTCGGTCAGGGCGCGCAGTTCGCCGCCATCCCCGCCGAGCAAGGCGACTGTCCGGATGCCCTGGTGCCGGGCGGCCTCGAAAGCTTTAATAAGGTTGCGCGAACGGCCGCTGGTGGAAATACCCAGCAGAATATCCCGGGCCCGGCCAAAAGTTTCGACCTGGCGCGAGAAAACGTCATCATAGCCAATATCGTTGGACCAGGCGGTCAGGAAGGCCGTATCGGCATTAAGGCAGAGGGCCGGTAAGCCCTGCCGGTTTTTAACTATAAAGCGGCCCAGGAATTCGGCGGCAAAATGTGCGGCGTCGGCGGCGCTGCCCCCGTTCCCGCACATCATTATTTTCCCGTCGTTAATAAAGCAACTGCTGATAAGGTCGGCCACCTCTAAAATAGCCGAACGCAGGCAGCGGCGGGACTCTTCCAGGGCCAGGATAACCCCATCAAAACTTTTGTCTATCAGGTTAAGCCGGTCCGCTTCTTCGCGGTTGGTCGGGTGGTTGAAAGTGAGAATTTCTTCGTAGAGTTCGGCGATGTGGCTAGCTACTCTTTGCCAGGTAAAAAGGTCGTTGGCCCGGCGGATAGCCTGCCGCCGGAATATACTCAAAAGGTTGGGGTGGCGGTAAAGGTGTTCTAACCTTTCCGTCAGGGCCACCGGGTCGTTAGGCGGCACCAAATAACCCGTTTCACCATCGCGTACCGTAAACTTGATGCCGCCCACGTTCGCGCCGACTACGGGCGTTCCGCAGGCCATCGCCTCAATCGGGGTAATGCCAAACGGCTCATACCAGGGCGTAGTCACGAATATATCGGCGGCGCTGTAGTAATATTTCAAAGCCTCCCGGTTGCACCGTCCCACAAAGAAAACCTGGTCAAGCACGCCCTGCTCCCGCGCAATATCCTGCAACCGGCCAATTTCAGGCGTTAGCGTGACATCCGGTTCGTCGGATTCGCCGCCTACGATTAGCAACCGGGCTTTGAAGTTCTGGTTTTTTATTAAGCCGGCAAAGCCCTTAATGACGTTATCCACGCCCTTACGCGGCACCATCCGGCCAAGTTGGAGGATGATTTTTTCGTCCGGTTCAAAGCCGAGGGCCACCCTTGCCAGCGATTTACTGATAGGCCAGAGTTCGGTCTGGTCGAAACCGCACGGGATAATGCCGATTTTGGCAGGGTCGGCATTGTACAGCCGGATTAAATCTTCTTCGTCCTGGGGGCATTCCGCGATAATATGGTCCGCTTCCTTTACAATCCGGTCCTCAATGCTAAAACGTTCTTCCGGAAAACCGTCCGCCTGGGCCTGGTGCAGGCGGCGGACCCGGCCCAGCGCGTGAAAAGTTATTACAAACGGAATAGCCAGGGCTTTCTTTATTTCACAGGCTACCAGCCCGGACATAAAGAAATTAGCGTGGACCAGGGTGTAGGGTTGGGCCTGCTTTTCGCTGAATTCGAGGAAAAAGCGGGTAAACTCATCCATCCAGGGTAATATCTGCTCTTTGGGGACCGGATAGGCCGGGCCTGCCGGGACATTTATGATTCTCACCCCGTTCACCCAATCTATTTCCTGGGGCAATTCGGCATTATCCAGCCGGGTAAATACGTCAACCTCATAGCCAATCGCGGCCAGGTGCTTTGCCACCTGGGCCACGTAAACGTTCTGGCCGCCGCAATCAACTCCTCCCGGCACCCCCAGGGGAGAAGCGTGTTCGCTAATCAAAGCAATCCGTTTGGTCATAGCAATAACCTTTCTTTTTAGGGCCATGAGCGAGGTCTAAGCATTAACGGGTAATACCAGGTACTGGTAAAGGCTCTATTTTTGTCGCGCCCGCAGGTCGCCCCTGCGGGCGCGAGCGAAGTTGAGGAATCTCGTAACCCTTTTTTCTACAAGCCTCTGAGAAAGAATGCGCAAGTCCTGTTAAAAATGGCAGCTTTTAATCACTCCTTTAGACTTTAATCAAATCAGTCTGATTTAATAACTCATGCGCTTCGCTAAGCACCTGGGCGACCGCCATCCGGCCTGAGAGCATTCTGAGCGTCTCGTGGGGCGGGATAGCGCCCTTTTGCGCCGGGGCCATAACTGCCCGGTGAAGTTGCCGGTCGAGCGGCGCCCACAATATAGGGTCAGAACGCGAAAAAATAACGACGCTTTTAACCTTTAAGGCGTCGGCCAGGTGGGAAACGCCCGTATCGTTACAAATCAAGAGCCGCGTTTTTTGCAGCAAAGCCGCCAGACCGCCCAGGCTTAATGTCCCGGCCAGGTTGATAACCGGGCTTGACATCCGCCGGGCCAGTTCCCTGGTCAGGCCGATTTCGGCGGCGGAACCGGTTAGCACTATCCGAATCCCCCGGGCGGCCAGGGCATCGCCAACCGCCCCGAAAAATTCCAGGGGCCAGCGGCGGTCCGGGGTGCTTGCCCCGGGATGGATAACGATGAAGTTACCTGGTTCAAGCTCCTTAAATTCACTTAATTTGCTTAGCTCGGCGTTATCCAGGCTCGTAACCGGAAAATCAAGATTTTCACCCTGGGCGGCAAATCCCAGGTTTTCTACAATTTTCAAACAGCGCCGCACTTCCGGTATCCGCCCCTCATAGGGTATGAAGCGGGCCGGGTCGGGGCAAAAGTTGCCGGGAAGATATTGCCCGGCGTTGCAGGAAGCCCCGAAAAGAGCGGTAACGGCATTAAAAACCGCGCCGCTGCCGTGCATCTGGATAGCCAGGTCAAACCTGCGGGACTGCATTTCACTCAGAAAATGGGGCACCTCGGCAGGCTGCGGAACCTTTTCCGGCATTCCCGGCCAGCCCGGAAACAAAATCAGTTCATCTAAAAAATCGGGAAAGCGCTCCAGCAAGAAACTTGCCTCGTCCAACCCGACCAGCCAAATTTCCGCGCGGGGTAAAGCCGCCCGGAGCGCTCTCAGGGCGGGAACCGCACACAACAAATCTCCCAATCCTCGCAGGGCGCGAAAGACCGCAACTTTTTGGGGTAAAGCAATGCCAGGCGTATTTTTAGCCATAATTTAAATTTATTCTTTTACATTTTAATCGGATTCCAGATATAGCAAATAAAGACCATCACCCTCGTCAGGAGAAGACGAAGAAAACGATATTAATTTGATTAAAAGGTTTTAAAAACCCATGTAATCAAATTAAATTCAGAGAAAGCGGCTTGAAGCGAACAGATTGTAGGGTGGAATAGAGTAAAACGTTACGGCCTGGCACGGATGAAAGGCCCGACCTGTACTGAGTTTAGAGTCCTTCTAAATAAAGTAGCTTCTTAATATTTGCTATGCCCTTCCAAATTCACACCCCATCAGCGAGAATAAATTAAACCCTACGGGGGGGGTTCGAGTGAGACAAACCCTATCATTGAACCTTAAAATTTGGGAGTAATCCGGCAAACTCCACATCGGCGCTAAGTAAATTACTTTTAGAATTTATTGTTTCCATTTTTCCAATCGATTTTCATTATACATTAGATTTTTTTAAAATATAGAAAAAATCTACAAAAAAGGGGTTATCTAAACTAAATTTTTAACTGAAGGGATTAGAGCAAAACCAGGAAAACGGGTTTATCAGCCTCTAAATGCTAAAACGCCGGGCCTTCCCGGTTTCGTTCCAGTGTAATCAGAAAGGGCTTACCCGTTAGCCGGATAAGCCCTGATGCCTGTAAATCCCTTAAACTTTGGGGCGGGCCGTGGTGCCGGGTACGTCCGCCCTTTCGCCGCTGTACGACGAATTGTCAATCAGGGAGTTGCCAGGGTCGTCCGGGCTTTCACTGGGCGGCAAACTGGTTGGGGCCGCCGCTTCCTGCACCGTTGCCGCTTCGTCCAGCCGGTTTCCCGCCGCCAGCGTGTAATCGCGCTGCCCGGTTGACTGGTTGTCGGCAAAGACCTTCTTGGCGGTCACCAGAGCGCGGGCATCGGGCGTTTTAACCACTACCAGCACCCGACCGCTTTTAAGATTTTCCTCGTATTCCTGCGCGTGTTCTTCCGGCAGGCCCGAAGCCACCAGCGCTCCCGCTACTCCACCCAGCGTCCCGCCAAGTAAAGCGCCGCCAACGGTTGCGGAAAAAATCCCGGCCGCGACAACTGGGCCGATACCCGGAATAAGGGCCGTGCCCCCCGCCAGCAGCCAGCCCAGGGCCGCTCCGAGCGCACCGCCGCCGATAGCGCCGCCCACCGCGCCGTCGGTGGTCTCCTTCACGCCCTCGCTCTTTAATTCTGTCAGGCTCGACATATCTTTGGCCGCCACTGAAATCGCGTCCGGGCTGAACCCCGCCCCCTTCAGGTCGTACACAACCTGCTCGGCTTGCTTTACGCCATCGAAAGTTCCCACCAGGATATAGCCTGTTTTATTATAGTCATTTGCTTGTGTCATACCTTTTTCTCCTTTCAACCCCTTAAAAGCAGATTCCGGGCCGGGAGCTTGACCATATTCAACCCCGCAATCCCCGGTAGCAAGCTGGATTTTCTCTTCAAGGATATACTTTCTTTACAGGTTGTATTCCTATAAGAACTGATAAATCCGATTATAAAGTGTAAGATATGTCAAAGTTTTTTAAAGGCTTTTAAAAAGAAAATTTGGGTAAATGGTAATTCTGGAAACGACCCACCTGACCCGGACGGTGGACGAAAAAACCCTGGTAAACGATATTTCTATCCAGGTCGAGCGGGGTGAAACACTTTCGATAGTCGGGCCGAGCGGGGCCGGGAAATCCTCTTTCTTAAGGCTGCTCAACCGCCTGGACGAGCCGACCTCCGGCACGGTCCTGCTGGACGGCGCGGATTACAAAACGCTGCCGTCCGGCGAACTGCGGCGGCGCGTCGGGATGGTCCTGCAATCGCCCTATCTGTTCCCCGGCACTGTCGCGGAGAATTTACGCTTCGGCCCCCGCCAGCACGGCAAAACTCTGCCCGAAGACCGCCTGCGCCATCTTCTAAGACAGGTTGGCCTTGAAAGCTACGCCGAGCGCGACATCGCCCGGTTATCCGGCGGCGAGGCTCAGCGTGTTTCGCTCGCCCGCACCCTGGCGAACTCGCCCGAAGTCCTCCTTCTTGACGAACCAACCTCGGCCCTGGACCGTACCGCTGAAGCCGAAGTCGAAAGTCTGCTGGGCGAAATTATCGCCGCCGAGGGTCTGACCTGCCTGATAATTACCCATAACCCCGAACAGGCCGTCCGGCTCTCCCGGCGTTCTATGCTGCTTGAAGCCGGTAAACTGGTGAAAATCGGGCCGGTCGAGGAGGTTGTGCATGCTTAACGAATTTTTCAAAGACCAACTCTGGCTTGGCGTCTTTCAGGCAGTGGTCACGGTAGTCCTGGCCCTGGTTGTTACCCTGGTCGGGCGGTGGTGGAAAATCCACCTGGAAAAAGAAGTTGTTATCGCCCTGGTGCGCGGTATCGTGCAAATCGTTATCGTGGCCCTGGTCCTTGTGGCGCTGCTTAAAGGGCCGGAACTGGTCGCCATCCCGGTGCTTTTAGGGATGATAATCACGGCCAGCTTTGTTTCAGGGCGGCGCGTCAAAGGGGTCGCCGGGTCAATCTGGGTCTCCTTTTACGGTATCGGCTTCGGCGCGGGCCTGGTGATTTTGCTCATGGTCCTGGCAGGCGTGATAGACCCGGCCCTGACCTCGGTTATCCCGGTCGGCAGCATGCTTATTGCCAACTCCATGAACACCTGCGCCCAGGCGCTGGAGCGGTTCGCCTCGGATGTAAAGGCCCACACCGGGCAGGTAGAAGCGGGCCTGGCCCTGGGAGCCGCCCCCGCCGAAATCGTCACGCCTTATTCCCAGTTGGCGGTCCACAGCAGCCTGATCCCCCGGATTGACCAGCTTAGTTCGCTTGGCATTGTCTGGATACCGGGCCTGATGAGCGGCATGCTGGTAGCCGGCACCGACCCGGTTTACGCGGCCATTTACCAGTTTTCGGTCATAACAATGATGTTTGCCTCGTCCGGCCTGACTTCCGTGGTGGCAGTGTTGTTGGTCCAGCGCCGGGTCTTTTCCCCGGCCCAGCAGCTTTTACTCCGCCCCGGCGCCCCTACCGCGCCTTCCAAAAAGGACCGGGCCGCTTAACAAAACCTATTGCCTTAAGTTGTGGGAGGGAATTGCTTTCCCGACCGGTCCGGCTCATAACTTAAAATCGGGTCAAGCAGGCGGGGCTGCAGCACCGGCAGCAACAGCCGGGCGAAATGCTGGCGGAGCCAGACCGCCGCCGGGTGGCCCCACTGCCCGATTTCTCCAACCTGCCGGGCCTGTCTCGTAATCCGGGCGGTACGAGGCCGCCTTAACGCCTCGTAACGGGCCAGCGCCTCGGATACCTCCTCAAAACGGGTCAGGCACCCCGCCAGCGTCACCGCGTCCTCGATAGCCTGGCACGCGCCCTGGCCGAGGTTCGGGGTCATCGCGTGCGCGGCGTCGCCCAGCAGCGTTACCCGCCCCACCGACCATTTTTTAAGCGGCGGCAAATCAAAAATATCGTTGCGTAAGATGTCCCCCCTGGGCGTGGTCCCGATAAGCTCCGGCACCGGGTAATGCCACCCGGCGAAAAGCTCTAAAAGCTCTGCCTGCCGCCGGGCCGGGTCATCCGTTTCGCCTTCGGGCCGGTTATCCGTGGCGAACCAGTAGACCTTCTCCCCGCTAAGCGGCACCAGGCCAAAGCGGCGGCCCTTGCCCCAGGTTTCCCCCGACTGGAAAGCTTTATCAGGGGTAGGCGCGATGCCTCGCCAGGCTGTATAACCGCTGTAGCGCAAAGCCAGCTTGCCCGTCAACTGCTCGCGCACCCTCGAATGAATGCCGTCCGCCCCGATTAGCAGGTCGGCCTGGCTTTCCTCCCCATTTGAGAAAGTAGCCCTGACCCCTTCGCCGTCCTGTTCGAAGTCCAGCAAGCGCGCTCCCAGCCGCAAAAGGCCTGGTTCGAGCTTGCTTAAAAGCGCGTCCAGCAAGTCGGCCCGGTGGACCGCCAGGATAGGCGCGCCGTACCGGGTTAAAATCCGGCGTACGAGATTTCCGCCAGCAACGCGCCTTTATCCGTAAAAAAGCCCCCGGCAAACTCCGGAACCCCCATTTTGTCCAGGTCCGGCCCCAATCCCAGCTTATATAAAACTTTAACTGCGTTC
>CADDZM010000165.1 GCA_902812345.1 Chloroflexota bacterium | reverse complement strand
TCTGCCAGCTTGTCACGGCTACCCTATCCAGAGCAGCGTGGCACTCCTCACAGGCTTGAGGCAGCTGGTCCACGATTTGGTCAGGAGTTTCATTCCAACTCAAAGTATGGCCTTCGTGACCGCTCTGAGCGCCGGGCTTTTTACCAGAGGCTTTACGCAGACTACGCTTTTTAGGTGGTCGCACGAAAGCATCAGAGGAAGGGGGTTTAGAAGAATTACGACTATTGAGGGCTAATTGGGCCTCAAGCTGGGCCACCTGCTCTAGCAATTGAGCATTGGTGGCCTCGAGAAGGACTATTTCAGCTTCAAGTTGTTGTTCTCTTTCTAAACTCATTGTTTTAATTTAACAGCTTTGTCAAGTACCTGTGTAGTTACATAAATAGATTGTACAGCCGCGTTCCTCAAACTGGTTCAGCCAGCCGGGGTATTGAATGGCCCAGAATCATGGCGACGCCCCGGATAGGTCTGGCGGTGCTGCGAAGTAGCCCGGTGTTGATTTTGCTGCTCGGCAACGCCTTTGGGGCCGGAGTGGCAATTGTGGTAACCGGGTTTTTACTTTTGCCGAACCTTTTCCTGTATGCGCGTCTTTTCGCCCGGGTAAAACCCGCCGGGAAAGAGTTACCCGAAACAATCTAGAAAAAGGTTTAAGCCAAACAAAAAGCCCGGAGTCTTCTTTCAAGGACTCCGGGCTTTTCTTTTATCTAGCGCTTAAACGCCGGTTTCTGGATTACCAGCGGTCACGGCCACCGCCGCCATTACCGCGTGGGGGAGGCGGGCCACCGTTGCCGCGAGGGCCACGGTCCCGGTCGCCACCGCCACGAGGGCCGCGGTCCCGGTCGCCACCGCCGCGAGGGCCGCGGTCATCGGTTTTGGGAGCGGGCATCTGGCCGGTCAGGATAGCCCGGCGGGACAGGCTGATTTTGCCCTGCTTGTCCACGTCTGTCACCATCACATTGATTTCATCGCCCAGGTTGACCACGTCTTCAACGTTCTGGACGTGGTAGTCGGCCAGTTCGCTGATGTGGACCAGGCCGTCTTTGCCCGGCATAATCTCGATAAACGCGCCGTAAGGCATTATGCGGACGACTTTGCCGAGGTAAATCGAGCCGATTTCGGCATCCTTGGTCAGCGCTTCAATCCGGCGAATAGCGTTCTTGGCGCTCTCACCGTCCACGCTGGCAACAAACACGCTGCCGTCATCTTCCACGTCAATCTTCGCGCCGGTTTCTTCGACAATCGAGCGGATAGTCTTGCCGCCGGGTCCGATAAGCGCGCCAATCTTTTCAGGGTTAATCTGAATCCGCACAATGCGCGGGGCGAAAGGCGAAAGGTCAGGCCGGGCTTCTTTGATAGCCGGGGACATCTTGTCGAGGATATAAAGGCGGCCGTTGCGGGCCTGTTCGAAAGCCTTGCCCATGATTTCAAAGGTAATGCCTCTGGTCTTGATGTCCATCTGCAACCCGGTAACGCCTTCGGCGGTCCCGGCCACTTTAAAGTCCATGTCGCCAAGAGCGTCCTCGATGCCCTGGATGTCGGTGAGGACTTTCCAGCCGCCGTCTTTGTCGGTTACGAGGCCCATCGCCACCCCGGCTACCGGGGCTTTAATCGGCACACCGGCGTCCATCAGGGAAAGGGAACTGCCGCAGACTGAACCCATCGAGCTGGAACCGTTGGAAGAAAGCACTTCGCTAACGATACGGATGGTGTAAGGGAAATCCTTCTCGTCAGGGATAACCGGGGCCAGGGACCGCTCGGCCAGAGCGCCGTGGCCGATGTCGCGCCGGGACGGGCCGCGCAGCCGCTTCACTTCGCCGGTGCTGAAGGGCGGGAAGTTGTAGTGGTGGAGGAACCGTTTCGATTCTTCCAGGCCGATGCCGTCAATGGTCTGTTCCTCGCCGCTGGTGCCCAGGGTCGTCACGCTCAAGACCTGGGTCTGGCCGCGAGTAAAGAGGCCGCTGCCGTGGGTCCGGGGCAGGATGCCGACTTCCACCGAAATAGGCCGGATTTCGTCCACGGCGCGGCCATCGGGGCGAATACCCTCGTTGGTGATAGCGGTGCGGACTTCTTCCTTCATCAGGGAGTCGAAGATTTTCTCGGTAGCTTTGCGGCGGGTTTCCAGTTCTTCGCCTTCCAGGCCTTCGGTGAAGTGGGAGATAGTTTCATTGCGCAGGGATTCGGTTGCGTCAACGCGGGCCGTCTTGTCAGAATTGCGGACCGCACCGCGCAGCCGGTCGCCCAGCCAGTTTTTAACATCGTTCTTGAAAGTCTCGTCTACCGGGGGAGGGTTGAACTCAATCTGCTTGATTTCAAGACCGGCCAGTAAATCCTTCTGAATCTGGATGGTAGCCTGCAATTCCCTGTGGCCGAACTTAACCGCTTCCAGCATAATATCTTCGGGCAGTTCCCAGGCTCCGGCTTCCACCATCATCACGGCGTCTTCGGTCCCGGCGATAGTCAGTTCCAGCTTGCTATCGGCTAAATCCTGGGCGCTGGGGTTCACTACAAACTCGCCGTCAATATAACCAACTTTGACCGCGCCAACCGGACCCTGGAAGGGCAGGCCGGACTGCATAATGGCGGCGCTGGCCCCAATAATGGAGAGGGTTTCAGGCTCGTTGCTCTGGTCGGTCGAAAGGACCAGGATTTGAACCAGCACTTCATTATAGAAACCTTTGGGGAAGAGAGGACGGAGCGGGCGGTCGGTCAGGCGAGCCGTCAGAGTCGCGTTTTCGCTGGGGCGGCCTTCGCGTTTGATAAAGCCGCCGGGGATTTTACCGGCTGCGTACATTTTCTCTTCGTATTCAACCGTTAAGGGAAAGAAATCCTGCCCTTCGCGGGCTTCTTCGCTTGCCACTACCGTTGCCAGGACCATTGTATCGCCGTATCGGACTAAAACGGCTCCCCCGGCTTGTTCGGCCAGGCGACCCGTTTCCATACTTAAGGTTCGACCTCCTACAGTCGTCTCAACCTTTTTCACTTTTCTTTCAGTTGTCATATTTTGTTCCTTACCTACGCTAAGTTACCGGATAGCAGAAAATAGTTATCAGGGTTTAATAGGCAGCTTTTGAGATTCACAAGCCGCCCGAAATTTTTCTTGTTTGGGCCAGACCGGGGTATTTTGTAACACAAAAAACGCTGGGGACTCCGCATTTCTGCCGGACTTAGCTTTTTGCAATATTCTGAATTCATCAAGGGGGTTAGGAACTGGAGACCGATTTTTAGCGGTCGAAGGAGACGAAACGGTTGTATCGTTTCCCAACCGGACCAACCACTAAAATTCAAACTCCAACCCCTAACGCCCCTACCTCTTTTTCTAATTACTGAACTGAACGTTTCAATTCACACGATATATTAAACTAATTGTACGCAAAAGTAAAGGTTGTGACTTATTTAGCCCAGAGAGCCTTTCATAATAGCTGTTCTTGTAGATTTTGAGTTCAAATTTAGTTTTGATTAGCCTCGATATAGATTCAATGAGTCTAGCCCTGAGAGGCTTTGGAAAGATATCGCAGGCTCTTTTATACCATTTGGATTTATTTAGGAGCCTTAAAACCCCACATAAAAAGCACTTTTACCAATTATGAAAGGCTCTCGGTATCCATATAAAGAAATTGTTTTGTCCCGCCCGGTTTTATGTTATAATCGGCTTTGGTACACAAAAAAATTGTACCCTCTCAGCATTTAACTGAAGTACAAAGCTGCTCAAGAGCTATTTCGGGTGGTTTGCGGTGGAAGTAACGGTCGGTTTTTAACCTCTTTGGTTTCAAGCAGTGGTTACGGGCAGGCTGTCTTGGCGATTGGTGGCGATATTAGGAGAAAGCTCTTATGATGAATTTACCGAACTTATTGTTCGGAATATTCAGTCGCGACCTGGGTATTGACCTGGGTACGGCTAACACGCTGGTACACGTGCGGGGAAAAGGCATTGTAATCAGCGAACCGAGCTACGTCGCAATAGACCGCCGGACCAAAGACGTCAAAGCTGTTGGGGCTGATGCCAAAGCTATGGCCGGAAAGACTCCCGCCAACATCGTGGCGATTCGTCCTTTGCGCGACGGTGTAATTTCGGACTTTGACATTACCCAGAAAATGCTCCAGGAATTTATCCGCAAGGTGCATACTCAGACCGTTATCGGCCCGCATCCCCGGATTGTCGTTGGCATCCCCAGCGGCGTTACCGAAGTGGAAAAGCGCGCCACCCGTGAAGCCGGTCTTAACGCCGGGGCCCGCGAAGCCTACGTGGTCGAAGAACCGATGGCCGCCGCCATTGGGGCCGGTCTGCCGGTCAACGAGCCTATCGGCAGCATGATTGTTGACATCGGCGGCGGCACGACCGAAGTGGCGGTAATCTCCCTTGGCGGCATCGTTATCAACCACTCGCTGCGCACCGCCGGTGACGAAATTGACGAAGCGATTATCCAGTATGCCCGCCGCGAGCATAACCTTCTAATCGGCGAACGCATGGCCGAAAGCGCCAAGATTGCTTCCGGCTCGGCCTTCCCCCTGGAACAGGAACTTCGCTATACCCTGCGCGGTCGCGATGTTTTAACCGGTCTGCCGAAGTCGGTCGAACTGAGCAGCGTCGAACTCCGCGAGGCAATCAGCGGCCCGGTCAACTCAATTGTGGAAACCGTCAAGCTGGCGATTGAAGAAACGCCGCCGGAACTGGTCGCCGATATTATGGAGCGCGGCATCACCCTGGCCGGGGGCGGCGCCCTTTTACTCGGCCTCGACAAACGCCTTCACATGGAAACCCGCATGCCGGTAATGATTGCCGACGACCCGCTGACCTGCGTGGTGCGCGGCACCGGTATTATGGTCGAAAGCCTGGAAGACGAAAAATACCGCCAGATTATCGCGGCCAGCCAGGAAGGCCGCCGCATTAAACAAACTCGGTAATGTTTAGACGTAACACTTCAGAAGTAACCCAGCGGCTGACCTTTGCCGCTTTTATGCTTGGCCTCGCGCTGATTTTGATGCTGGCCGACTTTAGCGGCTTCTTACGCCCGGTCGAACAGGTCACCTCGGCGCTTCTCATTCCACTAGAAAACGGCGCTCACCAGTTGGGCGCTAACTTGAGTCGTTTTACCGACTTTTTTAGTGATAACGAAAAGCTGCGGGCCGAAAACGCCGACCTGCGCCAGCAACTTCAAACCGCCCTGGCCGACCAGGGCAAAGTGGCCGAACTGGCAAACCGGGTCGACCAGCTTGAGAAGCAACTTGAATTCCGGGCTAACCCCGAAAACCGCAAGTACACCGTCGTCAACGCGTCCGTCATTAACCAGGACGCGACCGGCATCAACCAGGCGATAAGCATTGATAAAGGCTCCAACGACGGCATCACCCGGGGCCAACCGGTCGTGAATACCGCCGGATACCTGGTCGGGCGGGTGGTAACGGTCGAGACCAAGAAAAGCACCGTCTTCTTAATCAGCGATAACAATGTCGGGGTAAACGTCTATACCCAGCGCTACGATGCCGACAACAAGCGCGTCCCGATACAGTCGGTGGACGGCACGGCCCTGGGCCAGTACCAGCTTGGCACCAAAGACTTGATAAAAATTAGCCTGATTGCGCCGGACGCGGATATAAAAGCGGACGATTGGGTCTTTACCAACGGCAAGGGCGGTAACTACCCGGCCAATTTGCTCATAGGCCGCATTACCAGGGTAAGCAGCCAGGACGGCATGCCGGAAAAAGAAGCGGTGGTCCAGCCTATCGCCGACCTGAACCACTTGCAGGAAGTCCTTGTCATCACCGCCTGGGGGTCGTCTTAGGAACAGGTTTTTAGTTTTTAGTTTTTAGTAGATAAGGTTAAAAATCTAAACACTAAACACTAATTCAACGGAGGTTGGCTGTTAACCCTTATTTTGCCGGGCTGCTGCTGCTCATAACCGCTCTTTTGCAAGACCATTTCCTGCCGGGGTTTTTACCCGGCGTGAGCCAGTATGTACCTGACCTGATGCTGCTGGTGGTGGTGTCGTGGAGCTTGCTGCTCGATGTGCGTATCGCCATGGTGGGCGCTTTTGCCGCCGGGATTATTCTCGATTTCGTGGCTGCGCCCCAGGTTTACCCGATTGGCCTGAACGCCTTTTTGTTTTGCCTTATCGCCCTGCTGGTCGGCTATCTCGGCAATAATCCTTTTATCTCCGGCAACCTCCGTTCCGTCCCCGTTGCGCTCGTATCAGCCCTGGTCTACCGGATAGCTTTGTTGCTTGCCGAACGCGTCATAGGCTATAATAACTTCCAACCGGCTATTATTGTCCAGGTAATCCTTCCTGTTGTGGTTATAGATGCTGCCCTGATGGTTTTAATCTTCGGGCTGGTCCGGGTCTTGAGCCGGGTAAAAGAGCCGCGGGAATAAAACAAAAACGTTGAAAGCTAAACGTGTAACGAAAAACGTAAGCTTCGCGCAGTATAATTGGCTGATTTGCATAAAGGCCGGTCGTTATAGGAAACTACGTCGCATACTTACTCATTGGCCCGGTTACAAAAATAAAAGTTAAGAGGCTGTTTTAAAAGAAGCCGGTTTTGCGAAATTTTTAGTCTCGTTTTAAAACAAGCTCTAAAGGTAAGGCTTTTCACCGGAACACGTTCAACGTGCGATGTATGACATCTAACGAAATGGTAGTATGGTATTAAATTTAGACGAAGATAAATTATCTAAAGAGCGCGAAGGCTCCGAAAGTATCCAGGAACCCCATCAGACCGAACGGGGCGGCCCCAAGACCATGAGCCGGTTAAACTTTCTACGGTTGGCGATGGCCGGCGGCGTGGGCTTCCTGGGCTGGCGACTGTGGGACATGCAAAAACCGCTCCAGGACCCCACCCTGACCAATCAACCTAATCCTGCCCTCGACTCGCCAACCGCCATCACCCGCTATATCACGTCTACCGCGCCACGCGGCATCATCTATGACCGCTTTGGCAAGCGCCTTGTGCTTAACCAGGCTGCTTACTCGGTGTCCATTACAGCTAACTACCTGCCCGACCCTGATAAGACCTCCACCAACGCCGAATACAACACCCTTTTGCAGCAGCGCCAGGATGTTTACGATAACCTGGCCCGCTTCCTCGGCATGAAGTATTACATCGCCCTCATCCCCGAACAGGTCAACGGCGATAAAGATAAAAAGACCGACGCTTTTACTAACCCTGAACGCAACGCCGTCCTCAACGAACTGGAAATTATCACCGGCATGTCGGCTAAAGACTGGGATAAAAAGCTCACCAGCCTCGCTGCCGCCAAACAGGATAAGAACCTTTTTATCGTAAACGAGGCCGACCCTTACCCGGTAGAGCAGTTCGACCGCTACAAATATTTACGCACGAAATTCTCGCAGGGTGTCTTCTTCCTCAGTGACGCCGAACGCAAGATGTGGGACGCCAAGTTTTCGACCCCGCCCTACCAACCGGTCCAGGTCTGGCCCGAACTCTCCCACGAAGACGCCATGCTCCTGACCGAAAAGCGGCTTGATTTGCCGGGCGTGGACGTGCAGGTGGACTACGTCCGCAACTATGAAGATCCTCGCCTTTATTCGCACATCCTGGGCTATACGGGGCGTTTTTCAAGTACCGACCAGCTTGCCAAAGCTAATAAAGATGCCCTCGGCGATAACTATAACCCAAACGACCCCGAAGACCCCAGCAGCAAGATTGATGTCTACAGCATTGACGACCGGATTGGCCGGATGGGCGTTGAGGGCTGGATGGAGCCGTTCTTGCGGGGCCGCAAAGGGGCCAAAGAAGTTATGGTCAACAGCAACGGCCAGATTATCAAGACCGTGCGGGTCGGTAAGGCCGCCGAACCCGGCAACCAGGTCATCCTGACGATTGACAACGAACTGCAAAAAGTAGTGGCCGATTCGCTGGAAAAGTGGATTAACCAGGCTAACAAAACCAAGAGCGCCAAAGTCCTCGAAGGCGCGGCGGTCGTCATGGACGTAAATACCGGCGAAGTCCTTTCCCTGGTCTCTTTTCCGTTCTACAACAACAACCTTTATAATAAGCCCGGCGAGAAGTGGACCGAGGCCGAAACAAAGGAAATCATGGACCAGGAGAAAGCGGTCCAGGTCTGCCGGGCTACTTCCGGCCTGTACGCCCCCGGTTCAACCTTCAAGTTGATTACCTCGGCGGCGGCCCTTAGCGAAAAGAAAATCTCCCCTAGCACGACCTTTAACTGCACCCACTTTATCGAAGTGCCGACCACCAAAGCCGGGCCGCCCTACCAGCCGTACAAGTGCTGGGGTACGCATGGTGCCCTCAACGTCGAGGGCGCTATCAAAAATAGCTGCGACATCTTCTTTTACAACGCTGCCGTCCCGGCCCAGGAAGACCCCGCTTACGGCAAGAGCCGCTACTACAATAAAGGCAGCTACGGCACCGCCATCGAATTTAAGGGCATGGGTATTGACTACTTAAACGGCTACATGAACCTTTACAACCTGGGGCAGCCTACCGGCATTGAACTTCCCGGCGAATATCCCGGCACTCTGCCTAACCCGCAGACTAAAGCCTGGTCTATCGGTGAGACGATGACGACCGCTATCGGCCAGGGCGACCTTCTAATGACGCCTTTGCAGGTCTGTATGATTACGACCAGCTTTGCGAATGGCGGCAAATTGTTCACGCCTAAAATTGTCCGCGAAGTCAGGGACCAGGACGGCAAGGTGATTGTCCCGTTTGAACCTAAACTTATCCGGGACGTGACCAAAGACGCCGTAAAGTGGAGTTACGACGACAATAAGTTCGACCCGCCTAAAAAGACAACCGGTGACTTTAAGGTCGAACCGGGAGCAATTGACCTGATTCGCCAGGGTATGCTGGATGTGTCTAGTCCCACCGGTACCGCCGCCAGCAGCAAGCTTTACGATATGAACGGTCTTAAAATTGCCGGTAAGACCGGTACCGCCGAGTTTGGCGACCCCCTGACAAAGCCCGACGGGTCGCTCTTGAAGGATGCGGACGGGAACGAGCAACGGGCCACTCGCGCCTGGTTTACCGCTTTTGCGCCTTACGACAAACCGGAAATCGCCGTAACAGTGCTGGTGGCTTCGGGTGATGTCGGTAACGAAGGTTCAACTTACGCGGTGCCGGCGGTAAAAGAGATTATGGCCTGGAAATTCCAGTCCATCGTGAACCCGCCCAAATCGACCACGGCTCCGCCGCCCGCCGGCCCGACTAAGCCTGTGAATACCGCAAAACCTTAACTCGGCGGCCGGTTGGAAACAATTGTCTTGCTGGCAACTATTGCTATCGGCTGCTATTAGTTTATAATGTTACGTGTAATTCTACTCAAACAATACAATTAATCTGGAAGCAAAAATACTGTATGAATGCGACCGGCAAGAAATTTGAGGCGGTAACAATCAAGGGGACCGCAGGCGGCCTGCTCTGCCGTTTGCTTGACGACGAGACGATTGCTTTTTCGGACTTGCTGGCCGAGCTTTCGGACCGCCTGGCGGGCGGGGAGAAGTTTTTTCGCAAGGGCCGCTTTACGGTCGAACTGGGCAACCGCTCCCTTTTTAAGGATGATTTTGACGGTATGCTGGAGATTTTTAACCGCTTTGATATAAGCATCGAAGCGGTTATTTCAGGCGTGCAATCAACCCGCTCCCAGGCTAAACTGGCTGGTATCCCTTCTAACCTGCCTAATAACCAGAACACCCGGCCTGCCCTCGTGGCCGAAGGCCAGCCCGGTAAAAACTCGGCAGGCGGGCGGGGCGGGGTCCAGCCTTTCGACTCGGCGGAGGCTTATTTTATCCGGCGTACCGTCCGAAGCGGCCAGGTGATAAGGCATCATACCGATGTCATCATTCTGGGCGATGTGAACGCCGGGGCGCAGGTTATCGCCGGGGGCAGCGTGATTGTGTGGGGGACGGTCCGGGGCCGGATTGACGCCGGGCAGAACGCCGGCGGCGAAGGGGCGGTAATTTGCGCCCTGAGTTTAAGGCCTACTCAGCTTGGTATACATAACGTGGTAGCGATGGGTAATGATGACGCCCTTAAAGACCCCGATGTTGGGCCGGAAATGGCTTCCTTGCAGGATGGAACCATTGTGCTGGATAGCTGGATGCCCCACCGGGGCCGGCTTCGAGGCTAAAAACAGGGTTGGGCTGGGTTAGTTAAAGGCTAGAAAATATTAGGAGGATGAATGCCGGGCAAAGTGGTAACGATTACCAGCGGCAAGGGGGGTGTGGGTAAGACGACCACAACCGCGAACCTGGGTACGGCCCTGGTATTACAGGGCAAAAAGGTCGCAGTCATAGACGCTGATATAGGCTTGCGAAATTTAGATGTTGTACTGGGGCTGGAAAACCGGATTGTATATGACCTCGTAGATGTGGTGGAAGGCCGCGCCCGCTTGCGGCAGGCTCTTATCAAGGACAAACGCCATCCCGAACTGGCCTTGCTTCCCGCCGCCCAGACCCGCGATAAAAACGCGGTTTCCCCGGCTCAAATGGCCGACCTGACCAACCAGTTGGCCCAGGAGTTTGATTTCGTCCTGGTCGATTCGCCTGCCGGGATTGAGCAGGGCTTTAAAAACGCTATCGCCGGGGCCGACCTGGTCTTGATTGTGACCACCCCGGAAGTTTCAGCCGTGCGCGACGCGGACCGGATTATTGGCCTGGTCGAAGCCGCCGAACTGCCCACGCCCCGGCTTATCCTGAACCGGATTAAACCGGCCATGGTCCGGCGCGGCGACATGTTGAGCATGGACGACGTTAAAGACATCCTGGCGATTGAACTCATCGGCATCGTGCCTGAAGACGAACAGGTGGTGGTCTCGACTAACCGGGGTGAGGCAGTCGTCTTTGACAATGTTTCAAAAGCCGGGAAAGCCTACAATAATATCGCCCGGCGTCTGCTCGGCGAGGATATTCCTTTCCAGGTGCTTGAAGAACCGGTCGAGCCGGCTAAAAAAGGTTTCTGGGCCAGGCTTTTCGGCGTTTAAACGTTGAGCCTTAAAATAAAAAGTTCCGGGTTCGCCCGGAACTTTTTATTTCGATTTTATTTCGAAAAGAATTTTTAATGCAATCTTACGTCAATCGGGGTCAGGCGGAAGTAGCGCAAATGCAGCTTGCCATCGTCTTCAAGCGAGAGTGTCGGGAAAAAATAATGCTTTTTGTTTTCGGGATTGGAGAGGGGTAACAGTTCGACTACTACGTTTGCTTCGTGGGCGTCCTTGTAAGTGTTGCGAAGCTTCTCATAGCGAAGGGCCACCACGCTGCGCCGCCAGCCTTTGCAGAACCTGCCGACAGCCCTTTTAAAGAAGTTTGCCGGTCTGGCCGGTTGGGCTTTCAGGCCGGGTCCGGCCAGGGTATCGCCATAAATAAACTCGCGGGCTTTCACCTCGCCGCTAAAGATATGGCCGAAAAGTGAAGAGCTATCCCAGCGGGTATTAATCAGGCCGGGTACAACCATATCATCAAAATAGTGGCCTTCAGTCAGGCGGCCTTCCAGGTAACTGGCTTTGGCGAGGACTTCCAGGGCAAAGGCCCGGTTATGGGAGTCGATTACCAGGAAGACCGCTTTTTCTTCTCCGGCCCCCATCCAGACGCTTTTCCAGCCTGGCACGCCAAAAACAAGTTCGCGTTTCTCGTTGAGCCGGGCCGTCATAACGGCCTGCCGGTGCCATTGGTCGAATTCACCCAGGTTAAGCTTGGTAGCTTCAAGGACCTGGCCGCCCAGGGAATAGTAAATTGATGCGCCCCGGACTTTACTGGCGCTGCTTGCTTTTAACCAGTGGCCGACGCTGACTGCTCTAACCGCCATTGCTGCTGATACCCTTCTCCCGTGAAGAGATTAAAAATTTACTTTATTTTCAATTGTCTGGGAATGTGGGGGCGATGCACGCTCCAGCTACCCTTAATTTCATTATAACACTCTGTGAAATTTGGCGCAAATAAAACCGACCCTGGCACGCTAATTGCAGGATAAGAATCGTTTATAATATTTATTGGCATTTAATAGATTTTATTTGTGAATAAACCCGGCCTGGATTTTACGCCGCAGCAGCCTCAGGGTGTAGAAAGTTTTAATATATTCGATGCCAAAAGCAAAAATTCGAGCGTTCGAGCTGCCGAAAATGCGCGGCGCGTAGTTAAAAGGCACCTCTTTAATCCGTTTTCCTTCGCTGTAAAGCCGCACCAGAATCTCGATTAGCACATTAAAATCCTGGGCGGTCAGTTCGAGACTTTGCAAGAGGGCTGCATTGTAGAGCCGGAAGCCGCTGGACAAATCTTTAACCGGCAGGCCCAGCCCGCGGGCGAAGAAGCTGTTTAAGATGCGGCTTAATAAAAAGCGCCCGAAAGGCATCGCCGCCTTGCCGCCCGGCACATAGCGCGAGGCAATTATAAGGTCGGCGTTCTCGCGCTCCTGCCACAAATCTTTAACAAAGACCGGCGGGTGCGACAAATCGGCATCCATTGTAACTAAATATTTCCCCCTGGCAAGCTCGAACCCGGCCTTGAGCGCGCCGCCGTATCCTCTTTCGGACTGCTCGATAACCATGGCCTCGGAAGCTTTAGCGGCTTCAATGGTTTCCTGGTCCTTCCCGGCTGTCACCACCAGAATTTCAAAGTCGCCGGTCAAACCCCCGACAATCTGCCGCAACTGGGGCAGCAAGATGGCAAGGTTCGGGCCTTCGTGTAGAGCCGGTATAACTACCGATAATTCCGGTTTTTTTTCCATTTACAGGTGTCCTTTAACTTATAGCCATTATGCGGGCAAATGTTTCCTTAGAATGTTTCCTTAGAATGTTTCCTTAGAATGTTTCCTGAATCGCCTCTTAAAATCTTTATAAGATTGTAAATCCTTACCACCCTTATAGCAACAAGCCTGCAGGTAAAATAGGAAAAACTTATTAAAGTCCTTCCTGAAGGACAAAAAAATCATCCACTTCGAAGCAAATTTAAAGCGCCTGAACCCTTTACATTCTGGATTTCGGGTTCAATTTTATTCCGCCGCGTCTGGGGTTAATCTCAGGTTAGCGCCGGTGACAGCCCTTAAAAACCTGGCAGGTTTCTGCTTACGGTTAACTGCTTACCTGTAGTTTACTGAATAAAAGGGTAAGGGTCCGGGTATCGGCGGGCGTGCCGTTGTTGCTCGGACGGTCCGGCGGCTCAGGGCTATACAGCCTCATTATATGGTTGCCCCCACTTAATTTCAATTCCAGGGAATAATTTTGCCTTCCGGGCGCAATCGTGGCCTGGGTTTGCGGTTGGCCGTCTATCTCGAGGGTAAGATGGCGTTCTTTCAAGTAAGCCGCGCCTTCGAAGTTAAGTTTATAAGCGCCGCTTGCAGGCACAAACAGCCCTACAAAACCTTCCTGGCCGTGCAGCCAGCGTTGTCCGCCGTTTTCGGCTTCGGCGGCGTACCAGCCTTTAGAGAGCGTCATAAAAGGAGTCGGG
>CADDZM010000164.1 GCA_902812345.1 Chloroflexota bacterium | reverse complement strand
GCCGCAAGCAGCGGGGTATTAGCGAACTGCTCTTGTGGGTGGTCCTTCCAATAAGGTAGCACCGCAAGCGGCGGGGAATTCAACCCAAAGAGATTAAAGGGAGTTCATTGGACGTAATGGAATTCGCTGGGTCTTTTACACAAGTAGATGGAATACCAACTTTATTTGAAAAGTCTTCTACTGATGGAGCTACCTCGCCAGATTGGAAATCATTCTTTAGTTTAAAGGCCGCCCTTGCCAGAACCTTTAATGCCCAGGAGGTAGTTGAAGTAATCCTCCACCAGGGGCTTGAAATCCTAAACGCCCAGGCCGGTCTGGTCGCCCGTTTTATGGTGGAAAGCGAAGAAGTTGAAATTATTGGTTCGCTTGGCTACGCTAAAGAACTGGTCAAAGATTGGAAGCATTTATCCTTACAAACCAGAATCCCGCTAACTGAAGCAATCTTGTCCGGCCAGTCTGTCTGGCTGGAAAACCTCGAAACCAGTTCAACCGCCGAGAATTATCCTCTAATGATTTCCAGCCAGACCATCAACCCCACCGCTGCGGTAGCCTGGGTGCCGTTTATAATTGATCGAAAGAAAATTGGCGGCCTGGCTCTTAGTTTTAGTACTCCCCAGACCTTTACCCTCCAATTAAAAGAATTTATTCTAACTCTCAGCCAGCAATGTGCTATCGCGCTGGACCGGGCATTTTACCAGGAAGAACGAGAACGCCTGGCCGGAATAGAAGAACGAAACCTGCTGGCAAGCGACTTGCACGACGGCCTGGCCCAGACTATCAATCTCTTTGGGTTAAAGATTCAGATGCTCCGTCAGCTTTACGGTTCGGGCAACCTGGAAGCGCTCGGCATCGAACTGGAACAACTCAATAAAATTGCCCAAGCGGCCCGCCAGGATGTGCGGGAAGTGCTGTATGGTCTGCGCCTTCACGAGGAAAACTTATCGCTGCCCGAAGTGCTGGCCGACCGAGTTCACCACTGCGCCGAGCAGTGCAACTGCAATATCCGGCTGGTAGTGAAGGATACGGGTAGTTGGCCCAATCTTAATATCATGGTGCAAACGCAACTCTTGCGGATTGTGCAGGAGGCGCTTTCAAACCTCCAAAAATATGCCCAGGCCAGCGAAGCCCAGGTTGAAGTGGAATTTTTAGAAGATGCAAGCCAAATAAACCTTAAGATTCGGGATAACGGAGTTGGTTTTGACTTGAAGGCGGTGCGCAGCCGGGCTAAAACTGAAGTCCATCTTGGCCTGAATATAATGGCAGAACGAGCCGCCCGGCTGGGCGCTGAACTGCGAATTGAGACTGAGCCGGGCAAAGGTACGGCAATTTTTCTTGATTTACCACTCTAGCCGCCCTTTAATTGCCGGTAAACCATGAACCGGACCGCCCAGGCCTTCTTTGATAGCCAGGGCCGCTGCCTGCTGGCGATTGCGGACATGCAGCTTGTCCAAGACATTTCGGACGTGGACTTTAGCCGTGTTTTCGGCAATAACCAGCTTTCGGGCAATTTCGCGGTTAGTCGCTCCGGCCGCAATCAAATTCAAAACTTCGCGCTCCCGTTCACTTAAGCCTGGTATCTTGTTTAACTCGCCTCCAGACCCTTCGGCAGGCTCGAAACGCTGGCTGAACTCTTTAAGCAACTTAACCGCCATAGAAGGAAAAATCACCGCCTCGCCTCGCTTTACGGTCTGGATGTCTTTTACCAGTTCATCCAGGGTAACATCTTTCAAGAGGTAGCCGACAGCCCCGGCTTTTATGGCGGTATAGAGGTCTTTGTCGTCCTCCGATTGGGTAAGGGCTATAATATTAATCTGGGGTAGTTCTTTTTTTATCAGGGCAGTCGCCCGAACCCCGTCACAGATCGGCATTTCAATATCCATCAAAATTACTTCAGGCTGCACCCGGTGAGCCTGGTCAATGGCTTCTAGTCCGTTGGCAGCCTGCCCGACCACCTCCAATTCAGCACGGCTCTTCAAGAGGTTTACCAATCCCTGCCGGAAAAGCTCTTTATCGTCTACCACTAGCACCGTGATCGGGTTGTTCTCCGAAAAGTTTGAAATCTGGACCATTAAAGAACCTCTTTTATGGAGTCAATTTGTCTTAAGCGAAGATAGGGATATATGATGAAAGATCGAAAGAAGTTTTGCTGTATCTGACCGGTTAGGTAAAACTTCTGATTAATTAACAACTTACTTCATCAATCATAAGACTTAGCAGACATTTGTTCAATAATCCAATTTAGTTATTTTAGTGTTTACCTAAGGCCGACGTAACTGCCTGTTTTTTACCATCCAAGTGAGCAAGGCATTCTTCCCTATCAGTTTAGACTAAAAATAATCATTTGGATATTTGATAATAATTCTATAGGATTATTCCCAATTTTAGCTTTTTGGCCTATCATTTGAATGTAAAAGCTTTTACATTAACTCGGCTTGTTTGGTCGTCAGATTTCGTCCTGACATCTTCTTAAACTGCTATCTCCCAACAACTCAATCCCCTAAAGTCCCGTTAAAGGCCATCTCCTGACCCACACCAGGGCGACGATGGGGTCGCCCTGGTGTGGGAAAGTTTCTACTAACCTAGCCGCCTTCAAGTCCACAATCTTAAATCTATGGAATATTGAACAATTTCTCTTAAATACAAAAACATCTGGGTCTGAGTCACAGAGAAGTCGAAAAGAGAGTAAGGAAAAAATGCAAGAAGTACCTGAACAAAATGAAACCAGCACCGATATACAGCAAGCGGTACACCGGCTTTATGAGAGCCTGGAAAATAAAGAAAGTTTTACGGTTGAGGAAGCAGCCAGCCTGGTTTTAAGAAGACCGCTTGCCGTCAGGCAAGCGGTCCGGCGTGGTGAACTTAAGGGGCTGATAGTTGACCACCACCTAATTTGTATCCCGCGCCAGTCCCTGCTCGACAGGCTGCAAACTAGGCCCAGGATTTTAGCCTGTCATAAGTGGAGCCAATCCTTAAAGACCACCAGGAGCACAAAGTAGAACAAAGTAGAAGCGAAACAAAATGAGCCAAACTGAAAGGAAATTGTATGGCAGCAACGGCAAGTGACTATTTGTTAGACCGTCTAAATGAATGGGGTGTAAAAACTATTTTTGGTTATCCGGGGGACGGCATCAACGGAATTTTGGGAGCGCTTGGCCGGGCCGGTAAAAAGTTTAATTTCATCCAGGCGGCTCACGAGGAGATCGCCGCTTTTATGGCCTGTGGCTTTGCCAAGTATACCGGAAAAGTGGGAGTTTGCATGGCGACCAGCGGTCCTGGCGCTATTCACCTCTTAAATGGCCTGTACGACGCCAAGTTGGACCACCAACCGGTAGTAGCCATAGTAGGGCAATCCGCCCGCACCGCCTTGGGTGGTAGTTACCAGCAGGAAGTTGATTTGCAAAACCTCTTTAAAGATGTCGCTAGTGATTTTGTCCAGACCGCCATGGTACCGGGCCAAATCCGGCACCTGGTTGACCGGGCCTTCCGTATCGCTCTTTCCCAGCGGACCGTGACCTGCATTATTATCCCCAAAGATGTACAGGAAGAAGACGCAGTTGAAGAAGAGCCTTTCAAGCATAATACTATTCATTCCGGGATAGGGTTTCTACCTCCCTTGGTCGTGCCGACCGACGAACAGTTGCAAAAAGCGGCTGATATTCTTAATTCAGGTAAAAAAGTGGCTATCCTGGCTGGAGCCGGAGCGCGAGGAGCTACCGACGAGCTAATCCAGACGGCTGAACTGTTGGGATGCGGCATTGCCAAAGCGCTTCTGGGGAAAGATGTAGTGCCGGACGACCTGCCTTTTGTCACCGGCTCGATGGGTTTACTGGGTACAAAGCCGAGCTGGGACATGATGACCGGTTGCGATACCTTATTTATGGTCGGGTCGAGCTTCCCCTATTCGGAGTTTTTACCAAAACCGGGCCAGGCCAGGGGTATTCAAATTGATATTGACGCCAAAATGCTTTCGATTCGCTACCCGATGGAACTGCCCCTGGTAGGTGATAGCAAAGCTACTTTGCAACGGCTTATTCCTTTGCTTAAAAGAAAAGAGGACCGTAGCTGGCGTGAGGAAATCGAGAAAAATATAACCGACTGGTGGCAAGTTCTCGAAGCGCGGGCAATGGAAGATGGTTCGAACAATTTGCTCAATCCTCAGCGGGTCTTCTGGGAATTGTCCCCCAAACTGCCCGATAATGTCATTGTCGCGGCTGACTCCGGTAGCTCGGCTAACTGGTACGCCCGCGACCTCAAGTTCAAAAGAGGAATGCGGGGGTCGCTTTCCGGCAACCTGGCGACCATGTGCCCGGGGGTGCCTTACGCCCTCGGCGCTAAATATGCTCACCCCCACCGGCCGGTTGTAGCCGTAATAGGGGATGGCGCTATGGAGATGCTGGGCAACAACGGCCTGATTACCATCGCCAAGTACTGGAAGGAATGGAGTAATCACCAGCTTGTAATCCTGGTTCTAAAAAATGAGGATCTCAACCAGGTTTCCTGGGAAATGCGCATTGAGGCGGGTGATCCCAAGTACGAAGCCTCGCAGGATGTATTCCCCTTCCCCTTTGCCAGGTACGCTGAAATAATTGGGCTGCGAGGTATTCGGATGGAGAAAGTCGAAGATATTGAGTCAGGCTGGGCCGAGGCTTTCGCGTCCGACCGGCCGGTAGTTATAGAAGCTCGCACCGACCCCAATACTTTTGTATTGCCGCCCCACATTTCCTTTGAGCAGGCCAAACATTTCGCTTCGTCGGTCCTTAAAGGCGATGCCGATAGGGTAGATATGGTCAAGCAGGAAACCAAAGGTTTGTTACAGGGTATTTTACCTCACAAGGATTAAAAATGAACGGTTCTGGTAAAACAGCCCCGGCTGCTACCTTATTAAAGGGTAGTAGATGGGGCATCCCTATCGAAAAGCTGGATGTATCCGCCTATACCGTTCCAACCGACCTGCCGGAAGGCGACGGTACCATCAAATGGAATAAAACTACCCTGGTGCTGGTGGAAATAACCGCCGGTAACCAGACCGGGCTGGGCTACAGTTATGCCGACACGGCAACGGCTACCCTCATTAGAGATAAGCTGGCCGGAATTGTTAGAGGGCATGATGCCCTGGGTGTCCCAGACCGCTATTATGCCATGCTGCACGAGATACGGAACCTGGGACGGCCGGGGGTTGTTTCAATGGCTATCTCGGCGGTAGATACGGCCCTGTGGGATTTAAAAGGCAAACTGCTGGGCCTACCTCTGGTTTCGTTGTGGGGTCAAGTCCGAGAAGCGGTAGATATTTATGGCAGTGGCGGCTTTACTACTTACACCTTGGAGCAGCTTCAAAAACAGCTAGGCGGTTGGGCCGACCAGGGTATTAGCCGGTTAAAGATGAAAGTCGGGACCAACCCCCAACAGGATTTGGAGCGAGTGCAAGCCGCCAGGGAAGCGATTGGCCCGGGTACCGAACTCTTTGTGGACGCGAACGGGGCCTATAGCCGCAAGCAAGCTTTGAAATTTGCAGAAGAATTTGCCCGGTTGGGAGTGGTCTGGTTTGAAGAACCGGTTTCTTCGGATGACCTGGAAGGTTTGCGATTACTGCGGGACCGGGGCCCAGCCGGAATGGATATTGCCGCCGGGGAATACGGCTATGACCTGTGGTATTTCCAGCACATGTTAGAGGCCGGGGCGGTGGACGTTTTACAGGCCGATGCCACTCGCTGCGGAGGCTTTAGCGGGATTATGGGAGCGGCCAAACTGGTAGAAGCTCGTTCTATGCCACTTTCGGCCCATTGCGCCCCGACTTTACACGTCCATGTTGGCTGCGTCCTGGAACCGATGCGCCACCTGGAATACTTTCACGACCACGTTCGGATAGAGAATATGTTTTTCGAGGGCGTGCCCCAACCAATTGATGGGGCTTTGCGGCCGAACCTGTCACGGCCAGGCCTGGGCCTGGAATTCAAACGCAAAGATGCCGAGAAGTACGCGGTTAGCTAAACCAATCCTAATAAAAAGTCTGGCCTTGCTGATTTTTATGTGATAGGTATTAAGAATATTTATGGCATCAACTAAAAAAAAGACCGGCCAACTGGAAAAAGCCGGGTTAAAATTTGATTTGTTACAACCGGGGATATTCGGGCATGATATTACCCTGGTGGAACAGCATATCCGGGAAGGGGAATTCCAGCGCGGCCTGGCCCTGATTACGGCTTTTTCAAGCTTGATGGGCGGCCTGGAAGTAGCCTATGAACACTACCGGGGAAGTTACAGCCAGCGGGTAATGTATACTCCTGTCATTATCAGCGCCGCACTTACGGTAGTTAGCCTGGGCAGCCTTTTTAGCCGGAAAGTAGCAAAGACCCTGCTGCCGGTTACAGCCCTGGTAATGCTGGCGGACGGACTGCTCGGATTTTTCTTTCACGTGCGAGGAATTGCCCGCAAGCCGGGCGGCTGGCGTATTCCAATGTTCAACCTGGTTATGGGTCCACCCGTGATGGCCCCGTTATTACTGGGTATCAGCGGCTTTCTTGGCATAATTACGGCTTTCCTGCGCCGGGCAGATGACCTTGCGCCTGATAATGCCAACCAAACTCACCGGCGGCCTGGCGGTTCGCGGATTAACCCCCGGGGCGTTTCCAGGCAGCACCGCAGCCTTGAACAGGACATTCGAGAAGGCCGCTTTCAGCGTTTGATGGCGGCGGCGGCCGCTCTTTCAATTTTATTCAGCGGGTTCGAATCCTGGTATTCCCACTATAAGAATAACTTCAAGTACGGGGTTCAATGGACCCCTATTTTGCTGACCCCGCTACTGTTTGTAGGTGGAATCGGGGCTATCTGGAGCCGTACGGTTGCCCGGACCCTGCTGCCGGTGGCCTCGATTCTGGCCCTGGTTGATGGTATGGTGGGGACTTTTTACCACGCCCGTAATATCTTGCGGCGGCCGGGCGGTCTTAAAAAACCGCTTTACAATATAATGTACGGTTCGCCCATCCTGGCTCCCCTGCTGCTGGCGGCCAGTGGTTTTCTGGGGCTGCTGGCAAGTCTGTTAAGGAGGGAGGGCAATTAGCCATGTCAATCAAACCTGCCTCAAGCCAGCCTGATAAACAAAATACTTTGGGTGAAATGTCCGAACAGCCGGGGAAAGTTAACTTTGAGTTAAACCGAATTAACCCTGCTAAGATTAAAAAATCGAGCTTGCCGCTTGACCCGGCCACCCGCCAGCCTATTCAGCCCACAGCTACACCCGGTTATTATCCCGGCTTCAGCACCCTCGACCAGCAAAATTTCTGGGATGAAACTACCCGGCGAGTAGTTTTGAACCGGGTTGAGCACCAGCCGGAAATAAAATTCTTTACCGACCCGGCTGACTTGGCCCTTATAACCGCCATCTACGACCGGGTAATTCCCCAGGACGACCGGGACGAGGCGCATAAAATTCCGCTGGTGCCACAACTGGATGACCGTTTGCGCCACAACCAGATTAACGGCTACCAGTACGAAAATATGCCGCACGACCCGGAAGTCTACCGGCTGGGCCTCAAAGGGATTGAAGCGATTGCCCGGCATTTGCATGGGCAATCTTTTATAGATTTAAGTCCGCGAGAGCAGGATGAAGTCCTTAAAACAATCCATGACGCGCAGCCCCCGGCAGGTGAAGAATACTGGCAGAAAATGGATATAACGCGCTTCTGGCAAATGCTGGTCCAGGACGCCATTGAAGGCTATTATTCTCACCCCTACGCCTGGGACGAAATTGGTTTTGGCGGCCCGGCTTACCCGCGCGGTTATATGCGCCAGGAAGCCGGTGAGCCGGAGCCGTGGGAAGTCCCGGAAAAACGCTACGCCTGGGATACTCCACCCGATTCCCTTTCAGGCGAGTACAGCCCGATTGGCGGCCAGGGAAGGCACCAATCGCACGTGGGCCAGGAAGGGACTCATTAAAGTTTGTAGGAAATGGCCTGGTTCGACCGGACCAATAATTTAAGCGCAATTTTAGGATTAGACTGAATCGAAAAGGAGAATGAGGGGAAGCCAGGTGAAATCACCGTTATTAGGACCGTTTACAACCTTTGCAAAGAAAAATGCCAGGAGTCTTGGACCCATCCAGAAAATAGAACAACCCATGCGCAGGTTCTCGCATGATGACGAGGTGGATTTCGTGATTGTAGGAGTAGGTTCAGCCGGGGGTGTTTTGCTACAACGGCTAGCCAGGGCCGGCTTTAGCGTGGTGGGGTTAGAGGCCGGTCCTTTCTGGGATACCGAGCGTGATTGGGTCAGCGATGAGGCCGGTTCTTATAAACTTTACTGGAACGATTTAAGGATTACCAGCGGTCAAAACCCGCTGGCCCTGGGAGCAAACAACAGCGGCAAAGGCGTGGGCGGCGGTTCGGTCCACTGGGCGGGCTTTACACCCCGCTTTCACCCTTCCGATTTCCGGGTTTACTCTCAGGATGGGCTTGGCGCCGACTGGCCCATCTCCTACTGGGACTTAAAGCCTTATTATGCTTTACTTGAAAAAGAGATACCCGTGGCTGGTCCGGCTTACTATCCCTGGGGCGACCCCCACGGCTACTCATACGGACCGCACCCGACGGCCGGGGTTAGCAACGTGCTGGTTAAGGGCTGTACCAACCTGGGTATCGGAGTTTCGATAGGCGGGCCGGTGGCAATAAACTCCGGTTCGCACGCCGACCGGCCCCACTGTATCTACCGGGGCTTTTGTATCCAGGGCTGTAAAGTAGGGGCCAAGCAAAGCACCCTGGTCAGCCACGTCCCTGACGCTATTCGGCATGGTGCGGAAATCCGGGATAACTGTATGGCCTCGCGGATTACGATGGGGCCAGGTGGGCGCGTCACGGGGGTGGCTTATTTCGACCCGGATAAAAAAGAAGCCCGGCAAAAGGCTAAAGTGGTAATTGTATGCGGGTATGCCATTGAGACACCTCGGCTGCTTTTAAATTCAGCTTGCCCTGGTTGGGAAAATGGCCTGGCAAACTCCAGCGGTACGGTGGGCAAATATTTGATGGCCCAGGCCGGTAACGTGGTAATGGGCCGGTTTGATGAATTAATTCGGATGTACAAAGGGCCACCGGCCAACTCGCTTACCGAGGAGTTTTACGAAACCGACCCGAAGCACGATTTCGCGCGCGGTTTTGCGGTCCAGACTGTCGGGCCGCTGCCAATTGCTTTCGCCAAACAGATGATGGTCGCCAAAGGAGCCTGGGGTTGGGGCTTGCGCCGGGTAATGATGGACTATAACCACTGGGCGCCTTTAGGCGTGCTTGGGGAAATCCTTCCCTGGGAAGACAATACCGTTACCCTGGCCGATGAAACCGACCAGTTTGGCCTGCGGGTGGCAAAGGTTACTTTTAACTTGCACGACAACGACCAGAAACTAATTAATTTCGCCAGTAAAAAAGTAGAGGACATCCTGGTAGCGGCGGGAGCGCGGGAAGTGACCCAGGAACAGCGTTATGCTCACCTGGTCGGAGCCTGTCGTATGGGAAACGACCCTCGAACTTCGGTAGTGGACGGTTTCGGCCAGTCCCATGACATTCCAAACCTTTTTGTCTGTGATGGAAGTATTTTGCCCACGCAGGGGTCGGCTAACCCTGGCCTGACCATTCAGGCTCTTGCGGCCCGTACCTCCGACTACCTTATCAGCGAGCGTGAGAATATTTTAGAAAGGCGGCCCTTCAGCCGGATTTGCCCACCCATTCGTCACGACATGTCGCCCCAGGGTACTTCCGGTAGAGGGGTGCCGCGCTTAAAGGGTTGAAAGCGCATTGGAAAAGAGAGTGAAAGAGAAGAAAAGGAAGACAAGATTTTGATAGAGAAAGCAAGAGATTGCAGCGGTAGCCCTAAAGAAAAAAACCAGAGGGAAGGGGTTAAGTGGCAAAGAAAAAAGCGCAAACTTATGTGGACTGGCAAGGTTTTCAGGCAATCGCCCTCGTTGGACAATCTCTACTACTGACTGGGATCGGGATTGTCCTGGTACAGGGCAACTGGTCAGGGGCTTTAACCCTGGCCGCCTTCCTGGTATTCACGTTTATTTTTATCAGGTGTAACCGTTGGTTGCCTTCGTTATTTAACTGCTTATTGGTGCTGGCCGTGCTGCTAAATGCGGCGGGCTGGACCTGGCAGCTCTTTAAAGTACCAGGGCCTAACGACGAGCTAACTCATGCTTTTACAATTTTCTGCCTTACGCTTGGATTGGGATTTCTGGCCCAGGGTTTTCTTAAAATTACTTCTCAGTGCTACTCCAAACTGTTGCTATTCCTGGTAGTTAGCAGTTTCGGGATTGCTATAGGTGGACTCTGGGAAATAGTGGAGTGGACAGCCGATAAAATTTTACCGGCTAATATCGTGAAAGGTCTGGACGATACGATTACTGACCTTATCGTTGACTCTTTAGGAGCGATGGTGGCTGGCGGAATAACTATGGTGAGCTTTAATAAGCAGGTCACTAAGACGGGTGGCCTGCTAAAAGCGAACAATTATCAAGATTTAAACGACCTTAGCGGTTAATAAAGGATAAAGAGACTGTGTGGCTAAATAATATTCTGAAGAATACGGCGGCCTTAGTGGCAAATCCCAGGGAAGGGCTTGGAAAGCAAGCAGACCGGCCGGAAAGCGGCCAGCGGCCCTGCGTGGTGGTTATCGGCTCTGGTTTTGGCGGGCTAAATACAGTGCGGGGGCTTGCCAAAGGTGAAGTCGAGATAGTTCTTTTAGATCGCAACAACTATCATGGGTTCTGGCCTTTGCTCTACCAGGTGGCTACGGCTGAACTGGTACCCGACTCGATTGCTTTTCCGGTCAGAGAGTTTATTCATAGTTACCACAATGTCACATTTCATATGGCCGAAGTAAGCGACATTGACCTTGACAATAAGCATGTTTCTATTACCGACGGCCAGCCCATCTCCTACGATTACCTGGTACTGGCTGCCGGTAGCATCAACAATTATTTCGGCAACAAAGTTATTCCCCAGAATACTTTTAGCTTAAAAGATGTAGAGCAGGCGGTAGAAATCCGGCAGGGGATTCTTGAGGCGTTTGAGAAAGCTTCCCTCGAAACTGACCCCGAAAAACGCAAAGCCCTGCTAACTTTCCTGGTAGTGGGTTCAGGGCCTACCGGCGTCGAGTTGTCAGGCGCGCTAGCCGAACTTATCCCGCCCCTTTTACATAAATTTTACCCCGACCTGACTGAGGAAAAGTCCCGGATTGTCCTGGTAGAAGCGCATGCTACCATGCTGGATAGTTTCCCGAAGTCTTTACAAAAAAAGGCTCAAGCACACCTGGGGCAGATGGGCGTGGAGATTTTGCAAAACCATGAAGTAACCGGGGTCGAAAACGGAGTAGTAACTTTTAAGCACGGGTCTAAAATGAATGCGGGAACAGTGGTATGGGCGGCCGGGGTACGGGCTTCTCCCTTGGCCGAAAAGCTGGGAGTAAAGCTAGCTCACGGAGAGCGTGTGCCTGTTGAACCTACCCTCAACTTAAAAGATCATCCTGAAGTCTATGTGATTGGGGATATGGCTTACCTGGAAGGTTACAAAGGCGGCAAAGAGGCTTACCCCGGCGTGGCCCAGGTTGCCATCCAAATGGGACACCAGGCCGCCAAAAATATCCTGGCCCAGGTTGAGGGAAACGGGCTGGAGAATTTTCAGTATGTAGATAAAGGTCAGCTCTCCACCATTGGGCGTAGAGACGCTGTAGCCGAGGTCTTTAATCTTAAGCTGAGCGGCTTTGCGGCCTGGCTGGTCTGGGTGGCAGTCCATATCTATTATCTGCTCGGAGTTCGTAACCGTCTGCTGGTTATGCTTGGCTGGGCCTATAACTATCTTACTTTCAATCTGGGGATAAGGGTGGTGGGTGGCTGGCCCCGTCACGAAACCAAAAAGTAAATTTAAGCTATTAAGGTTAGTGTAATTTAGATGAGATTACAGGGAGAAAAGAAATGCTGCTAGAAAATAAAGTGGCTATTATCACAGGGGGAGACAGTGGGATAGGCAAAGCCATTGCCCTGGAGCTGGCTAAAGAAGGGGCGGCTGTTACCATAAATTATCATAGCAATGCCGAGGCAGCCGGAGAAGTTAAGCAAGAAATTGAAAAAAATGGCGGTAAAGCTCTTACCGTGCAGGGTAACGTTGCCAGCGTTTCGGATTTACAAAACCTGATCGGCCATACTCTTGAAACTTTCGGCCGCGTCGATATTATGGTTAACAACGCCGGAATGGAAACTCGCACCTCGATACTGGATACAACCGAGAAAGACTATGATGCAGTGCTGGGGGTAGACCTTAAAGGAGCCTTTTTCGGCACCCAACTCGCCGCCAAACAGATGATCAGACAAGACGGCGAAGGGAACCAACACAACCGGGGACGTATCATTAATATCTCTTCGGTCCACGAAGACTGGCCCATGCCCGGCAATACGCCTTACTGCTGCGCAAAGGGCGGCATGCGAATGCTGACCCGGACGGCGGGGGTAGAACTGGCCCCGCACGGCATTACGGTAGTAGGGGTGGGTCCAGGCGCGGTGGATACACCCATTAATAAAGGCACCCTGGCCGACCCCGAAAAGAAAGCCGCTCTCAACAACGCTATCCCGGTTGGTAGAGTCGCCGAACCCGGAGAAATCGCCGGGCTGGTGGCCTGGCTGGCCTCGGATAAAAGCAGTTATGTTACCGCTACCACCTATTTTATTGACGGCGGAATTATGCAGAACAGTGTTGGATTATAAATATGACAGAACAATCCCAGTCTCAATTACCGCCCGGCCACCCCGGGGCGCCACCTCGCTGGACTTCCAGCGCCAAGAATGGGGTCGGCACCAGCGCGGGCGGCCTGAGCCGGGTCTGGTTTACCCTTTCACACGGCATTATCAATGAAGTATACTACCCGGTGATAGACCAGGCCAATATTCGCGACCTCGGCTTTCTGGTGGCAGACGGCAAAAGCTTCTTCTCAGAAGAAAAGCGAGACGCTGCTTCAGAAATTGAGCCAATAGGGCAAGGCGTACCGGGTTATCGAATAACAAACACGTGTAAACAGGGCCGGTATTGTATCCGCAAAACGATTGTTACCGATCCTTTGCGCGACGTGCTTATCCAACAGGTCAGTTTTGTGGCGCTACAGGGAGACCTGACTGACTTTAGTTTATACGCCCTGCTCGCGCCCCATATTGCTAACCAGGGTTATGGTAATAACGGCTGGGTTGACGATTACAAAGGGGTGCCAATGCTGTTTGCCGAGCGGGCAGGCCGGGTGCTGGCGCTGGGTTGTTCCAGCCCCTTTAAAGGGCAGAGTTGTGGTTATGTGGGGACCAGCGACGGGTGGCAAGATATAAGCCGTCACAAAAAAATGACCTGGTTTTATCCAAAAGCCCCCGATGGCAATATTGCCTTAACCGGAGAAATAGATTTAGCGGCTTGCGGAGGAAACTTTATTCTGGCCCTGGGTTTTGGAAACAGCCCGGAAG
>CADDZM010000163.1 GCA_902812345.1 Chloroflexota bacterium | reverse complement strand
GCCGCTCTAATTAATAAGAGGAAAAGACCTCAACCGGTTCTCGCTTGCCGGCGCCACACGAGGCTCTCACAACAAGTTCTGCTTCTAGAAGTTTAGTAATGGAACCTCTGTCCTTACTGAAAATCAGACTGAGCAGGCTAGTTGCGGCGGCTTCGGCCATCTCGTCCAGCTTGGAATCAATTGTAGTTAAGGGTGGGTCAATAAAAGAAGCTACCGGGTCATTATCAAAGCCAACTACGGCTATATCAGCCGGGATGCTTAAGCCTATTTCTTTAATAGCGTGTAAAGTTCCTACCGCCATAACATCACTGACTACAAATAAAGCGGTCGGATAAGGTTTAGCCGCCTGCGCCAGACGCTGAAACATTTGTGAAGCAGCCTGGTAGCCACCTACTTCACTGAAGACCCCTGGCATGCTATAACCCGGTGCAATCTCAAGATTAAACCGTTGCCTTAAATATTCCTGGAAACCTTCCAGACGAGTAGCCACCGCGGCTGAAGCCAGACCTGGTAAAATTATCCCTATCCGGGTGTGGCCCAACCCGGCCAGATGGGCTGCCACCTGCCTCCCCATCTCCCGGTGATTGATATTGACCCAGTTATGGCCCGGTATGGTGCGATTGATCAGGACCATAGGTTGTAGCAGCGGTCCGGTCTGTTCCAGGAAGTAATCATCTTCGGGCGAAGTATTTAGCAGAATAGCCCCGTTATAGCTGCTGCTTTCCTTTAGAGAAGCCACGCCCTTCAAGTTATTTCTCTCATAAGTTTCAATGATAATGTCCGGAAGCGCAAGTGAATTTTCCTGGGCATACTTATTAAGAGCAGCGTGTACACCGGCAATCACCCGAGAAGAGATAGGTAAGCGCTCATCGAACGGCATTATTATTCCCACAACTAATGCTTGCATCTTATCGCGGCTGGCGCGCAGCCGCCGGGCGGCTACATTGGGCGTATAACCAATTGCGCGAGCCGCCTCCAGGACTTGCTGGCGAGTTGTCTGAGATATACGGACGGGTGTATCCCGGTTATTTAATACCAAAGAAACGGTACTAACCGAAGTTCCGGCCAGTTTGGCAATATCTTTTAAACTTGCCATTTTTAGTTAGATTGCTTCCTATCCGTTTTTGTTTGCTCCAGCATTCCGGCGACTAATTGTTCTCCGGCGGCATCTAATGGTTGCAATGGGGAGCGCGGCTGACCGGCCTCAACCCCTTTAAGGGACAGCCCGTACTTCAAGCTGGCGATACAATTCCCGATATCCGATTCTTTCCCGGCGGCATAGATGCCGGTCAGTTCAGCAATTATGCCCACATACCGGCTGGCCTCAGACCAGTTGCCTTGCCGCGCGGACTGGTAAGCCTGCACCAGAGGTTCCGGGAAAAGGTTCCCCAGAGAAGGAATGGTGCCGCACGCGCCCATCTGAATGGCCGTGTCCTGCAAGAGATCCGTCCCCAGGAAGACCCGGAAACCCGACCGGGTCGTTTGTAAGGCAACAACCAGTTGGCGGAAGTCGGTAAGATTATTGGAAGAGTCCTTATAGCCGATAATATTTGGTTCTTCCGCCGCCAACCGTAAAATAGTGTCAACCGCCAGGGGGATTTTAGTTGTTTGTGGAATATTATACAACATAACCGGCAGCGGCGAGCCTGCCGCCAGCTCTTTGTAGAAAGCATAAATCTCATTCTGGGTGTGGGGATAGTAAAAAGGGATGTGGGCCACTATCGCATCGGGGCCGTATTTAACAATAGCTTCCACTCGTTGCAAGGTGGACCGGGTAGAAGCGGCCGTTACACCGACCAGAACCGGCACGCTACCCGCGACCGCTTCAACCGTTACTTCGGTCAGTTTAGCCAGTTCCTCTACCGTTAGCGTGGCCGCCTCACCGGTGGTGCCACCGATAAAAACCCCCTGTACTCCCGCCTTGAGCAGGTACTTCACAAGTTGGGTTGCCCCTCTCAGGTTTAATTCACCTGAGCTATCAAAAGGAGTGACCAGCGGCGGAATAATTCCGTGCAAACGTTGCGTATCAAATGTCATTTCTTATAAATCCTTCAAGGTAAAATTTAATTTTATTAACCCTTTACAGCGCCGGTTGTCATGCCGGTGACAATATGTTTTTGCAAGAAAAGGGTGAGAATGAGTACCGGCAGCGTTATCAGACAGGCCGCCGCTGCCAGCGGCCCCCAGTTTATCTCCTCGTAACTTAAAAAGCTGTAAACAGCTACCGGTAGCGGTTTGGTATCCCGTCCGGTCAGAATAACCGAGAAGATAAAGTTGTTCCACGAAAATATCAAACACAGAATGGCGGTTGCCACCGTACCCGGTTTGACCAGCGGCAAGGCGATTCGCCAGAAGCCACCGAATATACTACAGCCGTCAATCATGCCAGCTTCTTCCAGTTCTCTAGGTAAATCCTCAAAGAAGCCAATCATTAACCAGACTACAACTGGTAATGTAATGATGACATGCGTCAGGATGATCGCAATATAAGTGTTCAATAAACCTATACTTTTAAATAGCATATACCAGGGTATCAAAAAGCTAATCGCCGGGATGATGCGAGCCACCAGTACAATCAGCCCCAATTTCTTCTGATTGTAGCGCACAATAGCGTAGGCTGCCGGTAGGCCCACCGCCAGGCCGATACTGGTTGCCCCCAGGGCAATAATCAAACTGTTGAGCGTAATTTGAAAGAAATTGATTCTTTCAAATACCGCTGCATAGTTATCAAAAGTCGGACTGGCTGGTATGAAAACCGGCGGGTAGGCGGTGTTTTCAACCTGAGTCTTAAAAGACATCCCGATCATCCAGAAAAAAATAAAGACCCCCGGCACCATAAATACCAGCACCAGAAGATAAAAAGCGGCTGTTTTGAGGCTTCTTCCGGTCCGGACCCGCGCCAGGTTTTGCGACCGGTTAGTTTGGTTTGCTACTGCCATTGCGACCTCCGAAGTTTCATTACCAGGACGGTGACACCGAGAATAATCGAGAAAAAGATCACCACCAGGGCCGAAGCGTAGCCCATATCAAAATAGGTAAAAGCCTGGCTGTACAGGTAGAGATTGAGGGTCTGAGAGGCCTCACCGGGACCACCGCCGGTCATTACAAAAATAATATCAAAGGTTTTTAGCGAGTCAATCAACCGGAACACTATGGCTATGATAATTACCGAGCGCAACTGCGGCAGGGTGATATACACGAAAGTCTGAAAACGGCTGGCGCCATCTATCCGGGCGGCCTCAAATTGCTCCACGGAAAGGGTAGCTAACCCGGCCAGTACAATTAACATAATGAGCGGGGTCCACTGCCAGGTATCTACGATTGCCAGAGCCGGTAAAGCCGTGCTGGCATCATAAGTCCAGCGGCTGGCCGGCAAGCCCAGGCTGGTCACGAAATAGTTCATTACACCGAGGGTGGGATGGTACATTATCACGAAAATAAGCGAAACTGCTACCGGTGTCGCAACCATGGGTAGTATTGCCAGCGTCCGCAAGATACCCCGTCCCCAGAACTCCCGGTTGAACAGCAGCGCCAGGGAGACCCCCAGAACAGTCTGGAGCGTAACAGCCAGGAGCGATAGTTCGCCGGTACGAATCAAGGCTTCCCTGAAGCGTGAATCATCGAATAAAATCTTATAATAGTTGTCGAGACCAATAAATTTGGGCGGGCTGCCGCTGGTTATATTCCATTGCTGCACGCTCATAAAGATAGTGTAGATGATTGGGAAGATAACAATCACAAACATGAGTATTACCGCCGGGGCAGGAAAAAGAATATGAGCGTTGCGGTCAAACCAGCTACCGGGCTTTTTGGGCTTTAATCCGCTTTGCGAAACCGGCAGTATTTCTAACTCGCCTGCCGATGGGGCTGCCTGTTGAGTCATGTTGCTTTTCTCCATTGAATCAAATGGAATGGCAGTGCCGTAAGCCTGGCTAAGCTGGAGGTATCACGCCGCCAGTTGAGCATCAATTCTCATCCTTCCCGGACGGGATGCTAGCGGCGTGCCGTTACCTCTCTGTGCCTGCTTACTTTTCGGTTTTATCCAGCAGGTCCTGGAATTCCTTATTAGCCTTATCGAGCGCTTCTTTGGCCGATTTACCGCCAATAGCGTCCGCGATTGCCACGCCGGAAATATCTCTGAACTCGGTAACTGCTGTAATAGCGGGCAACCCTAATGTGGCCACTTTATAGCTCTGGAGTAAGGCTTCCGACCAGTCCGGGGGCATCTTTACACTGGCTTTAGCTTTAGGGTCATTTAAAGCGGAAAAGCGAGCGGTTGGATAGCCCCCCAGTTGCTCCTTAAGACTGGTCTCTTTGTTGGTGGCCCACTGGCAGAACAGGTAAGCGGCTTCTCTATTCTTGGAGCTGGAACTGACCGCCATACCGATAGTAAAGGCCGGTACGTTTTGACCAGCCGGGCCTTTAGGCAGCACCGAATAGCCTACCTTACCGACTATCTTCGATTTGGTTGGGTCCTCAAATTGAGCCGAGAAACTAACTCCGTCAAAGTACATCGCTACCTGACCCTGGATAAAAGCCGCGCTGGCTTCCGGCCAGTTGAAATTAACCGCGCCTGGAGGGCCGTCCTTACCCATTAAACGAGCGTAATACTCCAGCGACTGAACCGCCTGGGGGGTATTGATGTTGGCCTTGCCGTCTTTGGTCAGGTAATCCCCACCGAAGCTTTTCAGCACCCAACCCCAGGCCGGGGCACTGGCATTTTTAAGGCCGCGAGCTACAAAACCATACATGGTGGGAGGGGTAGTGAGGGTTTTAGCAACATTCTCCATCTCTTCCAGGGTTGTTGGCGGTTTTAAACCCTTTTCTTGCAAAACATCCTTGCGGTAGTAGAACATCCAGATATCAACACTGATCGGCAAGGCTATAATCTTCCCATCCGGGGCCGTTACCGCATCTTTTCCTGATGGAAAAATATCATTTTCCCAATCATAGTCGGCGGGAGTTAAAGCCGGATTCTTGAGGTAGTCATTAAGCGGAGTATACCACCCGGCTTTGGTAAAGCGCTGTTTCTCGACATGAAGGCTGGTGAAAAAAGCATCGTAAGTGCCGCCGCCGGTAAAATCTACTACCAGCTTCTGGCGGGCCTGTTGCTCCGGGATATTCTCCAGTTGGACTTTCATCCCGGTTAACTTCTCAAAGTCAGGCACAAATTTTTCCATGTTATCGGACCAGGGGTTCTTGGTCAGTAAGATATTGAGCGTGGTACCCTTGTACTTCATCCAGTCGAAAGAACCGGCGGCGCTGGTTGCTCCACCGGCCACGGTAGTCCCGGCCACGGTAGTCGCTGGGCCGGTTCCAGCCGTTGGTATAGCACCGGCAGGAGTTACGGTGGCATCTCCGCAGGCGGCCAGCAGTCCACCCGTTGCAGTCAGGCCAACAAAAAGCCCGGCTTTCTTTATGAACCGTAAGCGGCTAAGCCTGTGAGCCACATAGCTCTCGTTACTAAATTTTTCTGCGTTGTCAGACATACAAAAATCCTCCTCTATGAGAACAACTAATTTTGTGATACCTGCCGTAGTGACCTTGCTTTTGCGAGCGAACGTTGTTTAAGAATGCGCCGGTGGCTGAATTTAACGAACCCTTGCTAATTGGGTTACAGCTTTCCGGCGGTTACCTTTTTTACATGGAGAACATATTACTTTTGGGGTTTAAGTTTTAAAAATCAGGTTGGAAAATTTTTATCAAAGTTGCTAAAACGTTATAGTAATAACGTTATAACCCTAGCATACCTTTTTCTTCTTGTCAAGGATAATTTTTAATATAATCTTATCGTCTGGTTTAACCTGATTTTCCTGGTTTAACTGAAGCCTGCTAAGCTGGACTTTTACCGTTGAGGTTTTTAGATACATTTAACATTTTTAGCACAGAAACTTAGTACAACTGCTCATAAATATGCAGTGGGTAGAAATGGACTTTTGACTAAGCCGTAAGCAATTCTAAGCCAAAACTGGCCGCAATAACCTGCTACGAACTTGTGAGCAGTTGTACTTAGTTTCCTATTCAGGGAGGGCTAAACCGCCGGTTCGAGCGAGTTGCGTAAAACCAACTGGTTGGACTGGCAGGCAGGTCTGCGTTTACAAGTTCTGAAACCTCTTATTGACACTACCTTTTAGACATTGCCTGTACAACGGTTACTATGGCACCGCAAATGCCCAGCCCAACAAGAGCAACCACAAAAACATACATATTTAAATCAACCGCTTTAAGCTGGTCCCGGTTGAATATCAATACGACCAGGGTTGCCACTGGAATCAAGGCCATTAGATAGGACACCGGTTGTAAACGTTTCCAATCAGGTTCCCAGGCAAACCAGAGCAACCCGCCTCCCAGGGCCGCCAGCCATGCCGCAAAAGCTTTCGCCAGGAGGGGTGTCAATAGCCACGGCCAGAAATTTACTACAAACTCAGGCGAAATAAAGCTGACCAGGACATAAACCGCCAGCAAGCCGCCCAACCCAACAGCAAACCACCGGATAAACGGTTGTACTTGATTATTTTGGCCCGACCATTTAGGGCTACTATGCTCGTAATGCCAGAAAAAAAAGATAGTTGCGGCGGGCGCTACAATATAGACCACCAGCCAGTAATAAAGTTTAAAGCCGGGCGTGAATTTATCCAGGTGCAGAAGAGTTGCCAGCAGAAGCAGGAGGCTGAAAGGAATAACCATGGGGGTAAGGTAGCGGGCCGGTTCCCAGCGCCCCCGGATTACTGCCTGTAAAACTACCGACCCCGCAATAAGATAAAGCATTCCAAACAGGACGGCATTAATAGGGGGTGCAATTTTCCAGAAAAATAAACTTTCGGTATCGCCAGGAAAAAAAATCAGAGAAATTGCCCCGGCATAGGCATTGGCAACTACGAATAAAAAGATTAACTTCATAGAAAGTGACATTGGCCTATCGCCTGGCTTCATATTCCTTATCTCCCTGCTTAATCCACCATTCACCCGGCCTGGCATCTTTTTAGACCCTTAATCATTCCGGTCCAGCGGCTTTTTTAACCAGCCCTTTCCAATAGCATAAGAGACCGCCTGGGTGCGGCTATCACAATCCAGTTTACTCAAAATGTGGGTCAGGTGTGTTTCTACAGTTGCCTCGGCAATATTCAAGTTGGTAGCAATCTCTTTATTGGAATACCCGTCGCTGACCTGAACCAGGACCTGGACTTCCCGCCGGGTCAGACCTTCAAACGGAGTGCGAGCGGAGTCAAGGGTTGCTCGGCGCTTGCTCTGCCCCTCCAACCGGGTTTCCCGCCTGATTTTATCAACTTCCTGGCAGAGTTGGGGAACCTTAAGCCGCAAAAAGGTGGCCCTGGCTTGTTCAAGCAACTCTCCAATTTTTTTACGCTCAATTTTACTTAGCTGGCTTTGCCGCATTACCACTTTAGCCAGGCTCAAACTGGCCCTGGCCTGCTGGAAAGGTCGTTGTAACTCACTCCATTTTTCCTCCGCATTTCTAAAGGCAGCCGCAGCCTCCAGCCAACTACCCTCGACCGCCGCCAGCGCGCCCTCGGCCGATAGTAAGACGGCTTCTCCCACCGGGTTGCCGGTTTCACCAACCAGCCTTTTTAGTTCCTTTACCCACTGGGCTGCTTTCCCATAATTACCTATGGTGATATTAAATTCGACAACATCCTGCAAAACAGGAAATATTACACCTTTTTCTTCGGTTGTTTTCCAATCGGTCAGGAGGCGTTCATAATAAACAGCGCTCAGGGTCGGTTTCCGGTTGGCTTCCTGCAGCCGGGCATAAGCCCATAAAGCCGGGACTCGGTAGGCAAACTGTAAAAACTCTACCTTTTGCCAGGCTGTATCAAGTTGGGCCTTGGCTTCTTCAATTTCCTGGCGGGCGACCAGGATATGAGCCAGGACCACCCGGCAGAGGGCTCCAACCGTCGGAGGAGGATTTCTTTCAAGCTCATTTCTTAAATCTGTTTCGGCTTGATCCCAGTTCCCGGCAAAGAAGTCGTACCAGGCGATCAAATTAGTCATTTTAGGGGAGCCGGTGCGGTCCTGGAAAGCGATAACCTCCTGTTTTAACTGCTCGGCTTCTTCAAGCTTGCCCAGGTTCACCAGGGATGTAAACAGAATCCCGTAACCAAGCATTACCAGCTCTGGCAGATTATATTGCAGCGCCAGGTTTAAGACTTGCCGGATGGCCGCCAGCCCATTTTCGCTTTCGGTTATTGGCCCATCAGCTTTAACCAGCCCTTGCGCCAGGAAACTGAATTGCAATGCCCCGTGAACAGGTTGCCCGGCCAGTTGCCCGGCCAGTTCAAAAGCTCGCTCTACCCATACCGCAGCCCGGTTATTTAAGTCACCCGAAGCCAGACTGAACGCTGTTTGAGAATATATTGAAAGAGCTTCCAGGTTCTGTTCCTGGGCATTAAAACTGAGCAGAGCGGCTTTTTCCAGTTGTTCCATCTGGCTGGTTAGCCTTGCCGGGTCATAAAACCAGAATAAAAAGGAAAGGTTAATCAAAATAAGGGCGGCCTGACGAGTCTGGCCGGTCAGTTCATAACCTTCTTTAGCCTGGGTAAGCCATTTCAATGCCGCCGGAATATCACCCATTGCCAGGCTCAAAAGGCCCAGGCGTTGGAAAGTTGCCAACTGCTCCGGGCTTGTGTCAGGCAAAGAAGGCAGCCCGATCTGAAGAAAATATCTTTCCTCACGCAAAGCCAGCACCTGCCTTGCTCTTTCCGCTTCTTTCATGGCATAAGGCCGGGCCTTTTCAGGTTGGCCCGCCATAGCGAAATGTTCCGCTAACAAGCGTGCCGGAGTATTTTCCTGGCCCGTTTCAAGAGCCTGGGCTACCCTTAAATGCCAGTGATGGCGTTCGCGGGCCATCAGGTCGCCGTAAATTGCCTCACCCACCAGGGCGTGCCGGAAATGAAAAAGTTCGGTAGCGTGGCCGGGCGAGCCGGGGGTTAGGTTGACCGGCCCCTCCCGGATTAACTGGAGATTGATAGCCCGGCGCAAAACGGCCAGGAGTTCACTTTCCTCCACCCCGGATACCCTGGCTAACATTTCAAAATCGTATTCACGCCCTAAGACAGCCGCGCAGGCTAACACTTTCCGGTCCTCGTCCGGTAACACCGCCACCCGGTCAAGGATAGAAGCTTTAAGGGAGCCCGGTAAATCTACGTGCTTTTCCACTCTCAAATCCCACCGGCCCTCTACCCGCGCTAACTGCCCGGCCGCCAGTAAAGCTCCCAGTAATTCCTCGGTGTAAAAAGGGTTGCCCTCATCCCGCCGGAAAAGAGGTTCGGCCTGTTCGGCCAGGACCGGCTGCCCCAGGATATTACTTAACAGGCGAGTGTGGGCGGCCCGGTCAAGCGGGGTAAGGTGCAGCTCCTGCACCTGGCGCTGGGTTTGTTTTTGAACCAGCCAGGCGGAAAAAGGTGTTTTTTCTTCCAGAGCCTCACTCCGGTAAGTCCCCAGAATGAAGACCGGTTCCTCACCCAGGGGGCCAACCGGGTTGGTACCAACTCCAAGCTGGCGGCCCAGGTAGTCCAGCAATTCCAGGCTGGTTTCATCAAACCAATGTAAATCTTCCAAAATAAATAGCAAGGGGGTTGACCCGCCGGGCGTCCGGGTAAGTTCCCTTAACCCGCTCAAAATACAGTGGAAAAGGCGGGATTGCTGGAGTGCCATGCTGCCGCTGCTATCGAGAGGGACGGGCGTAACATTGGGGAAAAGCGGCCCTAGCTCCGGAATGAGTCGTAGCAGAAAAGCTAAGCCTGCCGGATTTTCCAGTTCTTGCCGGTCCTGGGCCAGCCCTGAATAGTAGCGCCGAAAGGCATCAATGAAAGGTCCGAAAGGCAAAGTTTGGTCTTTGGCAAACGCTTGCCCGAACAATAACCTGACCTGCCGGGGGAGCGTTCGGGCAATAAAAGCCTGGCAAAGCCTGGTTTTACCCAAACCCGCTTCGCCAGCCAGTAGCACCAACTGAGGCCGCCCTGTCGCGGCTAGACCTAACATTTCGGAAAGGCTATCCAGGACAGCCTCCCGGCCAATCAATTCCTTGCTTAATAAAGGCCGGGTTAGGTGAGGATAGTTCATTTTACTTCAACCTCTTATTAACCCTGTTTGCCGAAAGTGGTGGTTACGAAAAGAATGTTTTTTTTTGATTATAATGCCAATTCCCCGCTATTACAATGGTCTGTGACCCAGCTCACAATTACATATATACAGGGTTTCCTTGATTGCAGATGACCCAATATAAGTTAATTTATACCCAGGTCCAATCAGTACGCAGTTATACCCAGGTTATTAAGACAACAAGTTCGATTTTCACTTTACCAATCTGAGGGTAGAAAATATGCCGTATGTTGAAGTTTTGAGCCCGAATACTAAATATAATCTTGACGGGCTGGAAGCAGCCTTTGAAGTTTTTAACCACAATTACCCGGCTTTTAGTACAACCCATAAGCTGGACGAATTGCGAGCGACTGAATACGGTCGGTTGGACCGGCAGGGGCAGGTCTACCTGGATTTCACCGGGGCCGGCCTCTATGCCGAATCACAACTGCGCGAGCATTTAGAGTTACTGGCTGGCGAGGTATTCGGTAATCCGCACTCCCGGAATCTAACCTCTATGGCTATGACGAACCTGGTGGAAAAAGCCCGGAATTATGTACTAAAGTATTTTAACGCTTCACCTGAAGAATATGAGGTGATTTTTACACCGAACGCGACCGGCGCCCTCAAACTCGTTGGCGAGGCTTATCCCTTTGGCCCAGGTGACAATTATCTTTTAACATTCGATAACCACAACTCGGTAAACGGTATCCGTGAATTTGCCCGCTCCAGGGGAGCCAGGGTCACTTATATCCCCATCCAGCCACCCGAACTGCGGGTATATGCCCATGAGTTAGAAAAAGGCTTGAAGCTGGCCCGTCCAGGAAAGAATAACCTGTTTGCCTACCCGGCCCAATCAAATTTCTCCGGGGTACAGCATCCTTTGGAATGGATCGAGCAAGCCCATGCTAAAGGCTGGGAGGTGCTTCTGGATGCAGCCTCCTTTGTCCCAACCAACCGGCTTGATTTAAGCCGGTGGCATCCTGACTTTGTAGCGATTTCCTTCTACAAAATCTTTGGATATCCAACCGGCGCCGGCTGTCTCATTGCCCGCAAGGAGGCTGTTAAAAAGTTAAAGCGTCCCTGGTACTCAGGAGGCACCATTACCTTTTCTTCTGTCATGGGTTTCAACCATTATTTAACGCCTGGCCCGGCCGGTTTTGAAGATGGAACCGTCAACTATCTGACCTTACCGGCGGTCGAAATTGGTCTTAAACATATTGAATCGGTGGGAATAGACCTGATTCATACCCGCGTAATGTGCCTGACTGGCTGGCTAATTGATCAACTGGTTTCTTTACAGCACAGCAACGGCAAACCACTGGTCCGGTTGTACGGGCCAATTAACAGGTATATGCGGGGAGGAGTCGTTGAAATTAATTTTTTAGACCGCAACGGCAGTTTGATTGACTGTAATGAGATCGAAAAGCTGGCTAATACCAGGGGTATTTCGCTCCGGGCAGGCTGCCATTGTAATCCAGGAGGACGCGAAGTAGCCCTGGAATTTACTCAGGATGAGATGGTTGAGTGTTTCAGTAACAAAGACAAAATAACTTACGAGCAGTTCTTACAGGTAATTGAAACTAAAACAACAGGAGCCTTAAGAGCCTCGGTTGGCCTCGTCAGCACCTTTGCCGATGTCTATAAATATATGAATTTTGCTGAAAGCTTTGTTGATAGGGTTGCACCGCTTTAAGTCCGTTTTGTACTCATTCAACCTTATTGATACAAGCCCAGGTTTAACTTTTTTGTCACTTATAAGCCGATTGATAAAGTGAGGAGAAACGAAATGCAATTCTTTAAGGTGAATTTGCAAAAGCCCCTTTTTGGAAAAGTTAATCTTCCAATAATGGCCTTATTGCTCCTGAGCCTGGTTATGGCAGCCTGTGGCGATAACCCAACGCCCGTACCGGTTGCCAACACCACTGCCGCTGTCGTTCAGGCTACCCAGGCCAATGTCACGAGCGCCGCCCCTACCACGATTAACATTGACCTGGCCGGCTTCAAATTTAGCCCTGCTAAAATTTCTATCCCCGCCGGTACAACCGTGACCTGGACCAATAAAGAGGCCGCCAAACATAATGTTGTAGCTGATGATAATTCTTTCGAATCCCCGACCCTGGAAAAGGGCCAGAGCTTTTCACGTAAATTCGATTCACCCGGTACAATCACCTATTTCTGTAAGTTCCACGGCAGTCCCGGTCAGGGCATGGTCGGCAAGCTGACCGTAACCCCGGCCCAGGCAGGAGCAGTTGCCGCCCCTACCACCAACGCTGTGGCCGTTGCCACAACAGCGGCAGCCTCCACCCAGGCAGCGACCCCTGCGGTGGTCCAGACTGCTGCCGCTACGACGGTCGTAGTGACGGCTTCGCCCACCACGGTAGTGCCAACTACGTCCGCGGCAGCAACCCAGGCGACTGCCCAGGGTGAACTGGCCGGTACGGTCAATTTCCGCGATGATTTACAGCTTACCGACCAGCTTATAATAGCCTTTACTTCAATAGCGGCACCTCCGCCCGGCATGGCCTACTTTGGGTGGTTACAAAATACCGCCGATGGTTCTACTTTGAAACTGGGCCAGATAATACCCGGCTCTAACGGAGCTGTGAATCTCAGAGCTTCCGCTCCTGATAAGATCAATTTTCTGGCTTCTTTTGATAAATTCCTGGTGACACACGAGACTATAGACCCAACTCCTAGCGCTCCCTCCTCGATGGTGGCTTATAGTGGGCAGCTACCCGGCCCGTCCTTAATCCATATTCGCCATCTCCTGGTCAGTTTCCCGGCTACTCCCGGTAAGATTGGCCTGGAAGTTGGGTTACGAAATCAAGCCACCATTCTGCGCCGCCATACCGAATTTATGGTGGATGCTCTCAAGGCCAATGATTTAGCGACCGTAAAATTACACGCCGAACACCTGGTCAATCTGATTGAAGGCTCGAATGGTCCTGACTATGGCGACCTGAATAAAGATGGACAGGTCACAAACCCTGGCGACGGCTATGGCCTGCTTAAAAATGGCGACCAGCTAGGTTATCTGAACGGCTCAAAAGACCACGCCAACCTGGCGGCCCAGGCTGAAGGAGCCACCTCCGCGATTAAGTTGCACGCCAGCCACGTCGCGATAACGGTGGATAATGCGACCGGCTGGGTCAATACAGTGCGCGATCGTTCGCTGGCGGTCTTGAAAACAAACAATATCAAAGCCGCCGAGCCGATGGTCCAGGAAATTTCAACCCTGGCTAACCAGATCCTTAACGGGGTAGATGTTAATGGAGATGGGGTTATCCTGCCAATACCCGGCAGCGGTGGGGTTGTAACCAGCTACAAACACGCCCAGTTAATGGGGTCCATTCCCCTGGCTGTTCCAGGCGCGGCCTCGGGCGAAACGGCGGAGCATAATCATACCGCCA
>CADDZM010000162.1 GCA_902812345.1 Chloroflexota bacterium | reverse complement strand
CTAGCCCCGGCTTTGGTATTCCCGCTGCCGAGGTAACTATGCACCTGTGAGAGGGAATTGCATTCCCGATTGGTCTTACCTGGCATCGGGAAAATAATTCCCTCCCACAACTTAAAGCCCCACAACTAAAAGCCGGGCTGGTTACAGTACCTGCCCGGGTTTTAGCGGCATATTCCTTTACAATCAGGCTCTCTTAATCCCCGGTGGTTCCCGGCAAATTATTGGCCCATAACAACCGGGACAGCTAACCCGGCCGCGCCCGGGCCGGAAGTGGCGGCCTGGGGATAGTAACGCGCCAGCAATTGCAAACCCAGCGCAGCCCGGCGCACCCTTTCCCGCGAGAGCGCGACAGCGGTAGCTTCCAGGTGGGAGCCGCTGGGATAAATATTCGGGGCATTTCGCAGACCAAACTTTACATAAACAGGTGCGGCAACCCTGACCAGTTCCGGGATTTCGTAGTGTCGCACGAACCCGCCAAAATCGTCCGGGGCTTCCACGTAAATGTCCAGGGGCAGGCTGGCGGCCTGGCGCAGCGAGGCAATCTGGGGTAGGGTCAGGTCGGTTGGAATATTGTAAGTCCCCGCCCCCAGTTTTTCCATAACCCGCAGAGCGGCCGGGTTTGCCGCTACCATTTGCACCGAAATTTTAAGCACAAGTCCGGCTGGCAACTCCCCGGCCTTTTTCATTTCGTCCAGCACCCACAGCAAGCCTTCGTCCGCCACCAGCAAACCCCGCACCCCCAGGGCGCAGGCTCTTTTAGCGTCCTCGATGGCGTAGACAAGCTGCTCGGTGCCGCGAAGTTTCCCGGCGATGCCTTTCCCGGCCAGGGTGCCGACCTGCGAACCGATGTCCCAGGAAGCGCGCGGCCCCACGAAAAGGCTCAGTTCCATGCCTTGCCCGGCGCAAAGCCGGACCATTTCTTCGATTTCGGCGTCCGTTAGCAGCATCACGCCGCTGCCCTGGCTGACCCGGTGGATATAAAGTTTGTGCCGCTCGGCTTCCTCAAGGACCGCTTCCAGGGCGCGCGGCCCTTCCACGCTGGGGATTTCCACCCGGTACTGTGCGCCATCGGGGAACCGCACCGCCGAGTCGGGCAGGTCGTTGGCTTCTTTGCCGGGTAAGCCTAACCCTTCTAAAAATTCTCTCGTTTCTCGCATCTTTTCTCTTATTCTACGTCTAATATATAACGGGCCGCCGGGGAAATCCGGTCAAAAGTTTTTTTGCGGATATACTCGCGCTGGTCGAGTTGCTGCGGGTTCTCGCGGGCCGTGAAAAAGCAGTGTAAAACCCGGCGGGTATTGTGGCTGCGATTGGTGGTGCCTCCGTGCCAGAGATGCGCATTGAAAACCGCTACTGTTCCGGCCGGGGCCAGCACCAGTCGTTCTTCAGGGTGGGTTGCGAGTGGGTCGGCCAACTGGTCTTTGGGCTGGCGCGGGTAGCGGTGGTGGCCCGGCACGACCCTGGTGGCCCCATTTTCTTCTGTAAAATCGTCCAGCATCCAGATAGAGTTTACCACCGAAAAGAATTTACCGTCGAAAGGCCCCTGCCAGTCGGCGTGAAAACCCTGGTGACCGAACCCCGGCAAAGCGTCCCGCCCATTCAGGGAAGAAAGCTTGAAGTCCCGGCCCAGCACGTGATAAACCGCCGCCAGCACTTTCGGGTGAGTATAAATGCGGTCAAAGACCTCGCTTTTATTCACCAGGTCGGACAGGCGGCGCGTTCCGGTTTCCTGGTGAACCTCAATCCCGGCCTGGGCGCCTTCTTTCGCCATCAACTCTTCGTAGGTCTGCCGCAATTGTTCCAGCCAGGCCGGTTCAATCAGGCCGGGCAGCACCACATAACCTTCTCGGTCCAGAGTCTCTTTTTCGGCGGCGCTTAAAGTGGTTTCGGTAACGCCCAATTCCCGGAGCGCCTCTTCAATATTATTAATTTTTTTATCTAGCTCGTTTACAACCGCCATAATTCTTTTCCTTCTGGTTCTCTTTCAACTTACCCGGCCATTGCGCCGGAGGACGCGAAACTGGATTGCAAAAAGCGCAACCAACTCTTACAATAAACCGGTACTGAGTTGTTAAGTTGTCCTGTTAAAACTAATTCATTTTGGATGCTAAAGGCAAATAAGCAGTTCAAAGGCTTGTTTCCCCTGGTTTATTATCGGCCAGGAAAGCGAAAGGCACAATGCACAAATAGAAATGGTAATTGCACGAAACGCAACCTATGAAGTCAACCTGTTAGGCGCGGGCAGCTACAAAGCTCCCAAAGGCAAAAATTACCCGCCTCACCGGCATTACGAATGGGAGATTGTGTACTACCAGGCCGGTTTTATTGAAAGCACGGTAGGCGACGAAGTCTTCAAGACCAGGCCGGGCCTGGTGCTATTTACGCCGCCCGGCGTGGCTCATTGTGAAATCGCCCTGACTGATTACGCCAACCACTGGCTGAGCCTCAAGGTTAACGGCTCGCCGCCCTGGGCCAGGTTTTGTTATGATGACCGGGAGCGGAACCTGGAACGGCTTTTTGGCTTAATCATTCAGGAGCGGAACGGCCAGGCTACCCGGCGCGAACAGATGCTTGAACTGCTGGTCAAACAGCTTTGCCTGACCCTGGAGCGAGTTTTTTCCACCGGGCAAACCAGCGAGGGCGAAAAAATGGCCGCCGCCGCGAGCCGCCTTATCGAGCAGCAATACACTGCCCCGCTTACAATTACAAAAGTAGCCGGGCAACTGGGCATTTCCCCGGCTTACCTGCGCCAGTTGTTCGCCCGCTACCGGGGAAGTAACCCGTTAGCCTATCTTCAGAGCCTGCGCTTGCAGCACGCCTTACAGCTTATCAAAAACTCTAATTTAACCCTCGAAGCGGTGGCCCGGTTGAGCGGTTATGACTCGGCCAGCCATTTGAGCCGCCACGTCAAGCGAGAAACCGGCCAGACCCCCGGCGAATTGCGCGCTAACTTTCAAATTCCTACCCCAAATTAACCTTTTATAGCCCCAATCATAATATAGCCCCAATCAAAAGGCCGCCTGTGAAGTAGCGGTAACGCCCCCGGGTATGCGGTGTCTCCGGCGATTTTACGCCCAGGTAAGTCGCCCGGTCGTTGGCCCCGGCCAGAATTTCGCCGGGCTGCTCGTTAACGACTACCCCGGGGCATTGCTTGTTCATGCCTTTTAAAATGATTCGGGTCAGTAGCGTAATTGGAAAAGCCGGGCGCTATAGGCCTGGTTAAGGGTAATTTCTAAAGCGCCGCTACCAGCCTCCCACTTCCACCGCTCATCATGTTTATTATCCTCGGCCGGGTAAAGACGGCTCACCTCAACTTTCTGGGCTTTTAACTGGGGCAAGGGTAGGCGGCACATCTCATTCTCGCCGTGTAACCGCCAGACCGCTAAATATATAATTTCCCCGGTCCCTTCCCCGCAAACCAACCCCAGGCTGGTCCATCCTTGTTCAAGGGCCGGCAGACCAAGCGGCCAGATTGGCACCCCCTCTTTTAGCCGGTTGCGCAGGGTAGTTTTGTAAAGGGTGATAGCCTCGCCGATTAAAGCAGTGCCTTCCGGGGTCTGTTCCGAAAGCCCGCCGCTCAGGTGAATCCGGCCCAGCAAAGCATTTACCATGTTATAGATTACTTCTTCCCGCCCGGCCTCTTTTAAGGGATACGCCCAGACCGCTCCCTGTTCGGGGGTAACGCCGGAAGGAGCGGCGGCAGCAATCAAGGCGTTCCGGCGGTAATCCATCTGGTCGCTGGTGGACTGAATACTGTGACGCTGCAACAGGGCGTAATCCAGGCGCATCCCGCCGCTGCTGCAATTTTCAATGACCAGGCCGGGGTATCGTTCGAAAACGCTTTCCAGCCAGCCCAGGTAACTCCGGGTGTGTTCCAGCAGGCCGTCACCGGGCCCGTCGCTGGAAAAGTCGGTGCCGACCCCGGCGTTTATGTTGTAATCCATCTTAAAGTAGCCTATCCCGAAATCGTTTATCAGGCGGTCTACCACCGAGTCGGCGTACGCCCGTACCGCCGGGTTGCGAAAATCAAACTGGTAGCGGCCGTGGTCAATCACTCGCTTTCCGTGACGGCAGAAAAACCAGTCATCGCTCAACTGCCCCGCTTTGGGATTATTAACGCCCATTACTTCTAATTCCAGCCACATACCGGGCACCATTCCATGCTCGCGGATAGCTTGGGTCAGCAGGCCCAACCCGCCCGGGAAACGAGTTGCTGAGGGCTGCCAGTCGCCCACGGTATCCCACCAGGAGCGGTCTCGTTCGGCGTACCACCCCGCGTCAATACAATAAACCTCGCAACCGGCTTTCGCGGCAGCCTCGATTAAAGGCAACTCTTTCTCGGTGGTGGGGTCTCCCATCAGGGCGTTCATATAGTCATTAAAAATCACCGGCAGGTTTTCGTTATCGGCGTTAGGTCGCCGTATCTGCCGGCGGTAGCGGGTCAGGCTTTGCATCACCTGCTCAAAGGCCGAAAAATCACCCGGTCCCTTTTCCGCGGCGACCGCGACCGCCACCGGCACGCTCTCAAATCTTTCGCCCGGTCCCAGTTTTTTCCACCACTGGTGTTCCTGGTCGGTCGGCCCGCTCAGGCGCAAATAAAGCTGGTCATTCAGGTCGCTGACTTCCCATTGCCAGCCGCCGTTACTTTCGATTTGCCAGCCGGTGGCGCTTTTTGAGACCGTGTTTTCGATAACGCCCACCGGCAGGAATTGCGAGGTTGACCATGTCCCGGTGCTTTGATAAGAAAGGCGTTTGAAGGAATTCTGCGAATGGAATTTCCAGCGCGGAAGCTGCGATAGGCCCAGTTCCGGTAGCCGGTAGCTGCGCCACTGGAATTCCTCGCACCAGGTGTTATGCGGCACGTACAGCCGGGCGGTTTCTTCCCAGGACTGCTTCGTTTCTTTGACAAGACCGGTCAGCGCAAAAGACGACGCGTACTCCACCCCGACCGGCTGGCTACCGCCGTTTAAAAGAGAAGTCCAGGCCCGGACTACCGGCAAACCGTTGAAGAAACGCAGGTGGGTTGTTACTTCAAGCCCGGTGACCGGGTCGCGTTGCCCCAGCGAAAACAGGCGTCCCGCCTCGCTTGTCTCTTCCGAGTGCGTGACATAGACCAAACGCTTACCCGGTACCGACCCGGTATGCTTTACATCATGGTGGTCGTCCCGGTCTTCCCCGGTGAGTTGGACTTCTACCAGCGGATAACTTGCGTAACGTTTCTCACCGGGCAACGAGGCGTTATCAAATGGGGTTGCGGAACAGTGTAAAAGATAAACCTGACCCGCCTCGCTTACCTGGATTACTATTTGCAGGTCTGCTTCTTTTAAATCAATTCTACGGGATAAATCTGGCATCTTAACTCACAGTCTTTATAAAGTTGAATAATATTTTTGCTTATACTTCCTGCATCTACCGCTACCGGGTATCGCTTCTCGCGGTAAGGGGCAGCAGCTTTCTTTGCCGCCAGTGCCTCAATTACCTTTAGCCCTCTTCCACGATATAGATTTCCCCGGCTCCGGCCCGGAACTCAATCAAGTTACCTGCCAGGGCGGTTACTTTTACTTCTTCGAACCCGGCACTGGAAAACCTTGCCCCCATGTTCGCTCAGGGCCGGGTGCCCGTCAAACAGGTTCGGATAAGTGAGGTTTTCAATAAACCGCCGGTCTAATCCTCGAAGGCCCGGTTGCCGCCGCAAAAGATAACCGGCGTTCGCTAAATTTGGGCCAGGTCTGGCTGGGCGTAGCGACGAATCTCGGCGGCGGGGTAAATCCTAAAGGTTTTCTTAAATGATTTCCAGGCCGTCGGGGCCGGGCAGGGCCGGGAAAACGGCGTGCGGTTCAGTCTGATACCAGAAGGCTACCGAAGCAATGTCATCCTGCAACGGCAAATAACGCCCGCCGCTGCGCCAGCCCAGCGCCTGGATTTCTACCCGCAAATTTTCCTCAAAACGGACCGGGTCCATAATGTGCCAGCGGTACATGCCAAAGCGGGCCTGGCTGCGGTACAGTCCATCCGGCAGGATTACCTGGGGCAGACCCATAAAAGGCGTCGAGAAAGGGCCGTACTGGCCTTTGGGATGTTCAAAGTTCCAGGCTCCGCCAAAATAATCTTCGGTGCCGGTGCCACAAATTGTGGGGAAAGCCTGGTCGCCATCCAGGAAGAATTTAATCTCGCCCTCACCCCACCAGCCGGTGTTATTTACCTGCCAGGCCAGGTAAGTCCCGACATAGTGGCCCTGGCCCTGCACCCCGTCCAGTAACACATGATTTTGCTTGTAGGGTAACGGGTTATCCCGCCGCCACTGGGCGTGGAAATAGGCCCGGTCCGCCGGGACTTCGGTCAGGGTGTAATCAACCTGGAAATAAAGCGTAACCTCTTCCGGGGCCAGGTTTTCAACGGTCAGGTGCGCGTGCTGCCGGAAGGGCATCTCCCAATAGCTGTTCATGCCGCCCGCCGGGTTGACCACTATGGGCAAAGAATTAATATTGCAGCGTTCCCCCCAACCGCTGGCAAAGAAATCGCCAAGGGGGCATTCAATCGAAGGATTTGGCTCGTTATCCCAGTAAGCCCTTAAAATCAGGTTGCGCCAGTTGCCCGGGAAGGTAGTCAACCAGATGTGCTGGATGGCCCCCGGTCCGGCAATATCGGCCAGGGTAAAAACACTTCCAGCCTTAAGATTTACCGAGGGGGATACTTTCCAGCCCTGACCCAGGTCGCGGGCGGCGTTGGCCCCGGTCCCTTCCATCGCCCGGCCGCCCTGCCCTTTTTCCCCGCTGAAATTCTCGGCGCTAATCGAGCGTGATTTTGCCCTGGATAAACGAGCCAGGTTTCCCAGGCCCATACCCAACCCGTCAAAAGAAATATTCTCGCCCTCCAATGCTCACTCTCCTTTGGTTTAATTAATTTAGCCGCAAAACCCTCCTCCACTTCTCCTTTATTCTACCTTAAAAAGAAAATGATATGGAATTATAAATTGCTGGCGGCCCTAAAAGTCTTTATTATTCCTTCAGGTTAAATCCAGCGGTAGCACCCCAATAAGATGTTGTTGGCGAATTCCTAAAGCAGGCTTACCGGAAGGTAAAACCGAACTTAGTACAACTGCTTATAAATATGCGGCGGGTCGAAATGAGCTTGTAAATGAGTCTGCGACCATTCTAAACACAAGCTAATACTTACAACCCACTACGAACTTGTGAGCAGTTGTACTTAGCTTGATCGTGAAAATCGAATTCGCCAACAACATCGCCCTGGGGTGCTACCATAGCTTTGTACGAGGAATAGAAAGAGATAAGGCGGCGGTAGTGGCTGGTTTAACTTTAGCCTACTCAAATGGACCAACTGAGGGACACAACAACCGGCTTAAATTAATAAAAAGGAGTATGTACGGTCGTGCAAAGCTAATTTTATTGAAACAGCGGGTATTAGCCAGCGCTTAAAAGGCAGGGTTTTAATCGATGGGTACAGCGAAGTTGCGGAAGAGCCTTTCTTATTATTATCGCTCAACAATGGCTTCGATATTGGTTATCTTCATTGTTATTCAACTCCCTATTAAGTTTAATAAATTAGCCGGAGCTTGCCGGGCCGAATTGCGCAGGTGGCTGGGGGCCAGGCCGGTCAGGCTCTTAAACTGGCGGCTGAAAAAGAAAATGTCCTGGTAGCCCAACGCCTCGGCGATGCTTGCCAGGCTCATATCGCTTTCCAGTAGCAGTTGTCTGGCCCGGTCGAGCCTGGCCTGAATTACAAAAGTATTCGGCGGCACCCCGGCCACCTTTTGAAAACGGCGGGTAAACTGTGAACGCGACAGCCCGGCCTGCCGGGCCATTTCCGCTACCTTCCAGCTACGCCCCGGCTCTAAGCGGATAGTTTGCATAAGCTGGCCGATGCCCTGGTCGGCAGCGGAAAGCCGGGGGTGTTGGAGTTCGTCCCACAGTTTGAGCAGAATTTGCTGGACCAGGCTGGCGCTTTGTAGGCGGCCGGAAGCATCGCCGCGCTGGAAGAAGTTTTCACAATGGCGAGCCATAATTTCAAGAAACTCCCGGTCCTGGACGAACTGCCCTTCAAAAGGAAATCCGGGTAGCCCGGCCGGGTCGAGCGGCTCGAAATGGACTGCAAAGACCAGCAGGCGGTAGGCCAAATCCTGGGTTGCCTTTATGACGGTGCCGGGCTGCAAGATAAAACAGCGCCCCGGCTTTATCTCAAAACTTTCGCCGTTTAAGGTAATCTGCCCGCGCCCTTCCAGCACCCACCACAAATCGTAGTCGGGCAAAGGCGGCGGCGACCACTGCCAGCCCGGTTCGCCGCGGTGAAAGCGGGGAGCGTTATTCAGGCGGATCAATAAAGCGTTGAGCAGGGATTCCATGCTGATGCGCCAAAAGTGCAAATTTTAAGTTCAAATTTTCATTTGGTTTTTTCCGGTTTAAGCATACTATGATACCAATTCGATAGCAAATATCAAGCAAATAAACCGGAACACGCTATATCGCGTTTGCACTGGGGTCTGCACTGACAGAGCCGTTAAAAGGAGAAGCATAAAAATGCAAATTACGGGTACTCAACATCCAACCTATTCCCCGGACAAAAACGGCGCCCTGCTGGAATCGTACCGCAAGGAGGGTTATATTGCGCTTGATAACGTCCTTTCGGCGGCGGAAGTCGAGGAAGCTAAAGCGACTTTAACCGAACTTTTCCGCCGGATTGTCCTCAACGACGGCAGCATCAAGGCAGGCAAGTTCTGGAGCAGTCCCGACGCCATCACGCCTCACCAGTTCTTTGTCCAGTACGAACCGGGCTACCGCTATGACCCGGACGCGACGGTCGAAGAATTGGAGTTAAAGGTCCGCAAGTTGATGTGGTACACTGACCAGCATCCTTTCTTCGAGTTTTTGGTAAATTCTCACCCGGTAATCCGCTCGGTTATCGAAAAGCTGCTGGGCGACCGCGCCCGCCTTTACCAGGACATGGCCCTGATAAAGCCACCATTTATCGGCAGCGAGAAGCCCTGGCACCAGGATAACGCTTATTTCGAGGCGGCGCCGCTGGACGCGACCATCGGGGTCTGGATAGCCCTGGACGAAGCGACGATTGAGAACGGATGTATGCATTTGCTGCCGGGCCGCCCTAACCTCCGGCCGTTAGAGCATTATCACGGCTTTGATTGCCAGATTGTGGAAAGTAAGATGGACGCGAGCCAGGCTGTCCCGGTCGAACTGAAACCGGGCGGCGCGCTTTTCTTTAGCGGCCTTTTGCCCCACCAGACTCCGCCGAACGCTTCCCCTTTACGGCGGCGTGCCCTGCAATTCCACTATCGCTCCGTCAATAGCACGCTGCTTTCTAAAGAGGATTACGACCGCCTTTTTGTGGACCGGGATGGTGTGGCGGCCAGTTGCCACGCCGCCAGCGCCCGGCGAAAACAGGCTAATAAGTAGAGATTAGATTAAGAGTTACTGAATGAGACCCTTGCGCCGAATGTTGTGTGCGGTCAGCACGGCTGGTGGCAAAGGTGTTGGGCTTAGCTGTAAAGTGCGAACAATTTTTGTAAGAAGTCTGGTCAAATCAATTGCAATGAAAAGCGTTGGTATAAGAAATTAATGGATTACCTGAAGAATAGTCACGATTTGCGGCTGGAAAGTTGGGGGCCGTATACTAAAAAGTATATAGGAATTTCTCATATCTCCGACCCCCAACAGGGTCTGCGCTTCGATGTTAGCGTCATTCCCGGTTTTTATCGTCGTCGGGTTGATCTTCCAAATGTACTGTGGGAGTCGAGCTACTATCCCTGGGAAGCTGCCCCCAATCTCGCTTATTACGCCCACCGCCACCAATTGGAGTGGAAGGACCAGGTTTATTGTGATATTTCTTTTTCGAAATTATCTTCCAGGACCAGGCTTATTCGAGCCGCGATGGTCAATAACACTACCGTGCCGCAAAGCCTGGTCTTGCATTATATGGCTAACCTCAACTTTCCGTCCGTGCGAGCTTATTCCAGGGAGCCAATAGAGCTTTGCGAAGTCAATTTGCCCAGGGGAGCAATCTGGTTGGACGCTCTTGACTACCAGAAACTGGAGTTCACCGTTCCCCGGCCTACGGATAATCTGGGGTATGACGGCTTCTACCGGGCTGAGCAGCGCGGCCAGGGCTTTGTTAACGGTTCAGGCATCGGTCAGGGGTTTGGCAAGGATAAGGATGACCGGGTCAATTACATCTTAAAGCTCAAACATCCTCTTGAACGCGCCGCTCTTTTAATCCGCTACCGCCTGGCACCTTCCCGGGGCGTTAGTTTCCAATTTAACGGGCCGGGCCTGGGACAGCGTGTTATAACTTTGAATGGGAGCGGTTACTTTGACCTGGCCCAGTTCGAGATCGGGAAACTGGCCGCCGGAGATTACAACCTTGAACTAGTTTCTCTTGGTTACGGGGCGGTTGAACTGGATGGTTTTGTCCTGGCAGAAACTGACGCCCTGGCACGGGTTAGCTTTGATTTGAAAGAATGGAAAGCCACCCCGCAAATTATAGCGGGGCCGGTAACAAACAGCCTGCTTTTGAAGTATGAACCCTTCGAGGGCTATTATGGCCTGGCCTGGGATTACAACTCTTTTGAGGTTCGCCAATTTCTCAACAGCGAACTGGACACTTTTATGCGCTTCAATGTTCATCATCATACGCAATCGGTGTTTGAAGGTGATGGAAAAGGGCATTTTACTAATGTCTTTATGCGACCGGTGATGCTTGACCCGGGCGAAACCAAAGTTCTTTACGGGCTGGTCTGCGACGGTAGCCGGGCTGAGGTAGAGCAGGCCATCGCCGGTTGGGTCAGGTCAGGACCCCAGGATTGGGAAAATAATTATGCGCAAGCTAGACGGGGCGTTTTCCAGCCGGGCGGCTCTCCTGCCGGTGAAAAGTACCGTTTCAGCCAGCAATTAATGGCGGCTACCACCCTGACTAACGTTGTCTATCCGGTTTACACCAGGCGTAGATATATAAAGCATTACACCCCTGGCCGCTGGTGGGATAGTCTGTATACCTGGGATAGTGGCTTTATTGGCCTGGGCCTGGCGGCTATTGATACCCGACGAGCGCTTGATTGTTTGAATGCGTATTTAACCGAACCGGGCGATGAACAGGCCGCCTTCATTCATCACGGTAGCCCGGTCCCGGTGCAGCATTATCTTTTCCTGGACCTGTTTAACCGGGGGCAGCCGCCAGGGTTTCTGGAGTATTTTTATCCCCGCTTGCGCCAGTATTATCTTTTTCTCAGTGGAAGCCTGGGCAGTTCAACCACCCGCAATCTGAAATCAGGGCTTGTGCGTACCTGGGACTACTTCTACAATTCGGGCGGTTGGGACGATTATCCACCCCAGGTTTACGTCCACCGCGAAGGATTAGAAAGAAGTGTAACGCCGGTTATCCCAACCGCCCAGTGTATTCGGGTAGCCAAAATCTTACGAATGGCGGCCCTTAACCTTGGAGCCGAAGACGATGCGGCCGGGTATGAGGAAGACATTGCTAGGTGGAGCGAGGCGCTCCAAACATGGGCCTGGGATAGCGAAGCCGGTTATTTTGGCTATGTCTGCCATAGTGACCAGGGCGAGCCGGTAGAGGTGCTCAGACATCCTGGCGGCCAAAACTTTAATATGGGGTTGGACGGCATCTACCCGCTGTTTGCCGGTATTTGTACCGCCGAACAACAGGCCCGCCTTCTGGAACACCTCGCCTCGGACCGGCAACTATGGACTCCTTTTGGCCTGACGGCGGTAGACCGTTCGGCCGACTATTACCGGCATGACGGCTACTGGAATGGTACAATCTGGATGCCTCACCAGTGGTTTATGTGGAAAACCCTGCTGACCCTGGGCCAGGGCGAACTGGCCCACCGCGTAGCTATAACTGCCCTGGAACTATGGCAGCGAGAAACCGAGGCAAGCTGTCGCTGCTTTGAACACTTTCTGGTGGATAACGGGCGGGGAGCGGGTTGGCACGAATTCAGCGGGCTTTCCACGCCGGTCCTGTGCTGGTTTGAAGCTTATTACCGGCCCGGCCATCTAACCGGCGGTTTGGATTTGTGGGTCTTCCAACAGGAATGGTCGGAAGACTTCAGTTCGCTAACCGCCGGTTTGCGCGATTACGGCCCGGTCGGACGAATTTCGACCTTGCTTGCGAGCCTCAACCCGGCTCACCGTTACCTGGTAACCTGGAACGGTCAGGCGGTGGCATTCAGGGAATTGTGGCCCGGCCTGCTTGAAATAGGACTAGAAGCCGGGGAACAAGGTCAACTTAAAATCTTTATTTCTTAGCTTCTTCCCTGGCCGTGGTAGTACCATATTATAGCGTGTAATAGCCTCAAACTATTCGGGTTCAATCACGCTATTGTGCGGTTGTACCTAAAATTTAAGTTCCGGGCCGGTCCGATTTCACGCCCCTGCCATTACCAGGCGGTCAACCTGCTCGTTCCAGGTATCTTCCACCTTTACCCCGTATTCTTTAAGTCCGCCCGTGGCGAGGGGACCGGTCAGGTAGGGCTTGATCTCAAAGCCTCTCCTGTTGTCCATGTTCACATAGTCGGCATTTAGAAAATGCAAAGCCAACCCGGCCCGTTCGTTAGCGGTATTATTGCCAAGAGTACAGTGAACCGTCCCATAGCAGAAAAAGACCACGCCCCCGGCCGGTAATTCTATCGGAATAGCCTGCTCCTCCGGCGGGTAGCACCTGATGTGGTGGTTGCTTTCAGGGTCGCGGCTATGCTCGTATTCAGTTCGAAAACTGCCGGGGATAACATGGAGGGTGCCGTTGGCAACGGTGGCATCGTGGACTGCCGTCCACATGGCGGTGCCTTTAAGGGGATTGGCAATTTTAAAGTAGGCGTTATCCTGGTGCCAGTTAGTCCCGGCCCCGCTGCCGCCCGGTTTGAGAAAAACCTGGTCCAGGTGCAGCAAGACCGGGTCGCCAATAAGTTCGCGCACCGCTTCTGTAACCTTTGTCGAGAAAGGCAAGGCCCGCACAAAGTCGCTTTTGTCGTACATCGGGCAGAGTTGTAAGTTTTGTTTGACTTTGGAAGTGGTTTTGCCATCGCACTCGGTAGCAACGTTTCGCAGTAACCCATCATTTTTAAGACGTGTGACCTCATTTCGAATAGCGGTAATTTCCCGTTCGTCCCAGAAGTCCGGTATCGCGACAAACCCCTGCGTTTGAAACTGGTCAAGCTGTTGCCGGTTAAAGTACATTTTGATTTCTCCTTTGTAACCAGAGTGAAGTGGTCAGGTTACTTCGATTTTACCAGCCTTACCCCTTAACCTCAACTAGCCGCTCCTGCTCGCTCGGTGCTCTCGACCACCGCCAAGACCATCGCCAGGCTTTTTATGTTGTTGGTATAGACCGTTTCGGGCGTCTGACCGGTACGGAAACATTCGACCATCTCCCCAATTCCAGGTACTTAGCGTCTATCCGACAAGTCCAGCTCGCCTAAAAGTGATGAAAGCACAAGCCAAAGGAAGCAAAGCCTCGTAATTAGCCGCCTTCTTTTCCCACCGGATCAAAAGCCTACGAAAACGATTCATCC
>CADDZM010000161.1 GCA_902812345.1 Chloroflexota bacterium | reverse complement strand
GGCTGTGCCGGTTATATCACGTTCGGGCAAAGTGCTGGGCGGCCTCTTTTTCGGCCATTCCAAAGCCGGTGTTTTCACCGAACGCCACGAGCGCATGATAACTGCCCTGGCCGCCCAGACTGCCATTGCCATGGATAATGCCCGGTTGTACCTGGAAGCTCAGGCCGCCATCCGGCAGCGCGACGAATTTTTGTCAATCGCCGCCCACGAATTGAAAACACCATTAACCAGCCTGCGCGGTTTCGTTCAGCACACCCTGCGCCAGGTCCAGCTAAAACGTGAAATTGACCCTGACAAGCTGGCCGGAATGCTCCGGATGGTCAACCAGCAGGCGATTAAACTATCCCAGCTTGTCACCCAACTGCTGGATGTTTCACGGCTACAATTGGGCAAACTGCCAGTTGAGTTTTCCACGCTGGACCTTGCGCCGCTTTTCGAGCAGGCCGTGGCTAATCTCCGGCCCGTCGCAACCGGTCACGAACTGGTCTTTCACGCCAACCCGCCCAGGATTCCGGCCAGGGTTGACCCCTTACGGATGGAGCAAATGTTAAACAATTTGCTCGATAATGCCATTAAGTTCAGCCCGGAAGGCGGGCGGATTACAGTCAAGCTCTCCCAAACCACCCCCGAAAGGGCCAGACTCGTTGTCACCGACCAGGGTATCGGTATTCCCGAAGAATTCCGGGCAAACATTTTCGACCGCTTTTTCCAGGCTCATTCCAAAAGTTATATGAGCGGTATGGGGCTGGGCCTGTATCTCACCCGCCAGATAGTCGAGCTGCACGGCGGTACCATCGAGGCGCAATTCCCGGACGAAGGCGGCACTCGGTTTGTCATAAACCTGCCCACCACCGCCTGACCTTAATATGTAGTTTGAAAAAACGCTCCTTAAACACTACAACATATAATTCCGACTTTCTCACTCAGATTTGACGCTTCTTCATATAAATGGTAGATTTAGTTAAATATTTTTACAGAGAAACCGGCTTTTTTTGATTTACTTTATGCAGTAGTTTGTTTTCTTTCCAACATTTATTTAATAAACCTGGTTGTTTGGGCAAAGCGGGGAACGACAGCTAAAATTACTGCCGGGATCACTTTAGCCTTTTTTGTTTACAAAGTTTGTTTTATAAGAAAATAATAGTTTAATAATATTTTTATGGAGTAATTTTAGCGAGCTATAAAAAACCCACGAAAAGAGAAAAATTATGGATAGTTTAAGCGGGGTTTATGGGTTTGTTTTAGGCGCAAGCAGTGGAGATGCGTCCGGCCTGGCGGGTTACGAACTGCTAATTGACCTGACCATAGCAGTCGCAGCAGCGTTCCTGGGTGGGATTATCGCCTCAAAGCTTAAACTACCGGTTATGACGGGTTATTTGCTGGGCGGCATTTGTATCGGGCCATTTACGCCCGGTCCTCATTCGGATGTTCACCGGGTCCAGACCCTGGCCGAGTTGGGAGTTGCGCTCCTGATGTTTGCCCTGGGCACCCAGTTTTCCCTGCACGAATTGAAATTAGTGGGCAAAGGCGCTGCCGGGGGCGGTATCTTGCAGGTGCTTTTAACTATTTTCCTCGGGGTGCCGGTCGGCCTTATCCTCGGCATGAGCTTTACCCAGGCTCTCTACCTGGGCGGAATGCTGGCAATTTCCAGTTCGATAGTTATTTTGAAATTATTACTCAGCCGCAGCGAAGTGGAAGCCTTGCAGGGCCGGCTGGCTCTCGGGATCGGCGTGGTGCAAGATATCTCAGTGGTGGTACTGGTCGTAGTGCTACCGGCCCTGGCCGCCCCTGACCAGGGCGACTTAACCAGCCTGCTGGTGACGGTTGGCCTGGCTCTGCTCAAAGCGGTGGCTTTCCTGGGCATCACTTACCTTGTCGGCACCAGGGTTATCCCCTGGATTTTGTACCGGATTATCAGTCTCGGCCTGCGCGAGATGTTCTTGCTAACTATCCTGATTATCGCGGTCGGAACGGCCTTGCTGGCCCAGCTTATCGGCCTCTCTTTTGCCCTGGGCGCTTTCCTGGCCGGGATGATTGTCAGTGAATCGGACGCCGCCGACGATGTGCTCAACGAAATTATCCCGCTACGCGATGTCTTTGCCAGCCTCTTTTTCGTCTCGATTGGCATGCTTATCAATCCGGTGCTGCTCTGGGAAAATATCTGGGGCGTATTACTGGTCGTCGTGGTAATTCTGGTCGGCAAGTTTGGGATTGTAGCCGGGCTGCTGCTGCTTTTCAAGTACCCCTTCAAAGCTTCGCTGCGGGCCGGGCTGTTGCTTTCCCAGATTGGCGAGTTTTCCTTCGTGCTGGCCCGGACCGGCGTGGACCAGGGCGCGCTTACAATCCAGATTGAAGCCCTGGTGCTGAGCGGCGCGCTTATTACAATAATCCTGACGCCCGTGCTGTACCAGTTTTTGCCGCCTTTGTTTGACCGGTTGGACGAAAGACTTGAAAACCGGCGCGTCCAGAAAAAGGCGGCCAGGGTGGCGGGCCAGCTATCCTCAGAGGAAGTGGCCGAGGCCGCAGCGGTCGCGGCGGAACCTGTCATCTACGACTGGGAAGGGCGCGACCCTCGCCTGGACAGTATGATGCGAAATTTGAGCAAGGAAATCCAGCGCGACCACCGCAGCTCTATCGAACGCTGGCCTTACAAAAAACATGTCGTCATTTGCGGGTATGGGCGGGTCGGGCGTGAACTGGCCGAAGCGGTGCGGCGGCGTAATTTTGAGGTAGTAATCATCGAATACGATCTGCGCCGGGCTGCTGAAGCCACCGCCAGGGGCATGCTGGTCTTTACCGGTGACGCCACCCGTGAAATCGTCCTTAAACAGGCCAGGGTTGACCAGGCTAAAGTGCTGGCTGTGACCACACCCGACTTGCCGACCGCCGAGGCCATCACCCAGGAGGGCCGCCGCCTGAACAAAGACCTGGAAATTATCACCCGGTCCAGCGACGTGCGGGCTATCCGGGCTTTGCGCCAGGCCGGGGCGGTCAATATTGTCCAGCCGGAAATCGAGGCGGGCCTTGAATTTATTCGCCGGACTTTGCGCTCCTACGGCGTTAGCGGGGTCGAACTTCAATCCCTGATTAACGGCCGCCGCGAAAAGCATTACGGCCGCCAGAAGTAATTTCTTTCGTTAAACGTTGAACGTGTTTACGGATAAAAGTCTAACCAGACATAACATGAATCATTACGAATTAAACGGTAAAGACCTGCCCTGAGTCAGGTCAAACAAGATCAAACCAATTCGACCAATTTGTCATTCCGAGCGAAGTCGAGGAATCTCGGCGCCGTTGGCGAGTATCCGGTACATTGCTCAAAAAGCTGGGATTTAGCGTAAGCACGCAATAACAAGGTTTTAACCGGGCTGGAATTATTTAACCCGGTAAATCAGGTCGCCTTCCCTGATAGTGCCTAACGCTTCGATGGTGGCATAAACCGCTGCGTTGACCTGATGGGTCTTGCCCAGGAACTTCAGGACAGCCGGGTTCGAGGCTAAAGTGTCGGGGTCGTGATTGACGATGACGCAGCGTTCGCAGGGGCGGTCGAGCCGTAAACGGGGCGCGTTTTCGGGGTCCAAATCTTCCGGGCCAAAAGCTACCCTTGAACCAATCCAGTCGTCCTCGATAAAAGGCTTGTCTTCGAACGCCTCGACCAGCAGGTTTGGCCGGAACCGGCGGACATCCGAAGGGAGGCCGGTCTGCCCGGCGATAAAATCAACGGTCCGGGTAGAAATAATTGAAACCGGCGCGGAGTCAAAGGTGCCGCGCCCTACCTGTAAAAGAAAGACCGGGTTTTGAAAAAGGCCGGAAAGTTCCCCGGCCAGTTCGGGCGCTTCGACCGGCCAATCTTCGCCTTGCGGTGTCAGCACGCGGACTGCCGAGTCGTTAGGTTTATCCGGTTCGCAAAAATAGGGCGTGTAGGCCAGGAGAGACGTGAAAATCTTGGCGGTTAGCCAGGGGAAACGGTTGGTGCTGCCGCTAAGGGCGAAACTATAGCGGCGGTCCCCGGCGAAACCGACCCAGCGCAGGGGTGCGGCCTCTACCTGTTCGCCGCGCATAGATTTTACCGGGTAGCGGTAAACCGCTTTAACTCTCCCGACCGCCTCCAAATTTCTGGTTTCCAAGATGGGGTATTTCTCCAATTATTAAAAGTATTAAAAGCGAAAAAAATAAGGCCATTGTATATACAATGGCCTTACCCTCTAATTTGTTCCGAAACCCGGAGTTACCTGATAGCCCGTTTCTGGCTGGCAACCCGTTCGCCGTGATTTAAAATCCGCTTGCGAAGCCGGATGTTCTTGGGCGTAACCTCGACCAGTTCGTCGGACTCGATAAAGTCGAGCGCCTGCTCCAGGCTGAGCACAATCGGCGGGGTGAGCCGGACCGCGATATCCGAGGTCGAACTGCGGATATTGGTCAGCTTTTTCTCTTTGGCGATATTAACCGGCAAATCCTGTTCGCGGGCGCTCAGGCCGATTATCATCCCCTCGTAGACTGCCGTACCCGGTTCGACAAAAGTCTGGCCGCGTTCCTGGGCATTTGCCAGGCCGTAACCGGTCGCCACTCCGTCGTCCGACGCCACAATAACGCCATTGCGGGACTGGCCCATATCGCCATACCAGGGTTCGTAGCCGGTAAAGAGGCTTGAAACCGTGCCGTTACCGCGGGTGGCCGTCAAGAAGACGTTGCGGAACCCGATAAGACCGCGGGTCGGGATGGAGAATTCCAGGCGGGTCCGGCCTTTGCCGTCCGGCTGGTATTTAACCATTTGAGCCTTGCGTTTGCCGAGCAGTTCGATAACTGCGCCTTCGTATTCCTCGTCGGTGTCAATAATCAAGTGTTCGACCGGCTCCATCAACTGGCCGTCAATCGTCTTGGTGATAACTTCCGGGCGCGAGACCTGGAACTCGTAACCTTCCCGGCGCATTGTTTCAATCAAAATTGAAAGATGCAACTCGCCGCGACCCGACACCAAAAACACGTCGGCCTGGTCGGTATCCTGCACTCGCAAAGCCACGTTCATGTCGAGTTCGCGGTAGAGGCGTTCGCGCAACTGGCGGGAAGTGCTGTAGGTGCTTTCCCGGCCGCCAAACGGCGAAGTGTTGACCCCGAAGGTTAGCTGCAAGGTCGGTTCTTCCACGTCAATCACCGGAAGAGCTTCCGGATTTTCAAGGTCCGAAATGGTCTCGCCGATGCTAACATCGGTAATCCCGGCGAACGTGATAATGTCTCCGGCGCTGGCTTCATCAACTTCCCGCTTGGAAAGTCCCTGGAAAGTGAAAATCTGCGTAATCTTCTGGCGGCTGACCTTGCCATCACGGGTAATGCGGCTGACCTGCGTCCCGGCCTTGATGGTGCCGCGCGAAATCCGGCCTACCCCGATGCGGCCCAGGTGTGAATTGTAGTCCAGGCTGGTGACAAGCAGTTGCAACGGCGCGTTTTCCTCAATCATTGGCGGGGGTACGTTTGTCAGGATGGTTTCAAAGAGCGGGCCGAGGTCAGGCGCGTCAATGGTATCTTCCGGGGTCAGGGCTGCTTTGCCTTCTTTTGCAATTGCGTAAACCACCGGGAAATCAAGCTGTTCGGCGTCGGTCGCCAGTTCCAGGAACAAATCCTGGGTCATGTTGAGGACCACTTCCGGGCGGGCGGTTGGCCGGTCTATTTTGTTGATAACTACAATCGGCTTGAGGCCCATTTCGAAAGCCTTGGTAAGGACGAACCGGGTCTGGGGCATGGGGCCGTCCACCGAGTCAATGAGCAGCAAACAGCCATCGGCCATATTCAGGACCCGCTCGACCTCGCCGCCGAAGTCGGCGTGGCCGGGAGTGTCAATAATATTAATTTTGATGCCCTTATAAATAACGGCTGTATTTTTAGCCAGGATGGTAATACCTTTTTCACGTTCGAGGTCATTAGAATCCATAATAAGGGTGCCAACCGCTTCATTTTTGCGGAAAATATTGCTCTGCTTGAGCAGGCCGTCCACCAGAGTGGTTTTGCCGTGATCAACGTGAGCTATAATAGCGACATTTCTAATATCGTCGCGGGTAACATGTGGCACTTAAAAAACTCCCTTACCGCCGGTCCTGATTCCCACCGGCCATTTTTGGACAAACAATTGGCGGCCTTATCTGTGGCCGCCTCGCCTTGTCTTACTTTAAAACATCTTTTTACCCCTCTATTTTACCACAAGTGAGCCTGCTTTGGGGAGCCCGGTAAAAAGTATTTTTTTTTTGGAAAAACCGGCTTAAAGCAGCTTGATTTTTGAGGAGCGGCGTGGTAATATATTGGACGCCTCACCCGTTGAGGTCATTTAAAAAGTGCAAAAGCAACAACCGCGAACAGGGGTAGTAAGCCTGCTACACCAGAGAGCCGCCGGTGGTGGAAGGTGGCAACAAAGGCTGAACTCACCTGGGAGTTGCGCCGGTGAACAACGTATGGTATATTTAGCCGGTGCCGGGAAAGCCCGTTAACGCTTAAACAAGCGGACAGACCGCCGCCAAGCCTATTCGAATGGGGATGTAGCTCAGTTGGGAGAGCACGACACTGGCAGTGTCGGGGTCAGGGGTTCGAGCCCCCTCATCTCCACCATTTTCACCAGGCTTGCCGCGAATCCTGACCTTACCGGTTAGCTGTCAAGCAGGGTGGTACCACGCTAGGAATTTTAGAATCCTTTCGTCCCTGGTCTTTCTTCCCATTTTGGGTTGAAATGAGCCAGTCGTCGAAAGGTTTTTTGGTTTATACACTTTTTTGTTTTTTGGTTCTTATCTTTTCTTTTAGCAGGTTTCGGGAAGCGTTAGTTTATGACGGCCCCCATAAAGCCGACCGCACAACCGCATACCGCCGGGTTTATAGTCCGGCCTGCTCGGGCCGAAGATACGGCCGCTATTAAGCGGGTAGCCCGTGAAGCCTGGGCGACCGCTTATGCTGGCATAATTTATCCCGAAGTCCAGGACAACTTCATTAACCACGCCTATTCCGAGGCTTCCCTGGCCCTTTCAATTAATGGCGACGGGCAGGATTTCTGGTTGCGGGTGGCCGAGATAACGGGCGATAGCCCGGAAATTATCGGGTTTGCCGAGGTCTACAAACGGCCAAATATCGCGCCGGACGCTGAACTGACCCGCATTTACCTGCTGCCCGCCTGGCAGAAAAAAGGAATTGGCAAAGCCTTGTTTGAGAAAGTTCTTGCGGAAATCCGGGCGCTCCGGCCCGGCCTTAGACCGCCCCGGCTCTGGTTATCGGTAGCCGCCGAAAATAAACAGGCTATCCGGTTTTACGAGCAGCGGGGCTTCCGGTTCGAAAAAGATTTTGAGGCAAGCCTGCCCGGCCAGAAAGTGGCATTGCAGGAATACGTTTTAGAAATATAAGGTAAAACTATGACTACCGAAATTGAACCCAAAAATGGGGCATCAACCCCGGAGCGGGCTGACCCCCACCGCTACAATCCTTCCGAGATTGAGCAAAAATGGCAGGCCGAATGGGAAGCCACCGGCCAGAACCATGCTGACGATAACGACCCCCGGCCTCGGTTCTATAACCTGGTGATGTTCCCTTACCCCAGCGGGGATTTGCACATCGGTCACTGGTACAACTTTACCGGCGTGGACGTTTACGGCCGCTACCAGCGCATGAACGGCTATAACGTGATGCAGCCGTTGGGCTTTGACGCTTTTGGTCTGCCCGCCGAAAACGCCGCCATCAAGCGGGGGGTCCAGGCCCGTAAGTGGACCCTGAGCAACATTGAGAATATGCGCCGCCAGTTGAAAACCATGGGCGGCATCTGGGACTGGGACCGCGAAGTGGTCTCCTGCCTGCCCGACTATTACAAGTGGACGGAATGGCTGTTCTTGAAGCTGTACGAAGCCGGGCTGGCCTATCGCGCCAAAGCCCCCGTCAACTGGTGTCCCAAAGACCAGACCGTCCTGGCGAACGAGCAAGTCCTGGCCGACGGCACCTGCGAACGCTGCGGCGCGGTCGTCGAGAAACGCGACCTGGAGCAGTGGTTTTTTAAGATTACCGCTTACGCCGACCGCTTGCTGGAATATACCGATATTGATTGGCCTGAAAAGACCATGACCATGCAGAAAAACTGGATTGGCCGCAGCGAAGGCGCGCGCGTTACCTTCAATATAAATGCGCCCGATGGCGAGGTTATACCGGTCCCGGTCTTTACGACCCGGCCCGATACCCTGTACGGCGTGACTTTCTTCCTGCTGGCCCCCGAACACCCCCTGGTCGAACGCCTGACCACGCCGGAAAACAGGGCCGCTATGACCGAGTACCAGGCAAAAGCTCGCGCTGAATCGGAAATCGAGCGGCAAAGCACCGACAAAACCAAAACCGGCGTCTTTACCGGCAGCTACGCAATCAACCCGATTAACGGCGAGCAAGTGCCAATCTGGGTTACGGATTACGTACTGATGGGCTACGGGACAGGCGCGGTTATGGGCGTTCCGGCCCACGACCAGCGCGACTTCGAGTTTGCCCGGACCATGAATTTGCCAATAAAGCTGGTCTACCAGCCCGAAGGCCGCGCGATAAATAGCGATGAAATGACCGAAGCGCTGGTCCACGAAGGCTTTGTGGTCAACAGCGGTCCCTTCAACGGCCTGCCCGATAGCAAGGAGACCGTCCAGAAATTTATTACTTTCCTGGAAGAAAAAGGGGTCGGCAAGGCCGAAGTGACTTATCGCCTGCGCGACTGGCTGATTAGCCGCCAGCGTTACTGGGGTTCGCCGATTCCGATGGTCTATTGCGACAAGGATGGGATTGTACCGGTGCCGGAAGACCAGTTGCCGGTCATTCTGCCCGAAGATGTGAACTTCCGGCCCGACGGCCTGTCGCCCCTGAAATACGAGCCGGAGTTCATAAATACGACCTGCCCGAAATGCGGCGGCCCGGCTAAACGCGAAACCGATACGCTGGACACTTTTATGTGTTCGTCGTGGTACTTCCTGCGTTATTGCGACCCGCACAACGCCGAGGCGGCTTTCGACAAGGCTAAAGTCAATCACTGGATGCCGGTAGACCAGTATACCGGCGGGCCGGAACACGCCACCTTGCACCTGCTGTACGCTCGCTTCTTTACAAAGGCGCTGTACGACATGGGGTTGCTGGACTTTGAAGAACCCTTCCGGCGGCTGTTCCACCAGGGCATGATTCGCTCTGAAGGCAAGAAGATGAGCAAGTCCAGGGGCAAGACTGTCGCCCCGGACGCGCTGGTCGAGCAGTTTGGCGCGGACGCGGTACGCAGTTTCCTGATGTTCCTGGGGCCATTTGACCAGGGCGCGGAGTGGAACGACAAGACCGAGCAACTGCTGATTGGGGTCAGCCGCTTCCTGAACCGGGTCTGGAACCTGGTCCAGGCCGGTTTCAACGTTCCTGCGACCGGCTTCATGACCACGCCTGAAATCGAGAAGGAAATTCGCCGTACCACCCACAAGACCATCAAACGGGTGGAGGACGACCTGGGCCACTGGGCTTTCAATACGGCCCTGTCCGGCCTGATGGAGTTCAGCAATACGCTGGGCGAAATCGCGGCTAAAGAGCCGGGTATCTACGGCAATCCGATCTGGAAAGAAGCCATTGAAACCTTGCTGCTGCTGCTGGCTCCGCTGTCGCCCCATATAACGGAGGAGTTGTGGCACCAGATGGGGTACGACGAGAGCATCCACAACCAGCGCCTGCCCGCCTTCGACCCGGCCCTGGCCGTAGACGAGGTGGCGACTATTATTGTCCAGATTAACGGCAAGGTACGCGACAAGCTGGAAGTCGAGGTCGGGCTGGACGAGGACGCGGTTAAAGCGCAGGTGCTGGCCTCACCAAAGGTGGCCCAGGCGGTCGGCGGTGGCCATCCTAAAAAGGTCATTTATGTCCCCGGCAAGCTGGTTAATATCGTAATTTAACCCAACTTGAAAGTTGGACGCTTTAATTACAGGGCGTCCATTTTTTTTGTCTGTTAATTTCAAATCAAGTTAAGCCTGAGTTTAACGTTATTTCGTTTAACCTTTCCTTTTTAAGGCTAACTGGCAATAACACCACTGAGGCTTTGCCTGCTCTTGTTTTAGTTCAAATTGCCCGTTGTAAAGCGCGCCGGTTTGTAGTAAAACTGTCTTATAACATTTGGTTTTACCTTTGCTTGTGGGCAAATGACAAATAAAAAGGAGCGTGACCATGCTTTTCCCTGCCTTTTTCGATTCCGGGGAATTTTCGGTCTGTCCGGCCTGTGGGAAATGGAATTCGCCTGAGGTGAGTTTTTGCCTTTGCGGCGGCGAATTTCTGGATAGCTATGGTAACCCGCCCCCGCCAGGGTACGGTGGACCGCCGCCCGGTGGAGGCTATGGTGGGCTGCCGCCCGGCGGCAATCCCAACCCTTTTTATTATGATTTGCATCCTCACCAGGATGCGGGTTGGACCGGCGCAACCAAGGCTACCGGGGATAATATAAAAGAAACGAGGGTCGGCAATACCCTGGTACGGATTGCCGGGAATATTGTGCCGCAGGTGGAAGTAGCCCTGGGGCCGGGCGAATCGGTCTATTTCGAGCATCACATTTTGCTCTGGAAACATCCTTCGCTCAATGTTGGCATCAAGCCGCTAAAGGGCGCTTTCAAACGGGTGATGGCCGGGATGCAGGTCTTTGTCACCGAGGCGGCCGGTCCCGGTTCCATCGCTTTCAGCCGGGACGACGCCGGGGAAATTATCCCGATTCACATTCGGCCCGGCGAGGAGTTGCACGTCCGCGAACACCAGTTCCTGGCTGCGACCGGGTCGATAGATTACTCGTTCTTCCGGGTAAAAGGAGTGGCGAATATTTTATTTGGTGGGACGGGTTTCTGGATTGACCGCTTTTTCGCGCCCCAACAGCCCGGCCTGTTGCTTTTGCACGGTTACGGCAACGTTTACGAGATAAATTTGCGTCCCGGCGAAGCGATTGATGTCGAACCGGGCGGGTTTCTCTACAAGGATGCCAGCGTCCAGATGACCACCAATAGCCAGCGGCTTAGCACCGGCTTTCTGGGCGGCTTCAACCTGTTTATGACCCGCTTTATCGGACCGGGCCGGTTGGGTATCCAGACCATGTACGTCCATTTACCGACAGCCGAATAGATTCAGCCGGAAGTTTAATCCGGCCAGTGCGAAAAGTGGGTTAAGAGAGGGCAAACAGGGCTTTCTTCGCAGGCCGGGTGCGCCCTCAACCCGGCTAAAGAGTTATTCTAACATTAGAAAAATACTTACCGGCAAAGTTTAGAGGAGATTTAAGCATGGAAAAGACTGCTGCCTCACGTGAGTGGGTGCCCGCCGAATTGGTCCGTTTTTATGAAGAACAGGCCGAGAATTACCGCGCCCTGCCTGCTCGCGACTTCGCCGGGGAGGTAGCCCGAACCCTTGCCGCCCACGAACGGTTTACCGACTTTGATTGTATAAACCTCTACGCCGGGACAAACTTTATGAACCCTCGGGCGGCCCGGTTCCAGGCCTCCAGTGTTGGCTCAAGGCCGAGCCTGGGCTATCCCGGCGACAAGTATGAAACCGGGCTGGCTTACGCCGAGCAAATCGAAATAATGGCGGTGGAACTTATCAAACGTATTTTTAAGTGCAATTATGTCGAATTCAGGGTGGGTAGCGGGTCGCTGGCTAACCTCTATGCTTATATGGCTTGCACGAAGCCGGGCGATAAAATTATGGCTTTGCCCGCTTCCGCCGCCGGGCATGTCACCCACCACGCCGAGGGGGCCGCGGGGCTGTACGGCCTGGATGTGCACGAGATTCCATTTGACGGCGACCTTATGGAAGTAGACCTGGCAAAGCTGCGGGAGAAAGCCCGGCAGTTGCAGCCGAAGTTGCTTATCCTGGGGGCCAGCCTGGCCTTACAGCCTTACCCGGTGCGGGAGGTGCGGCAACTGGCCGACGAAATTGGAGCCTTTTTGATGTTCGATGCGGCCCACCTGTCCGGCATTATTGCGGGCGGCGAGTTCCAGCAACCCCTGGCCGAAGGCGCGCACCTGATGACCTGCTCCACTTACAAGTCCTTTGGTGGCCCTGCCGGTGGCCTCGTCCTCACCAATGACAGCCGGTTGGCGGAACGGTTGGACCGGATTGCTTACCCGGGCCTGACCGCCAATTTCGACCTGGCCCGCACCGCCGCCCTGGTGGTAGCCGCCAGTGATATCCTCGAATTCGGCCCGGCGTACGCTCGCGCCTGTATCGCGAACGCCCGCGCTTTAGCTGCGGCCCTGGCCGGACAGGGTTTACCGGTCCACGGCCCGGTCGCAAAGGGCTATACTCTTTCACACCACGTAGCGGTCCGGGCGGCCGGATTTGGGGGCGGCACCACTGCTTCGCGCCAGCTTGAACCGGCCAATATCCTGACCAGCGGTATCGGTCTGCCCCTGCCAGTCCTTGAAAACGACTACAACGGTTTGCGTATAGGCACCCAGGAAATAACCCGCTGGGGGATGCAACCGGGCGACATGCCAGCCCTCGCCGGACTTATCGCCCGCGTCCTGGTTAAAAGCGAAGACCCGGCGGCGGTCCAGGCGGATGTTATCGCTATGCGTCACCACTTTCAGAGCCTGCACTTCGTCTTTCCCGATTAAATCAAACGAAACTTATAAAAAAAGCGCGCCTCCCGGTCAGGAAGGCGCGCAACGCTTGCTTTTAAAATGGTCAGGTTTGCGGGCAGTCTACAGGTTTAAGAGAGCATTACCAGAACCAGGGTCTGGTTAGCCTGGAAGTTTGAACCTATCCCCGGCAGCATCGTTGTCAGAGAGGAAAGGTTGCCCGTGCTTACCGGGATAGCTATGACTGTTACCTTGCCGGTGCTTGCGGAAGCCCCGACGGTTCCTGCCGCGCTGGTGGTAGCGGAGGAAGTCGTGCTGGCACCCGCTGCCGAGGTGGTAGCTGTGCCAGTGGTGGAACCATTGTTAGCTGGCACGATGGTACAATTTAAGGTTGCCCCGCTTGCAGTACCGGACCCGGATGCGCCCGCCGCCGAAGTGGTAGTCGCCCCGGCAGCCCCTGCAGCACCGGCGGCGGAAGTGGTGGTGGCGCCGGATGCGCCAGCCGCTGAGGTAGTGGTGGCGCCGGATGCGCTGCCTGAAGTAGCCGTGGAGCCAAAGGTATTAGCCGGGCACTGGAAAGAAATAATCTGGCCGCTCAGGCCGCCCTGTGAGAAACTCTGGCCTGCGGTAGCCCCGGATGCGCCCGCCCCCGAAGTAGTGGTCGCACCGGATGCGCCCGCCGCTGAGGTGGTTGCGCCTGTCGCACCGGCGGCGGAAGTGGTGGCAGTCCCGGCGCTGCTGCCCGTACCAGTGCCAGCCCCGGCGCTGCTGCCGCCTAACTGGGTGGCATAGTAGCTGATAACCGTGCCGGGAGCGTCGCTGGTAGTAAAGGCCATAGTTTGAGTGCTGGAAGTCATCCCGGGAATGCCCAGGGTCTGGCCGAAGGTGGATATCGGAAGTGACCCAACATTAACCGGTGTTCCGGTCGGGTAATTCAGGACCGCCATAGCAGATGAGCCGGTAGCTCCGGCGCCAGTACCGGCTCATCTGCTA
>CADDZM010000160.1 GCA_902812345.1 Chloroflexota bacterium | reverse complement strand
TGCCCGAAAAGCTCAAACTGGTTGCCCTGGTAAGGCGGGTGGCCGCTGACCATCTGGAACAAGACCGCCCCCAGCGAATAAATATCGCTGGCGCGCCCGGCCCGGCCCTGCCACTGTTCGGGCGACATATAGAGGGGCGTCCCGCTGCCGGAAGTATCCACCATGACCGAGGAAGAACTGCCCGTGACGGCAGTCGCCAGGCCAAAGTCGGCCACCAGAATGCGACCGCGCCGGTCCAGCAAGATATTTTGCGGCTTGATGTCGCGGTGAATCAGCCCCTGGTCGTGGGCTTCGTCCAGGGCGTCGGCCATCTGGTCCAGGTAAGTTGCCACTTCCGGCAACGACATCGGGATAGGCGGTTTAGTCGGGTCGGGCCGCAAGCGCCGGGCCAGCGAACCGCCCTGGGCCAGTTCCATGACGATAAAGGCAATTTCTTCGGTAATGCCAAAGTCCAGCACGTTCAGGATGTTGGGATGGTCGAACCGGGCTAACACGCCCGCTTCCCGTCTTAAATCTTCCCGGACCTGGGCATCGGTGGTGTACTGGGGATGGAGCAATTTAAACGCGACGGCGCGCGGCGGGTCGAACTGGAGGTCTTCGGCGTAAAAAACCTCGCCAAAAGACCCCTTTCCCAGCGACTGCTGCAAGCGATAACGGCCAAAAATGAGGTTGTCGCGTTTCAAATTTTGCATTGTCTACAATTGTCTTAGTTAAGTTTGTTTAGAGGAGAAATTCACCGGCGCAGCCCACCTAAAGCTTGCGCCGATTTGATTATATCAGTTAAAACGCGAAAATGTCAGTGGTTTGTGTCACACCCTAAACTTTTATTTGACCAGCCGTAAATGTCCGCGGGACCGGGTGGCGGGTTCCGCCGGAGGATTAGCCGTTGCGGCTTTTGACGCTGCCGGGGAGTTGCGGGTCTGTTCGAGCTGCTTTTCCAGTTCGTCGAACTCGGCGGCTTCTTCCAAATCGTCCATATCTTCGGGGACTAAGGCGGTCTCGGCGGCTACGGCGTAGAGGTGAGCCTTTTTGCTTTCGGGCAAAGCCAGGGCGGGCGCCGGAAGGGCTTGCGGGTCGAGTTCGCGAAACTGGCCTTCTTCGACATCACCCTGGAAATCAGCAGCGTCCAGGATAGTATAGCGGTAGCCCTGCTCGGTCAGAAACAACTGGCGGTTGGCCGCGAAATCCTGGTCTTTGGTGTCGCGGGTGACAATTGAATAGAAGTAGGCCGGTTGCCCGTCCGTCTTTGGCCGCAAAATCCGGCCCAGGCGCTGGGCTTCTTCCTGGCGCGACCCGAACAGGCCCGAAACCTGGATTGCCACGTTCGCGTCGGGCAGGTCAATCGCGAAGTTGGCGACCCGGCTGACCACCAGCACCTTTATTTCGCCGCTTTTGAACTGTTTGTAAAGCTTGGCCCGCTCCTGGTTGGGGGTCTTGCCTGTAATCAGGGGCGCGTCAATCATCCGGGCAATCCGCTCGAGTTGCTCGATATACTGCCCGATGACCAGGACGTGGTCGTCGCGGTGCTTCTGGAGTATTTTGTAGAGAATTTCGTACTTCCGGCTGTTGGTCGCGGCCAGATGGTACTTGACCCGGTTGTCTTCTTCCAGGACATATTCCATGCGTTCGCCGCCCGGTAGTTCGATGCGTATCTCGAAACATTCAGCGGTCGCAATCCAGCCCTCGGCTTCGAGTTCTTTCCAGGGCATGTCGTACTTCTTGGGGCCGATGAGCGAGAAAACATCGCTTTCACGGCCGTCCTCGCGGACCAGGGTGGCGGTCAGGCCGAGGCGGCGTTTAGCCTGGATTTCAGCCGTTACCCGGAAGACCGGGGCAGGCAGCAAATGGACCTCATCATAAATAATCAGACCCCAGTCGTGGCTGGTAAAGAGTTGGAGGTGGGGGAATTCGCCCACTTCGCCGGTCTCTTTGTTGACCGTAGAAGGCCGGTAGGTAATCACCTGGTAGGTCGTGACCGTGATAGGCCGGATTTCCTTGCGTTCGCCGGTATACTCGCCTATCTGGTCGGGCGTGATGTTGGTCTTGTCGAGGATTTCGCTAATCCACTGGCGCACCGCAATCGTGCTGGGCGTGAGAATCAGGGTATGACATTGTAGCTTGTCGAGGACACCCATCCCGACCACGGTCTTACCGGCGCCGCAGGGCAGCACCACCACCCCGCTACCGCCGCTGTAACTTCCTTCAGCGTAAAAGGCTCCGACCGAGTCGTTCTGGTAATCGCGCAGTCCAAAAGGCCGCCCTGAAAGCGTGGTTTCGCGCAGGGTGATTTCGAGGGGCGTGCCAGGATTGTACCCGGCTAAATCTTCCGCCGGATAGCCAAACTGGACGAGGGCTTGCTTGATGTAGCCGCGTTTGGCCGGGTCCACCTGCAAGGTTTCTTCGTTCAGTTTTTTGAGGATAAACGGCTGGATATTCTTGTTGCGCTCGACTTCCATGAGCAGCAGGTTGTCACTGCTTTTCAGGACCAGTTTGTCGTCCTCGTAGAGCAGTTTGATGCGGCCGTAGCGCGAAATATAATCTTTGATGTCGGCCAGGATGTTAGAAGGGACCGGGAATTTGCTGTAGCAGGCCAGGGCTTCGGTAATGACTTCCGCGCCAACTCCAGCGGCGGCGGCGTTCCAGAGCGACAGCGGCGTGATGCGGTAGGTGTGAATATATTCCGGGCTTTTTTCAAGTTCGGCAAAACGGCTCAGTTCGTCGCGGGCATCCTCGTAAAGAGGGTTATTAACCTCTAAGAGGACTGATTTATCGCTCTGAATAATTAAAGGGTTCGCGGGATTATAGCTCACCGGGCAGTACCGTCCTTCCAACTTCACACAAAATTTTCAAGTCCTATTATACCATTTATAACCTGACCAGACCTTCCAATTTTAGATTAAAATGAATTTAAAAAATAATAATACGACTTTCGCAACAAACAATTGGCTCAGATTAACCCTTTTTACTCTTAGTCAAGTTTAGTGCATTCGCTGACGGCTACCCAAAGGCGCTCGAATTCCTCCCAACGGTCGGAATGACAAGGGTTCGTGAGTGCTTTTCTATTCAGGCTGGCTTTGTGGCAAGAGTTTCTTAACATCTTACTATTCCAGGCCATTTTCTTTTAGCGGGCTGTTTCGCCGCTCGGCTGGCCGCCCGGCTGGCCGCCCGGCTGGCCGCCCGGCTGGCTGGTCGGGCTGCTTTAACGGCCACTTGCCCGGCCACCCCGGCATAAAGGAGCTGACCACCACGCCCGCAATCGCCACTCCCAGCACCACGATAAAAGCGTTATTAAACCCCGCGATATAAGCTTCCCGCGCTGCCGCCGAGTTGGGCTGGCCCTTGTTCCCCACAATCCCGGCAATCTGGGTTGTAAAGACTGTGCTGAGGACCGCGATACCAAGCGCCTGCACGACCTGGCGGGCCGCGTTGATGAGCGAACTGCCGCGCGGAATGGCCTGGCGCTGCATTACGCTAATGGCCGTCGTTATGGAAGGCTGGACCGTGCAGCCGAGCGCGAACCCTCGCAAAGCCAGCAGTACTTCAACCGTAAAAAGGTCCGTGGTAGCCGTAAACTGTGTGAAATACCACGAGGTCGCCGTCAGCACCACTAGTCCGGTAACGACCAGCGGCCTCGGCCCGATTTTGTCGAACAACCGTCCGGTAAACGGCACCGCTATTGCCGCTGTAACCGCCTGGGGCAGCAGCATCAGCCCGGCCTCGAACGGGCTCTGGCTGCGCACATTCTGAAGATATAGCGGCAGCAGAAAGGCCGAACCGAACAAGGTGATAACCGTCGCCCAGTTAACCATGCAGCCCAGTGTAAAAATCAGGTTTTTAAACAGCCGCAAATCTACTATCGCGTCTTCCCGCCGCAGCTCGTTATAAGCGAAAAAGCCCAGGAATACAGCTGCCACCGCGAAGCAGCCCAGCACGACCGGGTCGGTCCAGCCTGAAGTCCCCACCTCGGATAAGGCGTAGAGCAGCAGACCCAGGCCAACCGCCGCCGCGCCAAAACCCCTGGCGTCGAACCGCCGGGACTTGCGAATCTCGCTCTTCTTGAGCAGCCACATTCCCATGAGGATACCGAATATCCCAATCGGCACATTGATATAAAAGATAAGCGACCAGTGTAAATACTGAGCGATGTAACCGCCGAGCGTGGGGCCGAGGGCCGGGGCTACCAGCAGCGGCACCCCGAAAACCCCGTTAGCGAGGCCGCGCAGCTCGGGCGGGAAGGCCGCGAACAACTGGGCGTTGGCGAGCGGGACGGTCGCGCCGCCACCGATGCCCTGCAAGACCCGGAAGAAAATCAGGGCGGCAATATAAGGATGGCCGCTCGAGTCCCGTATGAAATCGCTAAGACCGCACAGGGCCGACCCGACCACGAAAAATCCCAGCGACAGCAGGTAAACCTTTTGATGCCAAAGTTATCGGCCAGATACCCGGCCACGGGTGTTATAATTCCGAGCGTCAGCAGATAGCCGGTCAGAATCCACTGGATGCCGTTTATGTCTGTATTAAAGACCTTCTCAAAAGTCGGGATAGTTACGTTGACAACCGTCGAGTCCAAAATAACCATGAAGCTGCCAAAAATAACAACCATCAAAACTTGCCTTTTACGGCTCTGGTGTTGCATTAAAAGAAAAACCCGGAGAGTTTGTCAAATCCTGATTTCTAATTGAGAGTGTTTGACAATTACAACAAAGGCTGCTAGAATTAACGTATTGATTGATAATCGCTATCAATAAGATGGAAGTGGCCTTTTATGAGGCGTTATTTAGCGGCGGCATTGGCCGCATTATGGCCCAAAGTGATTATAGATGCAGTTTATTGGCGGAAAATTGACCATTGGGAAAGGAAACAGGGCGAATTGGTTAAGTTAAAGGTTGGCCTGGCCTGGCTGTTAATGGCTCTGTTCCTGGCTACCGGCCTGGTGGCTTGCGGGGATGCTACCTCTCCCGCCGGGGCTAACGGCCCTGCCCCGGTATCTTCCAGCCCAAACGGCGCAAGCAACAGTAGCGTAAAAATTAACGTCCTGGCGACCACCACCCAGCTCGGCGATTTTGCCCGCAATATCGGCGGCGACCGGGTTCAGGTGACCCAAATACTCCGCCCGGGCGATGACCCGCACGACTATGACCCGACCGCCGATGATTCAAAGAATGCCGCTGCCGCCAAACTTATCGTGAAAAACGGGGTAGGCGTAGACGACTGGCTGGACAAAATTATCACTAACAGCGGCACCAGAGCGCCCCTGGTTGACGCCTCCGAAGGCATCAAGTTGCGGGCCGGACATGGTGACGAAGAAAAACTGGGAGACCCTCACATCTGGCACTCGACCGGTAACGCTAAAATTATGGTCGCCAATATCGCCAGGGGTTTAATCCAGGTTGACCCGGCAGGCCAGGACTATTACCAGGCTCAGCTAACTGCTTACCAGAAGCAACTCGACGACCTCAAGACCGAGATTACCCGGATTTTTGCCCCGGTACCGGTCGAGAAACGCAAGCTCGTCACCAATCACGATGCTTTTGGCTACTTCACCGATGAATTCCAGATTACGGTCATTGGTTCGGTCGTTCCGAGCTTTAGCGATGCCGCCCAACCGACCCCCCAGGAGATTAACCAGCTTATCAAAAACATCAAGGACAACAACGTGAAGGTGATTTTCACTGAAAACACCATTAATCCTAAAATCGCCGAACAGGTCGCGGGAGCGGCCGGGGTGAAAATTTACTCCAACCTCTACGGCGACTCCCTGGGCGCGCCCGGCAGCGATGGCGACACCTATTTCAAAATGGAGCTTACCAACGCTAAAAATATGGCGGCCGGGTTTCAGCAGCAATAGTTTATTATCCCTCTACTCCTCCCCGAGACCGCCTGTCTTATAAAATGAGGCAAGCGCCGGCCATTTATAGTAAAATGAGGGCTTAAAGCAATGATTGATCTGGTTTTGACTGGAAAATTTGGTGGAACTGGTATGACGGAGACCGGCCCGCAAGCAGCGGCCCAACCGCCTCTACTCAAAATTGAAAATCTAAGCGTGGCTTACGGCCCGGTGCTGGCCCTGCAAAATGTCAGCCTGGAACTGCCGGGGAGCGGCTTTGTCGGCTTAATCGGGCCCAACGGCGCGGGTAAGAGCAGCCTCTTAAAAGGTTTGCTGGGCATGGTCCCGACCGGCGGCCGGGTTTTTCTCGCCGGTAAAAGTCTGGCCCAATCCCGCCAGCGGATTTCTTACGTGCCGCAACGCAGCGAAGTGAAGTGGGATTTCCCTATTACCGTCGAGGAAGTCGTAATGATGGGCCGCTACCGCCATATCGGCTGGATTAAATTCCCGGGCAAAATTGACCGCGAGATTGTCGCCGAAACCCTCGAACAGGTCGGTATGAGCGGGTTCCGCCATCGTCAAATCGGCCAGTTATCGGGCGGGCAGCAGCAGCGCGTCTTTGTGGCCCGCGCCCTGGCCCAGCAGGGTGACATTATACTGCTGGACGAACCGCTAACCGGCGTGGATACTACCAGCCAGGAAGTTATTATTAATCTCCTTGAAAAACTCCGCGATGCAGGCAAGCTTATTATCATGGCGACCCACGACCTCAACGCCGCCGCTAGAGAGTGCGACCTTATCGGCTGCATCAATCACCGGTTGGTCGCGTTTGGCCCGCCGTCCCAGGTCTTCAAGCCGGAAATTTTAGCTGAGACTTATGGTGGCCGCGTTTTGACGGTTGATTCGGGCAATTCGTCCAGCGGCAAGACCCTCATTATCCAGTAAAGGTAAATATTCCAGCCAATGGCCGATTTCTTCAACAATATCTGGAACTGGTTAGCCGAGCCGTTCAACTCGCTTTATGCCGGGAGTTTAATTAGAAACGCTTTCTGGGAACTGCTCATCATCAGCGTGATTGGCGGGGTGGTCGGCACCTATATCGTGCTGCGCGGCCTGGTCTTTATCGTGGATGCCCTGACTCACGCCATCTTTCCAGGCGTGGTAATCGCCTTTCTAATCGGCGCGAATTTCTTCCTGGGCGCGTTTATCTCGGCCCTCGCCGTCGCCCTTATAATTGCCCTGGTCGCCCGCAACCGCCGGGTCAGTGAAGATTCCTCTATCGGGGTTATCTTTACCGGGGCTTTCGCGCTCGGCGTGGTCCTTTTAAGCAGCCAGCGCAGTTACGGCCGCAGCCTGGAAGGTTTTCTCTTTGGCGATATTCTCGGTATCACTTCGTTGGATTTATGGGTGACGGGTATCGTGGGTCTCCTCATCCTGGGCGCGATATTTCTTACCCGCAAAGAACTCCTGTTCAGCTCGTTTGACGCCGTAATGGCGCGGGCTGTAGGGCTGCCCGTGGTCCGGCTCGATTTGTTTTTGTATCTTTTAATCGCCGCGACGGTCGTGGTCAGCCTGCCCGCTGTCGGCAATATCCTGGTGCTGGCCTTCCTGGTGACGCCCTCGGCTACGGCCCGCCTTTTTACCAACCGCTTCTATCTTATGATGCCGGTTGCCGCCGGGTTGGGCATGCTCTCGAGCCTGGCCGGTCTTTACTTCGGCTATTACGCGAACGTGGCCGGGAGCGCCGGGGTCGTCGTGGTCGCGACGCTCTTTTTTATCGCCGGCCTGCTAGTGTCGCCGCAATACGGGCTGTTTGTACGGCTGAACCAGTGGCGGCGCTGGAAGCAGCAACTGCGCCAGGCCAGCCTTGACCAACCGCAGGTAGAGGGCCGGGCCTGATGTTAAATTTTCTGCTAGACCCATTAGGACAGGTCTTTGTCCAGCGTTCTTTGCTTGAAATGCTCTTGCTGGGCCTTTTGTGCGGGGTGGTGAGCGTCTACGTGGTGCTGCGGGGGGTGGCTTTCCTGGTGAACGCGCTCGGCCACGCCGTCTTTCCCGGTATCGTGGTGGCCTACCTGGTGGGCGGCGACCTTTTCTGGGGCGGTCTTGCCGCCGGGCTTATCGTGGTGGTCAGTATCAGCCTGGCCGAACGCAACCAGCAAGTGAGCGAAAGCACCGCCATCGGCGTCCTCTATATCGGCGCGTTTGGCCTCGGTATCGTTCTGGTGAGCGGCATCAAGCGGGCCGGGACTGGCGGCCTGGATAATTTTTTGTTCGGGCAGTTGTTCGGGGTTGGCTGGGGTGATGTTTTCAATACTCTCCTGGTTAGCGGGTTGGTCCTGGGCGTAATTTTCCTGGTGCGTAAAGAACTGCTTTTAATCAGTTTTGATATCCAGGCTGCCCGCGCGATGGGCCTGCCGGTAGGCTGGCTCAAGCTGCTCTTTCTAATCCTGGTCGCCCTGACCGTCGTGACCGGCCTGCCGGCGGTCGGCAACATTTTGATGATTGCTCTCCTGATTACCCCCGGCGCGACTGCCCGGTTGCTGACGGACCGCCTTTTCAAGATGATGGTTATCGCGGTCGGCGTCGTACTGCTGGCCGGGGTAGGCGGCATCCTGGCAAGCTATCACCTGGGCCTTGCGCCCGGCGCGTGCGTAGTCGCGGCCCTGACCGTCCTTTTCCTGGCGGCTCTCTTATTTTCTACGGTTAAAAGCGCCCTGGCTGGCCGGAACTTTTCAAATTTGCCGTCAAATCGCCCGGCCAAAAACCCCGCTCAATCCGGCCAATAATTTTTTTAAAGACGCCCTTTATTAAAGTTAATACAAGCCGGGAAACGCCTTTATCTCTTTCAAAGCGGACTTTTCAAACTGGCCTGTTAAGCTAAAAGTTGAGAGAATCGCTAATACTTGGTACTATAGTGAAAAGGCGCTTAATCTTTAAGGCCTGGAAATTCTTAGTTTTACGAGGATTATTAATAGTTGAATTTTTTGTTTTACATAAAATGGGCGAGTTTTAAGCCTGTTTTATTAGTCCTTTTGCTGTTCTTTTCGCTTTTTCTAACAGCCTGCGGCGGCGATACTACCACTTTACCCGGCACGAATAGCCCTGGTTCCAGTCCATCTACGACCCAATCCGGTTCGGCTACACCCGGTCTTACCACGCCCGGCGCGGCTCAGACAACTGTAACTTCCGGCGCTAATCCACCTGTCCTCGTCCCCGGCGGCGGAACCGCTGCCGCCGTACCGAGTCCGGCCTCTCCTCTGGCCGCGGCCCCGACCCAGGCCTTACCGGCCCAGCCTAATAGCGGCCCTGATGCTCTTTATGTTGGTGAAACCGGTCACTATATCAAAGGGCCATTCCTGGCCTACTGGCAGAAAGCGGGCGGGTACGGCGTCTTTGGCAATCCTGTAAGCGAAGCCTATACCCGGAACGGCCTCCAGGTTCAGCTTTTCGAGCAAGCCCTTTTGGAATACCATCCAGATTTGGCCGGGCAGCCCGGCGAAGTCTCCCTCGGCTTTCTCGGGCGCGAACTGGCCCAGGTCGAGAAACTCACCGGGACCAACCTGGCTTTTAACCCGGTGGCCCCACAGCCCAATACCGCTGCCGAAGAATTTATTCCCGAAACCGGCCACACCCTGGCCGGCCCTTTCAAATCTTTCTGGTTCGGGAACGGTCTGGTCAAGTTTTTAGGTTATCCTATCAGCCAGGCGTTCGAGCAGGACGGCCTGACCGTTCAGTATTTCGAGCGGGGCCGCCTCGAAATCAGCCCGGCCACCAAAAAAGTAAATTACAGCAATAGCGGGGACCTCTTAATCAAGGCGGCGGGCTGGCCCGAACCCCAAAAGTTTGATTTGCGCCTTAATTTGCCGCCAAACCTGGCGACCAGCCAGGGCCAGACTTTGCTGGTCCAGGTTTCTAACCCGGCAGGCTGGCAGCCCACGGATTTGCAGGGCAAATTTGCTTCCGCCGCCCTCAAATTTGCCTCAATAAAGCTGGCCGGGTCGAATGCGCCGCTCCTCCGGGCTTTCCAGGCGGTAGACCCTGGCCTGCCGCCCCAGACCTATCCGCTGACCCTGACCTTTACCGATAAAAACGGCCTGGCCCGCTCGCTTACCCGCTCAATCCCGGTGGCCGCTCACGATTACGGCACCCAGGATTTAACCCTGGAAGGCAGTCTCGATGTCCTGGCCGACCACCAGGCTGACGCCTATGACGACACCCAACTGGCCGGGGCTTATAACATTTTCACTCCGAACCTGCTCTGGAAGGGAGCCTGGGAATGGCCGCTCCAGGTGCCCTGGACCCTCAGTACTAATTTCGGCCAGCGCCGCATTTACAACGGCAAGCAGGATACCCTCTACTTTCACGGCGGCGTTGATATGGCCCCTAACAGTGGGACCGAAGGCGCGAACGTCCATGTCGCGGCCTCCGGGATGGTAGTATATACCGGCCTGCTCCAGGCGCGGGGAAACGCGGTAGCCGTTGATCACGGCCTGGGCATTACCAGTTATTACTTTCACCTCTCCGGGATTGATGTAAAAGTGGGCCAGCAACTTCAGGCCGGTGACGTGGTTGGTCAACTCGGCACTACCGGGCGTTCCACCGGCCCGCACCTCCACTGGGAAGTGCGCGTCCAGGGGATTATCACCGACCCGCGCAATTTCATCAACACCGATTTCTCGCAGTAAAGTTTCTTTTCTTCGCGCCAGGTTAGCTGATAGCCCGGCGCTTTTTTAGTTGCCATAACATACCGGCACCTATATCCTGAAAGTATACTATAAGATAAAACAAATATTGGACATCTAAATCAGGTAAAGGTAAGATAAGTACAAGTATTCTTTTAGGTTGAATATCGCTCTCGAGCGCATCCTGCTACAATGCCATCATATTTCACTTAAACAAGATTAAACAGCCGCCCGGGAAATAAAGACCTGCTCAAAGCAACCCCTGGACTTCATGGATCTTCTCATGATAAGAGGGTTAGAAAAGTCCCAGGCCGCGCCTGAATTAATTATCAATCAATGGATGAAAGATAAAGAGTAAGTCGTCTTACAGAGAGGAAGCTACGATGCTTAGTATAGAACAAAATGAACTTTTAACCCGGCTAGGCCCAGGCACCCCGATGGGTGTGGCCATCCGGGAAATCTGGGCGGCCCGCCTTCGTTCGGCTAACGGCGCGCCGGAAGAAACCAGGTCGTCGTCCTGAAAATTCACGCCCCACGCGCCCAGCCCGGCCAGTTTTTCGACAAGGTGTTCCGGCCTGAAACCGGGCCGGGTGGCTTCGCCAAAACCGTCCCGACCCCGGTTGCCCATCGTCCACAGCCCGAAACAAAATTTATCCTCTTTCTGGGAGGCATAAGGGTCAATCTGAGTTTCTTCGCCGGGTCCGGCAGCCGATATATTTTCTCCTTGGAAAGCTTTTAAGCCCGTTTATCTACTTTCCCTTTCATTATAATAGATTGATAAATAATAGATTGATAAAATTTATACCAAGTACCCATAAACGGTAGGTACTATACCGGTACTGCCAATTGGGTTCCAAATAATCCATCTTTAAAGAAAAAGCCGCCCGGTTAAAGGCGGCTAATCGACACAAACAATGCTTTTCAAAGCGGTTTCCGACCCGGTTCGCTTACTGTTCTATTTACAACGTTTTAACAGAATTTGAACAAACCAGGACTTGCTAATGGTTAACGCAAGACTACGCTTTTTTGTTTAAAAGCATAGTCTTGTATTGTCACGGTAAAATGTTATTCCTCCAGAAAAACCTTAACCGACGTTAATGGTTCCGCTGACTGTAACATTATTACAAGTGACTGCTATATAACCAACCCCAGGGTTAGTAGCAGTTCCAATTGTCCACGACCAGGTGACGTTACCATTACCATCCGCGGTTTTCTGCCCCAGCCCTTCAGCGGAACTCCGGTAACCGTCTGGAATGTAGTAATCCAAATTGCACCCCATATTCGGGGCTGTTTTGGCCGTTACACTGGCTTTGCTGCCTCGATTAACCCCGGTAATGGAAGTAAGGGTGATACCGGCTTCTGAAGGGTCGACCAGCTTAAAATAAATAATCGATTGATGGTGGGTGCTAGTTCCTTCGAAAACCCAGGACCAGATTCCAGGATAATAACCTCTCCCGCTGGTTGAAAAAGCATCTAAATTTACCGACCCGGTTGGCCCAATATCGTAGGTAGTGCGAGTCCCGGCTACAGGTAAACCGTCCGGGTTATTTAACCAGTAGCCTACCCGCTCGTTAGCCTGGAAGCCGCTTATAGACATCCAGAAAACGGTGCCTTTAGTCATGCACTGGCTCGGGTATATGATAGCGCTCTTGAGGGCAGGAACATTGTTGCACGCTACGGTTGTAGCCGGTGGCGGAGGCGGCGTTGTAGCCGGTGGCGCGGCAGCGTCTTTAACTTCACTTCCTAACAACCCTAATTCTACCTTGTAAGGGTCAGGATTATTTGGGTGAAACTCAAACCTGGCCCGCTCGAACCACTGGGTTTGCACCGTATCACCGCTGCCATTGGTTTCAACCACCGGAGGTGACACCGGATAGCCGAACAACGCCAGGCTCTCGGGGAAGCTCTTACCGGCGGCGCCATCAAACTCCAGGCCGTGGGTGCGGAAGTAATTTAAAAAGTCACCGCAAACATTTTGGCCGGTAGTCGAAAACGCCAGGCAGTCGGGGGTAGCCGGTCCGCCGGCGCTCTTGCCGAATTTGGTCCAGTCCCGGCCTTGCTGTTCCAGCCGCACCACTCCCAACCGGCCCAATAAAACGTCATAAGGCCGCTGGTTTTCGGGGTGAAGTTCGAAGCGGTTGCGTTGAAAAGCCTGGACTTGAAAAGGTTTACCTTCAACAAGTTCCTGGTGCTGGTTACTGATGGGGAAGCCAAAGACAGCCAGGCCGCCGTTCTGGTCCCAGTATTCTTTGATGCGGCCAGCCATGCAAAAACCTGTTTCCTTAAAACAGCTTACTGTAATATCAATCTGAGCATTAGCCTGAACGGGGGCTAAAAAAGACAGGGTTAAGATAATCAGGAAGCCTAATCCTACTTTTTTTATTTGCAAGTGTGACAAGATACCTTCCTCCAATTCTTAGAGTTGTGTAAAACCGTTTGAACTGCGGTAATTCTGGCAGTAATAACAAATAGTGAAACCTTATGTTCTTAGCTTCAGACTGTTCAACTTCCTGGAAACCCAGCCGCACCTTATAAAGCTGGCTATTCTCGGTAGGGTCTTCAAACCTCACCGGCCGGTAGTTCTGCTGGAACCGGTAGATTTGTAATCTCCGGTGGGTGGCGAGGAATTCTTTTTGTCGAAAAATTTACCAGGTGGGGAACATGGTCGAGCAAGGGCGCTTTGAAATTGAAGTAAGCCAAAAACTTACTTCAATTTCAAAAGCCGGTTTCATTTCATTAAATATCGGGCGGTTGACCGCCCTGGTGGTAGAAACAAGGCCGGGGGAACTAAAAGCCGGGACGTGCAAAAAGCAGGCAGCAAAAAGAATCGATAGGTTTGACGCATGCCGATACCGCCTTGTATCAAGTTATGTTATTTAAAATGAAAATTGTGCTACTGATTAAATAACTTTAACATTGAAAATAAAAAAAGTCAACCACTAACTGATATCTGGCATTATTTAGCAACCACTCACCTCTAAAAGGTTGGATTACCTCAATTTACCCCTTCGATTAATCAAACTCCATTGCCTCGAATTGCTCGGTGAAATGTTCCTCGTAGTTAAGGG
>CADDZM010000159.1 GCA_902812345.1 Chloroflexota bacterium | reverse complement strand
TTCATTGAAAGACCTTTCTTTTAAGTGTTTTTGTAAGTGTTTTTGTGGCAACAAAATCTTAACTGTAAAGGTCTTTTCTTTCAACTCTTTCTTTCCTTTCCTATCTCTGACTTTGCATTCCCCCTGGTAGTCTAACCGGCCCTCGAGCGCAACCGGGTATCGCAAAAAAACCATAAAATTAAATGCAAAATATAAAAATAGATATTAAAACAATATAACAGGACAAAAATTTTTCATTTGGGGAAACCTTGTTAAGTATAATTTAGCTAACTACGCTGGATTTTAAACAATTACCCTGCCGAGAAAGGATTATTTTTTATGAAGCTGCAAAACGAGCAAGTCGAGCATTTTTATAACCAGGGCTATTTAGTAGTGGATAACATTTTTTCCGAGGAAGACCTTGCGCCCCTGATTAGCGCCATTGAAGGTTATATTGACCGCCGCGCCCGGGAATTAAAAGCCCAGGGTAAAATTCAGGATTTGTGCGAAGGCCAAACCTTTGAGAAACGGTTTGCCGGTCTCTACGCTCAAAACCGGGAAATTGAGGATGACCTGGATATTTATAACTCGCGGCTCGAAGAAATGTACCGGTTTCTGTATAACGATAAATTAATGGATGTGGTTGAATGCCTGGTAGGAAGTGAAATACTGTCCAACCCTATCCAGCACCTGCGGGCTAAAGTACCTACTCCTATTATTGCCGAGGGAGTGCCGGAGTACGTCCATAACGTTCCCTGGCACCAGGATGCCGCCACTATGCAGGAAGACGCCGACCCCTATCCGGTAGTCACTTTCTGGATACCCCTGGTGGACGCGGTCAAAGAAACCGGTTGCATGGAAGTCATGCCGGGGGCTTTCCGGTCCGGGTTGCTCCCCCACCATAACTTTGCCGGGTTGACCATTATTCCGGCGGAACTACCCGACATTAAGCCTCAACCGGTGCCCTGTATGAAGGGCGGCATAGTGATTATGAACAAATATACGCCTCACCGGGGTCTGCCTAACCGGTCAGATATCGTGCGCTGGAGCCTTGATTTGCGATATCAACCGGCGGGGACTTCTACCGGGCGCTCTTTTTATCCCGCATTTATCACGCGCAGTCGCGAACACCCCGAACAGGTCCAGCCTGACTATATCCAATGGTGCGCTGAATGGATTGCAGCCCTGGAGGCGGCCAGGAATATTAAAAAGTACCGCTCGTCCATCCTGGTTTAACGATTTGCCCGGGCGTAGGCGGCCCGGTACTGCTGGGGAGTAAGCCCGATATCTCTTTTAAAAACTTGATTGAAATAAGAAGGGTTATTAAACCCGACCGCTTGCCCCACATAGCCGACCGAAAGGGAGCTTGTCTGCAAGAGCAGGCAGGCTTCTCTCAGGCGGCGGTCCGTTATATATTTAGTAAGGCTGATGCCGGTAGCCGTGTGAAAGAGCCGCGAAAGATAAAAAGGGGAAAGATGGAGCGAAGCGGCTAGCTGGTCTAACCGGAATTCCTCCTTGAAATTCTGTTCAATCCACTGAATTATTAATTCAACCGGGTGGTTGGTATGCTGGGTGGTTTTCTCTCTGGGTAAAATATATTGTTGCCAGTAGGGCCGCTGCAAATGCAGGAAATTTATAAAGAATAAACCTATTTCTTCAAGGCGTTCTTCGGTCGAACCCTTGAAGTTTCTTAAAGTCCCGTCAAACTGGCCTAACAGAACCTCTAAAGGATTGCTTCCCCCAAGCTGCTCGATAAATTTTACTTCCAGGGTGTCGTGCCAGAGATGCTGGAAGAAGTTTGCCAGGTGCGGTAGATTTGCCAGGTATGGTTCAACTAAATACGGCTCAATTAAAACAATTGACCTGACAAAAGGTATTTCCCCGGTCACTTCCATGTGTAAACGGTGTATTTGAAAAGGTTGAAAGTAAAGTAACATGCCCGGCCCGACCGCAAAGGTCTGGTGGTCAAGGGTTAGCTCGCCTTTGCCTTCGTGGATATAAAGAAATTCCATACCCTGGTGAAGATGAAAAGTGCCGGTGAATTCTTCTTCTGATCCAGAGGTGCGGCGATAGGCGTAAGCAAAAGAATTGCCGGTAAGACCTGCCGCATTGTTAACTTTAGGGTACTTTTCAAGGGTTTTAATTTCTGGCATGGCTACCGCAACCTTCTTCTTTTGCTGCTTTTAGTTAAGTTACACCAGATTACTTTCGAAGGCAAATTCACGAATACAAATCCCTTAAAAATAACTGAAACAATCCTCCGCCTGACCGTGTCCTATGGGTGTGAAGCAAAAACGCCGTAAAAAAGGCGTAAAGAAAATAAAAATATAATCAGGCCTAATCTAAAAGAAACCAGGAAAGAAATCAGGAAATATTATGCGAAGGATGATTGTACCGGTATTTCTCGTTTTACTCGCGGCGGAAATTACCGTAGCGGTAAGCATTGTGCTGGCTCAACCGGGCGGGTTTGCTAGCCTTGTGCCTTTTAGAAATGCCAGCTTTGGGCCTGAACACCGCCAGGTTATCCCGGCCCAGGACTTGCCTTTAAACGGGCAGGCCGCCAATATTACTATCAATTCGATGGGCGGGCTGGTCGAAATCTCCGGCGACCCTTCCCTGACTGCGGTAAAGGTTGAAGGCACAAAAATTATTCACAGCTTTGGCGACGCTGATTTCAGCCGGATTAACTTTAACGTGGTCCAGGACGGCGCAAACATCAATATCGTCGCTAAAAATCCGAGCCAGTCTTTCAATTTCGGTATTGGCGACCAGATGGACATTCGCGTGGCGATGCCGCCGGCCCTGCTGGCAGGGCTTAACACGACGGTTGGCAGCGCCGATATTAACGTGAAGGGCTTGCAGAACGACAAAGCTACTTTAGTCTTAAACACCGGCAGCGGCGACCTGAAGCTTTCCGATTTACTCGCGGCCAAACTTGCCATTAAGACCGGGAGCGGCGATATTAACTTGAAAAACTATATTGGGGCGCTGGATGCCAATACCGGCAGCGGTGATATTGCGATGGACGGCGCGAACCGCCTTAACGACGCTTACTTCCAGACGGGCAGCGGCGACATCAAAGTGGGTTTTGCCCTCGAAACTTCCGGTACTGGTACTTTAAAGACCGGCAGTGGGGATGTAGAGTTAAGGGTGAGCGGCAAGAGCGATCTTGGCTTCGACCTTAATTCGGGCAGCGGCGATATTAATTTCAACGTGCCGGGTAGCCAGGTCGTTAGCCAAGATAAACACGCCTTGAAAACAATTGGGATACCGGAAATGACCATCAGAACCGGCAGCGGTGATATTACAGTGGAGTAATAAAAGGGAATGCAAAGCCTTAAAGCGCTTCGGATACTCTGGATAGCATTTTTTGTAGAAGTTGGATTTGCCTTTCTCTGCCTGATATTTTCCGGCTGGATTAGCGCTCTCCTGGTCATCCTGGTCCTGCTGGGAATCGGGGGCGGGCTTGGGTTCCTGGTTCGCTCAACCGGTATCTGGTCGCAGGATAACCCGAACACCCGGATACAAAATAACTGGCAAGGCCCGGGCCCTCAGCCTGGGCCGGTCCCAGGGCCAGGCTGGCAGGGCGGGAATTATAATCCGGTAGCAGGAAGCAGACAGGGAATGGGGTGGAATATGAACACAATCGGTAATGTAAGTTTTAACCTGGGGATGAACCCCGAACGGACCGAACAAATTAATCTGACCGTCCCTCTCGACGAAAAGATTAACAGTTTTGTTTTGAACCTGACCAGTGGCGGCGTGAAGTTGCGCGGCCAGGAAGGTTTGAAGGAAGTCCGTATTGTGGCGACCAAACGGGTCTGGGCCAACGACGAGATGGAGGCCCGCGCCCTGCTCGACCGCTTGCAAATGACCCACACCCTTGAGAATGGCCTACTACGGGTGGAAGCGGGCGACCCCAACCAGGGCCTGGTAATTGGACGAGCGCCCCGCATGGACCTTGAAATTGATTTACCGCCAGCCCTGGCCGCTGACCTGACCAGTAACTACGGTGAAATCCTGACCAGCAACTATAACGGCGACCTTGTAGCAAAAACCAACCTGGGCGCGATTGCGGTCGAAAGTTACAGCAGCGGCCGCAATATCACCTTGAATACAACCAGCGGCAAGTTGAGTTTGCAGGGCGTGGCGGCGGGACTGGTTAAAGCTCGTTCGGGCGCGGGAATGATTGAACTTTCCGGCGTGGGTGCGGAAGACCTCGACCTCGATTCGACGGCGGCGAGCATCCGGGCCAGGAGTATCAACTGCGGCCGCTACGCCGCGCGAGCCGTTACGGGCAGCCTGGAGCTTTATGACGCGACCGTAGAAGGCGACCTTGAAATGAAGGCCGGGGCGGGCCGGATTCATAGCGAACGGGTTATGGCCGGTTCGCTGCACCTGGAAGCCACTACTGGCTCGGTCTTTTACCGGGGCGGCGTCCCAAAAGCGGCCAGCGAAATCGTCAGCCGGGTTGGTAGCGTAAACATGGTTTTGCAGCCCGGCGCCGGGTTTAACCTGGAAGCATCCAGCAGCCTGGGTTCGGTAGACACCGTTTTACCCGTGACGAACCTGAAATACCAGGGCCGGAGCGCTTTCGAAGGCCAGGTAGCAGGTGGCGGGGCACCCGTGCGAGTTAGCAGCCAGGTTGGTTCGATAAAGGTTACCCTTGGTTAGGAACCCGCTAAAGCCCGGCGGACTGGGCGGCATGCCTACTCGTTTTTGGTCTAATGGCCGATGTCGTGGACTTTTGAGGGTGGTAAAATATCAGCCAGGAACACCAGGAAATTTTATCACCATTAAGCTAAAGTTTTAGTGAGAAGACCGCATGTTGAATTTTTCAACTACCACCGCTGGCTGGTTAGGCCAATTTCCAACAAGAATATTAGAATCAGGCCGGGCAAAGACGGCTGCACGCCCTTCGAAAGATGTTGGACGGTTAGGGGCGCTTACGGGCGGACCTATCCCGCCGGAACCGGCCCGGGAATTAGTCCAAAAAATTGTTGTAGCGCCGCAAGTCTTCAGCGGGGTTTCGACCGCCGCCCTTGAACGGGACAGTGTCGAAAATACCGGCCACTCCACCGAGCAGTCCCGGGAAGCCTGGCTCATCGCTCAGGCCCAGACCGGCGACCAGGCCGCTTTTGCCGAGCTTGTCGAGATGCACCAGGATTTTGTCTTTAACCTGGCCTTTCGCATCCTGCAAAACTACGAAGAAGCCGATGACGCTTCCCAGGAAGCCTTTGTGAAAATCTGGCAGGCTCTGCCAAACTTCCGGGGCGACTCCAAGTTTACGACCTGGGCTTACCGGATTGTCCGTAACGGCTGTCTGAACCGGTTGCGTTCGATTAAAGGCAACCCGCGCCTGGTTTCGGTTGAAACCAGCTTTGACGAGGGCGACGAAGGCGAGACCGATATCCTGGCAAACCTGCCCGGCGACCAGTCCGAAGAACCGGCCTGGCGTTTCGACACCAGCGAACGCCGCCAGCTAATCTGGGAGCAGGTAGACGGGTTGCCGGTCAAGTACCGTGAAATTATTGCGCTCTACTACGGCCAGGAAATGAGCTACGAGGAAATCGCGGCTGCCCTGGAAGTGCCGGTCGGGACGGTCAAGACGCATTTGTACCGGGCCAAAGCCCAGCTAAAAAGCCGCCTGCTCGAACTTGAAGAAAAAGGCGCGCTGGATTTTGGCAATTAGCCGGAAGACTTGCCTCCATTTGGTATAATAGTAGAGAATTATTGGATAGTCAGGGTGTTAAAATGGCAGAACCGCAACTACCGGATTTGAATAAAAAAGACGAACTGGACCGCGTACTGGCAAGTCGTCCGGCCTTAAAAGCTCCTTCGCATATGTCCAGCCGGGTTATGGCTCGTATCGCCGCTTTGCCGCCCCAGGCTTCTGTGGCAGGCCCGGTTAGCAACCCTGCTACCTGGCTGATTGCCGCCTCAGCGCCGGTCGCCAAGTATGCGCCCCCCGAAGTAAAGCCTCTGCCCCAACCGCTGGATGTCGTCGCCGCCCGCCTGGATGATTTGCTGGACAAACAGCAGCGCCGCTACTCGATGGGTTTAATTTTTACCGGCTTCTGGTTGGGCCTTTGCGCCCTCCTGCTCTGGACAGTCTGGCCCGCCATCAGCAACCTGGTCTTTGGCCCCTCTAACGACCCGGATATGCAGGCGCGCCTGGCAACCCTTCAAAAGGTCTGGAGTAACGTTGCGAGCTTTACAGGCGATTTTATTTCGGCAATAGTGCCGCTGCTGCCGACCCTGTTAAGCGCGGCGGTTGGCCTGGCCCTGATGACCGCCCTTATTTTCGGCTCCAATATCAATCGCCGGTTCCGCACTCAGTAGAATTAGCCCGGTCAGCGGGAATTAAAAAGGACTTCCAGGCAAAAATGGAAGTTCTTTTGCTTTTATAACTTTCAACTTGTGAGATAACGCCGCAAATGTTCCTGGGAGACCTGGCGGGCGCGGGGGTGGAGGGTCGCAGTCAGATGGCCGGTTGGCAGCGATACAGTCGGAGTACCCCATTCGCGGGTGAAAGCGTCGGTCTCCTGGGGAAAGCAGACCCGGTCGGCGTTAGCTTTGAGGACCAGGATACGCCGCGCGTCTATCGCCGGCCGGTAGCGTCCCGGGCGAATGACTTCGAGCAACCGGGCGGTAGCGGCTTCATCAAGCCCCTGCCGGTCGAGGTCTCGCCGGAGCAGCGTGGTATAAGTGCTTTGCCAGATGGAAGTTTTGGCCCCGGTCGCGGGGACGGCCAGCACCCCGGCTGAAAGCCCTGGCTCGGTAGCCAGCACCATTGCGCCGACCAGCCCGCCCAGGCTTTTACCTACCAGGCCCACCGGGCGGTCGGGCTGCTGCATTTTAAGCCAGCCTATCGCCTGTCTCACATCGCTGACAGCCTGGCTCATGGCCTTGATAGCCAGGGGCAGGTTGCCGGTTATCGCCATTTCGCCGCTGAGTTTACCGGGCGGCGTCCTTTCAAAGTGGAACGGCAGGTGCAAAGCCAGGATGTTGAGGCCGAGCGGCCCGGCCCAGCTTAAAGGCAATCGCAAGGCGAAGCCGGTCTCAAATTCCATCCAGCCGTGCAGGTATACGACCACCGGGGCTTTCTCGTAACCGGGGCGTTCCAGGTACAGGCCGTGCACCTTATCGTTTTGGGCATAGCCGGTCGAAACGGCGCTGGCATATTCGATGTTAAAAACCCGGTACTGGCCGAAGTGAGGTCCGGCCTGCCACGCCAGGGCGCGGGGGTTGCGCGGGGTCATTTTAAGGTCGGGCAGAGGCGGCCGGGGAAACAATTCTTCAAGGGTCTCGACCGGGCAAATTTCCTCATTAAGGCGTTCCAGTTCGGATTTATCCGAAAGGTAGGGCGGCTTGCCGGATTTTTCAATCCAGTAGTTTGAGAATGAAAAGAAGGCTTCGTCAAGGTTGCCTAGAACCCATTCCAGGGGTCTTTCGTAATTTTTGGAGTATGGCATAAACGGCCTGACTTTCTCTAGAACCTGGCTTTATTTACGTTTATTGTAGAAATTTACTTATCCCCTGTCAATAAATTGCCTTATCCTTCCTCGAAATATATAATCAACCCCGCCATTGGATTAAAAATTAACCGCAAAAGGAAAGAATGCAGACTACCACCCCAGAAGATACCGCCAACCCGGCCACCGGGCCTTCCCTGAAAATTCTCATGCTAACTTCCTCGTACCCGAAGTATCCCGGTGATGTAACCGCTCCCTTTATCGAGGCCATAGCCCAGTACAGCCAGGCCAACGGCCACCGGGTGACTGTGGTTTTGCCTTACCATCCTGACCTGAAGCGCCCGCCGGTAGAAAAGGGGGTGCGTTTTTACCCTTACAAATATGCTTTACGCAAGAATTGGAATATCTGGGGTTACGCCGCTTCTTTGCAGGGTGACGTAAAGGTCCGCAAGCTGATTTATTTGCTGCTGCCGTTCGTCCTGTTAAGCAGTTTGTGGAAAATGTGGCGGCTGACCGGGCGGGAGAAATACGACCTGATTCAAGCCCACTGGGTCATCCCGAACGCCCCGGTAGCGGTATTGGCAGGTCTTTTACGACATATCCCCATTGTAATAAGCCTCCACGGTTCGGATGTTTATATGGCTGAGCGAATAAAGCCGGTCGGCTGGGCCGCTCGTTGGGCCTTCCGGCGGGCCGCGGCGGTGACGGCCAGCAGCCCGGATTTACTTGAACGCGCTCAACGCCTGGGCGCACCCCGCACGCCGGGCCGGGCTGAGGTCATTCCTTACGGCGTTGACCCCGCTACTTTCAAGATGCCCGCACGCTCCCGCGCCGAAATCCGGCAAGAGCTTGGCTTCACGCCAGGCCAGCCGGTGCTGCTGATGGTAGGGCGGTTGGTTTATAAAAAAGGTTTCGGGTATGCCATCCGGGCCTTGCCGGAAGTTTTAAAAAGCTATCCCGCTGCCTGCCTGGTGATTGCCGGGGGTGGGGATTTGATGGAGCCGTTAAAGCGGCTGGCGGCTGATTTGGGTTTGCAAGATAAAGTGCGGTTTGAAGGACCGGTGCCGCACGACCGGGTGCCGGACTACCTGGCAGCCTGCGATTTGTTCCTGCTGCCGAGTATCGTGGACGACAAGGGCAACGTAGACGGGCTGCCGAACACTTTGCTCGAAGCCATGTCAATGGAAAAAGCGGTTGTAGCCTCGGCGGTGGCCGGGGTGCCACAGGCCGTAACCGGTGGCGAAAACGGCTGCCTGGTGCCGCAGCGCGACCCCACCGCCCTGGCAAAAGCTATCCTGGAGCTTTTAAACGACCCGGCATTGCGGGAAAAATATGGAAAGGCGGCCCGCCGTAAAGTCCTCGAGGAACTTAACTGGACCGCCATTTCAGCTCGGTATAGCAGGGTTTTCCAGGCGGCCAGCTTTGCCTCTCGCCAAAGCAAGCCCTCGGAACGCCATTAAATTAAAGTGGTACCCTTAAAATGGGTCAGGCATCTGGGCCTGGTCGTTATACTGGTTAGGTTCGCCGCCTTCGGGCGAGCCGCCCAGTTTGCCGGAACCCAGCCCGGCGCTCTCATGGGTCCGCACGTCTGACATTCCAGATGTGCTGGACGGGGTCGCCTCATTGCCGCGCGCCTGCAAGCCGCCTTCGTTGTAGCGAGGCTCCTGGTAATTACCGTCATCCTGGCTGGCGTCAAGACCCTGCTTTTCGCCGCCGTAGCCGGTGACGCCCTCTTTGAGGTCGCTCACTTTGTCATTTGGCTGATTTTGCTGCCGGTCGTTCATAGTATTGCTACCTCCAATCTGAGTTTTGACTGGTCCGCCGCCATCATTACTGGATGTTGCCGCAATCGTTTCTTGGGAACGGGCGGGTGATTGGGCCGGGCTGCCCTGGCTGGTCGCGCCGGAACGAACCTGAACACGCCGGTTTTGGGCCTGGGCCAGTTTAGGTAGCTGTACCCTTAAAATACCGTGGTCGAGGGTCGCCTCAACCCGGTCGGCGTCAATCGCTTCCGGGAGGCGGACGGTACGGAAGAAACCCCCGGCCCGGCGTTCCCGGAAAATATAGTTGCGGCCTTCCCCGGTTTGCTCGCTTGAAAGAGTTTTGCCGCGCAAAGTTACCGATTCCCGGTCAACCTGGATATCCACATCTTCCGGTTTTACGCCCGGCAGCGAAGCTACCAGTTCGTAACCCTGTTCCGTTTCGTGAATATCCACTGCCACGCTAAGAGCGTCGGCAGGGGCGGGCGGGGTTGGAAAGTTGTTAAAGCGGTCGTCCCTCCAGCGTTCCATGGCCTGTCGCATATTGCCAAAGTCGCGGAAGGGCTTCCAGCGGTCCCTGCTCATAAAATCATCTCCTGAAAAATTCTCGGTTACATTGGCTGATTGTTCTGAAAGCCGGTCTGCGGCAGACTTTGCTCACCGGGCAGGTTCTGGTTATAGGGGGCTTGCGGCTGGGCCTGGGCGTTGTTGCCGCCAAAAGCTTTGCTGGCTGCATACCCAATCAGGCCGCTCAGGGCCGACTGGGCAATCGGGTTGTTCAGGATATTGCCAAGCCCGCCGAACCCGCCCGAGTTTTGCTCGTTGTTGGGCATCTGGTTCTGGGCGTTGTTGCCGCCCTGGTTGCCAATAAACTGCCCGGCAAGCGCGCCCAGGCCGGATTGTGATTGGCCGCCGCCGAACATTCCACCCAGCAGTCCTGAACTGCGGGCCAGGTTGAAAAGGTTGCCCAGGTCAAACGGGGTCGCCTGGTGCGGGTCGGTCGTGCTGACTCCCGCCTGGCGGGGGTCAATCCCATTCTGCTGAACCGCGTTAATCAGGCTGCTAAACAGGCCCATCTGTTCCACTTTGGGCATCTGGTTGAAATATTCCTGGTGAACCTGCTGGACCTGGTCTTCCGGGCCGTGGTCCACGAACCCTTTGTAAGTGGCCGCGACCTGCTGGGGGTCAAGCTGGCTGTAATTTCCGGTGCTGTGCGCCTGCGCTAACTGGCGGTGCTGCGGATTATTGAAATCGAAAAAGCCCATTCTAAATCCTTCCTTTCGTATATCTGGTTGCTTATCTCTGGTTCCCAGACCTTTAAAAGCCATTGTTAGGAAAGAGTAGTGCAAAATAGGGGCCACAATTTGAAGCAATTCAAATCCAGCCTTGTTTGAGGCCAATTGGCTGTGTTAGAATGACGGCTGGCTGGTCCGGGGTTTATTTGAAAGAGTTAAAAATGCTTAGAACCGTGAATGTTACGCGTTACGTCACGCCCTTGCGCGAGGGCGGCTCGCTGCCGGCAATTGTCGAAGCTGACGATGACGGGTTATACGTTTTAAAATTCCGGGGGGCAGGGCAGGGTCCAAAAGCCTTGATTGCCGAACTGGTGGCCGGGGAAATCGGCCGGTTACTGGGTTTGCGCGTGCCTGAAATTGTCTTGATGGAGTTGGACGCGGCCCTCGGGCGCAATGAAATGGACCCTGAAATCCAGATGCTAATAAAAGCCAGTTCCGGCCAGAACCTGGGCCTGGACTACCTGCCCGGTTCGCTGGCCTTCGACCCGGCCGCCGCTTCCGAGGTTGACCCGGCCCTGGCCTCGGCGGTAGTCTGGTTTGACGCCTACGTGACCAACGTGGACCGGACGCCCCGCAACACTAATATGTTGCTCTGGCACAAGAATTTGTGGCTGATTGACCACGGCGCGGCCCTCTATTTCCAGCACACCTGGAGCGATTACCTGGCCCGCAGCCTGTCTCCTTTTAGCCAGATTAAAGGGCATGTATTGCTACCTTACGCTTCTCAAATCCAGGTTGCCGACCAGAAGCTGCGGCCTCTGCTCACCCGGCAGAAGTTGGAGGAGATTTTAGAGCTTATTCCAGCGGACTGGCTGGCCCCCGAGCAAGGTATTAGCAGTCCGGAGGAAATGCGGGCGGCTTTTCTGACCTTTTTACTGACCCGGTTAGAGAATTCAAATATTTTCGTGGAGGAGGCGGTCAATGCCCGGACCAAACTCCTTTGATTACGCCGTGGTGCGGGTGATGCCGAGGGTCGAGCGAGGCGAATTTATAAATGTTGGCGTTATCCTGATTTGCCGGGCCAAACGCTACCTGGCCGCCAGGATTGAGCTTGACGAGGCCCGCCTGCTGGCCCTTTTCCCCGGATTTGATGCGGCGGAGTTACAACCGCATCTTGAGGTTATCCCTAAAATTTGCGCCGGAACGCCTGACAGCGGGCCTATCGGGCAATTGTCGCAGCAGGAGCGGTTTCACTGGCTGGTTGCGCCTCGCAGCACGGTTATCCAGGTTTCGCCGCCTCATTCCGGCTTTTGCCTCGACCCTAACCAGACCCTCGAAGACCTGCTGAATACCCTTGTCAGATTGCCAGTTTAAAAAGCTATTTCAGTTTCATGCTCAGGCTGATGCGAGCGCGTTTGCCGTCAATTTGCAATACTTTCACCTCGACAATATCGCCGACGCTGACCAGTTCGAGCGGGTGCCGGATGAAGCGGTCGCTCATCTCGGTGATATGCACCAGACCGTCCTGCTTCACGCCGATGTCCACGAAGACGCCAAAATCTACCACGTTGCGAACGGTCCCTTTCAGAACCATCCCGGGCGCAAGGTCTTCCAGTTTTAGTATGTCCTGGCGTAAAATGGGCGCGGGCAGGCTTTCGCGGGGGTCGCGGCCCGGTTTTTCAAGGTTATCCAGGATGTCTTTAAGGGTCGGAGCGCCTACCCCGAGCTGTTGGGCCAGTTCACCCAACCGGGCCTCGTCCGCGCCGGTCAGGCGAAATTCCTTAATAGCGGTTGCAGCCGGCGCCCCTTTGGACAGGTCCACCTTTAGCGATTGCAGCAGGTTACGGGTAGCCGGGTAACTTTCCGGGTGAATGGCGGTGTTGTCGAGCGGTTCATGGCCGTCCCGAATTTTTAAGAACCCGGCGGCCTGTTCGAAAGTCTTGTCGCCCAGGCCCGGCACCTTGCGTAAATCGCTCCGGCTGCGGAAAGCCCCGTTTTTCTCACGATAAGCCACCACCGCCCCGGCCACCTTGCTATTTATACCTGAAACGTGCCGCAGGAGCGCCACCGAAGCCGTGTTCAGGTCCACCCCGACAAAGTTCACACACGACTCCACCACTTCTCCAAGCGTCTCTTCCAAATTTTTCTGGTCAACATCGTGCTGGTAAAGGCCGACCCCGATGCTTTTGGGGTCGATTTTAACCAGCTCGGCCAGGGGGTCTTGCAGGCGGCGCGCTATCGAAATGTTGCCGCGCTGGGTAGCGTCCAGGTCGGGAAATTCCTGACGGGCTAATTCACTGGCCGAATAAACCGACGCACCGGCCTCACTGACCATAACATAGGCCGGACGCGGCGCAGGGCTGGCGGCGATAACCTCCGCGGCCAGGGTTTCGGTCTCGCGGCTGGCGGTGCCGTTGCCGATAGCCAGGATTTCGACTTTGTAGCGGGCGATTAAATCGAGCAAGAGCTTTTTCGACCCGGCCCAATCGTTGCGGGGTTCGTGCGGGTAGATGGTCAGGTTTACGGCGACAGGTTTACCGGTCGGGTCCACCACCGCCACCTTGCAACCCGTCCGAAAGCCGGGGTCAATCCCCAGGACTACTTTACCCTGAATTGGCGGTTGCAAAAGCAACTGGCGCAGGTTTGCCGCAAAAATCCGGGCGGCGTGTTTTTCGGCGGTCTCGGTATGTTCGGCGCGCACCTCATTTTCAAGCGAGGGGAGCACCAGACGTTTGAGGCTGTCTTCGATAGCGGTTTGTAGTTCGTCCTTGAAAATCGAGCGGTTGTCGGGCGGGTAAAGGCGAGTGGCGATTTGCTCGGCCTGGTTGCCTTCCAACACAATTTTAACGCTTAAGACGCCTTCTTTGTCGCCCCGGTTGAGGGCCAGCACCCGGTGCGGCGGCAGGCGGCTGAGCGGTTCTTTGTAGTCGTAATACTGCTCGTATTTGCGGGCTTCATCTTTTGCGCCCCTGGCAAGGTTGGCCTGTACGAACCCCTGGCGGCGCAGCAGGTCGCGCAGGCGGCGGCGCAACTCGGCGTTCTCGGAAAACCGCTCGGCCAGGATGTCGCGCGCTCCGGCCAGCGCTTCCTCGGCATTTTCCACGCCTTTGGTCGGGTTAATAAATTTGCGGGCATAGTCGGCGGGCTTGCCCTGGTAGGTCTTCTGGGCCAGCAGCAAATCGGCCAGCGGTTCCAGACCTTTCTCGCGGGCGATAGCGGCGCGGGTGCGGCGTTTGGGACGGTAAGGTAAATAAAGGTCTTCCACTTCCTGCAAGGTGGCGGCCCTTTCGAGTTGCGCGGCCAGGTCGGCGCTCAGTTTCCCCTGACCTTCGATAACTTCACGGACTTCGGCTTTGCGCCCGGCCAACTGGCGACCGTAAACAACCAGTTTT
>CADDZM010000158.1 GCA_902812345.1 Chloroflexota bacterium | reverse complement strand
GCCCCATTGTATAACTTATTTGGCTAAATCTCACAAGTTAATTCTTTACAAGCGCTAAGACTTTCGAGCAGGTCCGGCCCGGCGCGGGAAGGTTCCTGGCCGGGCTGGGTGTGCCGGTGCTGCCGGTATCGGTCTGGTGGGAGGAAGAAAAGCAGCGCTGGCAGGTCGTCTTTGGCCCGCCCATAAATTGGAGCGCCGACAGCCGCCTGCACGATTTACAGGTCGGCCTGGAAATCGCCTATGCCCTACCGCCGGAGGAAGCCCCCGAATGGCAGAAAGCCCTTAAAGACTGGGAGCTTGCCGCCGAAGCCGCTGAAGATAAAGATAAAGATAAAGATAAAGATAAAGAAGGGCCGGATGACGCGAGCGAGGCGGGCGAAAATGCCGCTTTGCCGGATAAAAATGAGGTTGCCATCCCAAATTGAGGTCAATTCTTTCGTTAAACCGCCAGGGACGAGTTACCCTATGCTATAATGTGGCATTATCTGGAAACTAACGGTTTATAAGTGGAGGAGAGATTCTTTGACCAGCCGATTAGTCCTTAAAGAAAACCTCGTTTTTATGGTTAGCGCCGACGATGGCGATGTCCCCCAATCCAATCCGCACGGTTGGGGTCTTTATTATAAAGATACCCGCTATCTCAGTGTCCTTGAAATCCAGGTGAACGGGTACTCGCCGGACCTGCTGACTTCTTCCGGCGAGTTTAACTTTATGGCAAATATCCAGAGCGCCAACCCGTTCATGCAAGCGCCTTCGAGCCAGATAAACCGGCCTGATTCCGATAAAGCCACCCCTGCCACGGTTAATTTGCTGCCCCGCACCATCAGTATTCGCCGCAACCGCTTTATAGAGGACGGTATGCACGAGCGGCTGGGCTTTTTTAATTACAACTCTTTCCCGGTAGACCTGACCCTCACCATGCGCTTTGGCAGCGACTTCCGGGACATGTTTGATGTGCGAGGCTACCGCCGGGCCAAACGGGGCGAGTTGCGCCAACCGGTCTGGGAGAAAAACCGCGTCACCTTCAGCTACCTGGGCCTGGACGAACAGGAACGCAAGACCGAAGTAGTCTTTGACAGCCCGCCCGACCAAGTAATTGCACATGAAATTGTAAAAATTGACAGCCGGGAACTTGTAGAACGCGAGTTGCTGCCTTACTCGACCAGCGCGGTCGTCCTGGAAGCGGTCAAACCGGCCCTGGCCGAAGCTGTCTTTCACATCACGCTTCAACCGGGCCAGCCTTTCGCCATAACCTATCATATAGTGCCCCAAGGTCTGGGCGACGGCCAGGCTACCCAGCCGACCACCTTCGACATGGGGGCGCGCCGGATGCGCCTGGCCTACGAAAACTGGTTCCGGGAAGGCACTTTTATCACCAGCGATAACGAGGTTTTCGACAAATTTATCCAGCGCAGTTTCTACGACCTGCGCATCCTGACCGAAGAACTGCCGACCGGGCTACTGCCGATTGCGGGTATTCCCTGGTTCGCCGTACCGTTTGGCCGGGACTCGCTGATTACGGCCTACCAGACTTTGATTTTCGACCCGCAACTGGCGGTCGGCACCTTGCGTTTCCTGGCCCAGTACCAGGGCAAAGTCGTCAACGAGTGGAACGAGGAAGAACCGGGCAAGATTTTACACGAGCTGCGCGGCGGCGAAATGACCGTGTTGCACGAAATGCCGCACGTACCTTATTACGGCTCGGTAGACAGCACGCCGCTTTTTTTGATGCTTTTTGCCGAGACCATGCGCTGGCTGAACAGCGAGGAACTTTACAAAGAATTTCTGCCGAACCTGAAAGCGGCCCTGGAATGGATTGATGAATACGGCGACGCCGACGGGGACGGCTTTATCGAGTATTTATGCCACAACGAACGCGGCGTGAAGAACCAGGGCTGGAAAGATAACGCTGCCTCGCTGCAATTCCGCGACGGCACTTTCCCTGAACAACCGATTGCCCTGTGTGAAGCCCAGGCCTATGTCTACGCCGCCAAACTGGGAATCGCCGAGGTCGTGGACCGCTACGGCGAGAAAGAGTGGGCCGGGCAGTTGCGGCAGGAAGCGGCGCGGTTAAAAGCGCGGTTTAACGAAAAGTTCTGGATGCCCCAGGAAAATTACTTCGCCCAGGCTCTGGACAAACTCAAAAAGCAAATCCCGACTATCGGTTCCAACCCGGGCCACTGTTTGTGGTGCGGCATCGTGGACGACGACAAAGCCGAAGCAGTCGTGCGCCGGATGATGCAGGAAGACATGAGCAGCGGCTGGGGTATCCGCACGGTCAGCGCCAATGAGCCGAGTTATAACCCCATGAGCTACCATAACGGCAGCGTCTGGCCGCACGATAACTCGATTATCGCGGCCGGCATGAAACGCTACGGCTACAATGCCGAGGCTAACGCGGTCATCAGCCAGGTCTTCGCGGCCAGCCAGCGCTTCCGCTACTACCGCCTGCCGGAACTATTCTGCGGCTTCCAGCAGGACAACCGCTACTATAGCAGCCCCTCCGAGTACCCTGTAAGTTGCAGCCCGCAAGCCTGGACAGCCGGGGCAGCTATCTTTTTTCTGCAAATAATGCTCGGCCTACAAGCAGACGCCGGGGAGAGAAAATTAACCCTGCGACCTCGCCTGCCCTCCTGGCTGGCCGAACTCAAGCTGGAAGGTATACTGGTGGGCGACCAGAAGCTGACCCTTAAGCTTTACCGCAAACCGGGTAAAACCGAAAGTTACGGCCTCGACGTGATTCAGGATGGCGACAACAAGATAAAGTGTGCAATCCTGGACGACCTCTTGATTGAAAGATAGACCGGAGTCCCTGGCAGGAGCAGGAATGGACCTTCGTGAACGTGAGGAATTCGATTTAGCCGTTGATTTAGCTAAAAACAACCAGCCGCAGGCCGCCTATTTTATCATTTCCCGGCTTTGCGAGAAATACCCGCAAAACGACCGTATCCGGATCCTGGCCGCTCTTACCTCACCCGACCCCATCGAGGACCGGGCGGTCTTCGAGGCGGCCATGCGGTTGGACCCGGCTGACCCTATCCTTGCCCAGGCTATAGAATGGCTGGAAAACCGGCCTGCTGGACCGACCACTACCAGCGCCGCCAACCGTGCCTTCACGCCTGGCCATAACCTCACCACACGGTCCACCGGGGTTCAAACGGTGGAGAAACCTGCCCCCGGTTCAATTTCAACAATTCCAAAACCAAGCCTTACCGCCGAACCTGCCCTGTTCCTGGATGATAATATTAAAACCCAACCCGCGCCTGAAACCCCTACCACTGCAAATAGGCCAAAGAGGTATTTCAGGCCTTTTTCACTCGCCTGGTGTATCCAACTGGTCTGTTCGTTAATATTTTTTGGTTCGATGTTGGCCTTGCTGTACATTTTTGCGACAGCCAAAAATTTGAACGAAGCGGAGAAAGCTTATTCTGAGGGGGTCGGCCAGCTAACCCGCAAGACCGGGGCGGTTAATGCTCAACTTCAAACGGCGATAGCCGATTTTAACGCGGGCAAGCTGGACAGAACCGAGCTTGAAAAGCAGTTACAAAATGTCACCGGCCTGAACGACGAATTGCGGCAGCTGAAAAGCCCCTCACCTCGCTTCGACAAACTGGACGGCTTGCTCGGTGAGGCGTACCGCTATTTCAACGACGGCGCAACTAACCTTATTAACGGACTGGAGTCGGGGAGCCTTGAACAGTTTAATGAAGGCTACCGCCTGTTTGGCCTCGGTAACGATTATCTTCGTCAGGCCCGGGGCGAACTAAAAGCTCTCAGCGGCTAGACTTGCGCTTCAACCTACCCTGGCTCCTGCCTTTAATATGGTCTATAGGCAACAAAAGGGGAGCCCTCCAATTTTGGCTGGAAGGCTCCCCTTTTGTTTGGGAAAACTCAGGAATAATAATTAATGTAGAAGTAGACAATAGCCTTACGCCCGCTGCTCTCGCCCGCAAAGACGAAGTACCACTGGCCGGGATAAAGGTCGCCGGTGTCGTATTGCAGGTTGTACTGGTTGCCGGTCTCCCCGATACTCATGGTTTTGTCGGTGCCTGCCACCACGTCGCCATCCGGATCGGTCAGCCAGAAGCCGATTTGTTCGTTCGGGAAGAAATTGCCAATGTCCATTGAAATCACCTGGCCGGAATTGACGCACTTGCCGGGGCGCAGGTTAGCATTAACCGGGGCCGGTACTTTCGCGCAATCGGCCTGGGGATTGGGCGTATTTCCATCGTAGCGCCATTCGTAATAATGGCGGCCTACGTTGCCCATTTCAACCTGAAAGGCCGGGGAATTCGAGGGCGTAAAGGTCATAATGCGGCGTTCGAAAGCCTGGATAAGGACATCTTTAACCAGGCCGCCAACCTTAACCCTGGCCCAGTAAGCCTCGGTAATCGGCAGGCCGGTCGCATAGAAGACCGGGTCGAACAGGCGGCCGTTGACAATGCTGCCCTGGCCGGTATAGACCGGGCCGGACTGGTTCAGAAAGCTCCAGAAAGGCCCGGCGATATTGTGGCCCGTGGTCGGCTCGTAGTAAGCATTGCTGACCTGGTAGCGCTTGCCGTAATTGCCCACGTCGTAGCGCACGTTGCCGTTGCGGTCAATCGAACCAGCCACCAGGATTCCGACTTCGTCATCAGCGGCATCGAGGACGCTGTCAAGGGCGTTGTAGGTCGGCCCGGAAGTATCGTCACCGTCACCGGCGACACCCTGCTGGGCCGGGCGGCGCAGTTGGAAAGCGTTGTCGCCCACCTGGACCCGCCCTGTAATCATTTCCTTTACAATCAGGCCGTTGGTGACATAGTAAGGGCTTAGTTTATTGCCGCTGGGGTTGGTTATTTCCATGCGGCTTTTATCAAAGTACTGGACCAGCCGCTTGCCGCCGGGCGCTTCTTCGTAGGGTTCCCAGACCGCCCCGGTGAAGGGCGCCGGACCCCACAGGTAGGTGCGCGAGGCGCGACCGTCCTGGACTGGTTTGTCGGTGCGGTCCCAGACAAAGCGGAAGTCGTGCGAAGCGAAATCTTCGGCGGAAGCGGTAGGCACGGTATTCAACGAAGCCAGAATACCGGTCAGGACCAGGGCCAGCACGGCCAACCGGGCGGCCCGCCGCGTTATAAGGGTGTATCTTTTTAAATTTTTAGCCAACTTTTTCTATACTCCAGTTTTTAGTTTAATTAACTGCTTTCGTATCTACGCCTGGGAAATTTACCTTACACCTTTAATTTAACTTGCTTTTGAAAAAACCGTATCGTTGAAACTACCTACTCCAGCGTGAGCAAAATCACATTCAGGCCGGTAAGTAAGCGGAAACTGGAGGCCGCCTGCTTTGCCAATTTTAAAATCCGGTGCTATATTGCTCGATACCGGGAAACCTTTGAACCTGCTCTTTTTGCGCCTGCTCAAAACGATTGGATAGAAATTTAACTGCTTATACTGCTAATCCAGAACTCCTAATAACCTAAGCTTCTAATGAGGAAAGAACCATGATTACAACCCGTAAGGAAAATGTAACGGACAACTTTTTCGGCACCGAAGTCGCCGACCCCTACCGGTGGCTTGAAAACGACCTCGCCCCGGATGTTCAGGAGTGGGTCGAGGCCCACAACGAAGTTACCCGCGCCTACCTGGACGCTATTCCCCAGCGAGAACCGCTCAAGCAGCGCCTGACCAAACTGTGGAACTATCCCAAGTACTCGGCTCCCTCGAAAGAAGGCAACTATTACTATTTCTGGAAGAACGACGGTCTCCAGAACCAATCCGTCCTCTACCGCCAGGCAACTCTTGACAGCGAACCTGAACTTGTTATTGACCCGAACAAGCTGAGCGAGGACGGCACCCTGGCCCTGACCAGCACCACCTTCACCAGGGATGGGACATTGATGGTCTACGGTCAAACCCAGTCGGGCAGCGACTGGGAAGAACTGAAGGTACGTAAAATTGACCCGAGGGAAGATTTTGGCGATACCCTGTACCACACCAAGTTCGCCAGCGTCGCCTGGAAGCCGGACAAGTCGGGCTTTTTCTACAACCGCCTGCCCGACCCGGCTATGGTCCCGCCGGACCGCACCAGTTACAACAGCAAGATTTACTACCATACCCTGGGAACCGACCAGGCCGAGGACAAACTGGTCTATGAGCGGCCTGAATTCCCTGAACTGGCTTTCTCGCCTTTTGCAACCGAAGATGAAAAATACATGGTCGTACGGGTCTGGCTCGGCACAGCCACTCAGAACCGAGTTTACTACCGGCCCCTGGATAGCGACGAACCCCTTATCCGGTTGCTGGACGACGCGGACGCTCGCTACGACTTTATTGACAACGACGGGCCGGTTTTTTATTTTAGTACCGACCTGGACGCGCCGCGCGGTCGCATCATCGCGATTGATATTAACAACCCGGGCCGCGAGAACTGGAAGGAAATCCTGCCGGAACAGTCGGATGTCCTCGACTTCGTGACCGTGGTCAACCATCAGTTCGTGGCCGGCTTCCTGAACAATGCCAATCACCGGTTGGCGATTTACAGCCTGGAAGGCGAATATATACGCCAGATTGAACTGCCGGAAATCGGCTCAGTCACGCAGTTGTCGGGCAAACGCGACGAAACCGAGATGTTTATCGGCTTTACCTCGTTCTTACGGGCCAGCACCATTTTTCACTACAACTTTGAAAACCAGGAAATTACAACCTTCCGCGAGTCTGAAGTTAACTTCAACCCCTCAGACTTCACGACTCGCCAGGTCTTTTTCACCTCGAAAGACGGAACCCAGGTGCCGATGTTTCTAATTCACCGCAAGGGTATAAATCTCAATGGCGATAACCCGGCGCTGCTTTACGCCTATGGCGGTTTTAATATCAGCCTGACGCCTGCTTTTTCGGCGTCGCGGCTGGCCTGGTTGGAAAATGGCGGGGTCTACGCCCTGGCGAACTTGCGGGGCGGCGGCGAGTACGGCGAGAAATGGCACCAGGGCGGCATGTTCGAGAGGAAGCAGAACGTCTTTGATGATTTTATCGCGGCGGCGGAATGGCTGATTGAGAATAAGTACACCAGTACGTCCAAACTGGCGATTGAAGGCGGCAGCAACGGCGGCCTACTGGTGGCGGCCTGCGAGTTGCAGCGGCCCGATCTCTACGGGGCAGTCGTCTGCCACGTGCCGGTGACGGATATGCTGCGCTATCATAAGTTTACAGTCGGGCGCTACTGGACCTCTGAATACGGCAACGCCGAGAACAGCAAGGAAGAATTTACCTACCTTTACGCTTACTCGCCTTTGCATAATGTAAAGCCGGGCGTGGCTTACCCGCCGACCCTGGTCCTCACGGCGGATACGGACGACCGGGTGGTGCCTGGACACGCCAAGAAGTTTTTCGCGACCCTCCAGGAGGCCCATACCGGTGACAACCCGATATTGTTGCGGGTCGAGATGAAGGCCGGGCACGGTCACGGCAAACCGACCGCCAAAGTCATTGATGAGTACGCGGACGTTTTTGCCTTCCTGTTCAAGCAGTTTGACATAGAAGTTTTTAGATAAAGGAGTTCAAATGAGGGCGGTTGACGTAATAATCAAAAAACGGGGCGGGCAGACCCTGACTGAGGCAGAAATCGGCTATTTTATCGAAGGCTTCAGCCAGGGCGATATTCCCGATTACCAGGCCGCCGCGTTTGCGATGGCAATCTTTTTTCAGGGCATGTCAGCCGCCGAAACCGTGGCCCTGACCCAGGCGATGGTTCGCAGCGGCCACCAGCTTGACCTGAGCGACATCGCCCCGGTCGTGGCCGATAAACACAGCACCGGCGGCGTCGGCGATAAGACGACCATGGTGGTCGCGCCCCTGGTAGCGGCGACCGGCCTGCCCGTCGGCAAGATGAGCGGGCGCGGCCTGGGCTACTTTGGCGGCACCGTGGACAAGCTGGAAACCATTCCCGGGTTCCGGGCGACCCTTTCCGAAGCCGAGTTCCGGGCGGCCCTGGCGAAAAACGGCCTGGTCGTGGCCGGGCAAAGCTCGGACCTGGCCCCGGCAGACGGCAAGCTCTACGCCCTGCGCGACGTTACCGGGACGGTTGAGAGTTTGCCTCTGATTGCCAGCAGCGTGATGTCCAAGAAAATCGCTGCCGGGACCAACTGCATTGTGCTGGACGTGAAACACGGCAAGGGCGCTTTCATGAAGAACCTGGCCGATGCGACGGCCCTGGCCCAGGCGATGGTTGAAATCGGGCAGGGGGTCGGGCGCAAGGTCCGGGCCGTCCTCAGCAGCATGGAGCAACCGCTTGGCTATGCAGTCGGCAACGCCCTGGAAGTCAAGGAAGCGGTCGAAACGTTGCAGGGGCGCGGCCCAGCCGACCTGGTAGAACTGGCCCTTATCCTGGGCAGCCAGTTATTAGAGATGTCTGGCCGCGCCGCCAGTAACGAGGAAGCCCGCCAGCAGTTGCGGCAAGCCCTGGAAAGTGGGGCGGCTTTCGAGAAATACAAGGCTTTTATCGCCCAGCAAGGCGGCGACCCCAGCTATCTTGACGATACCCGTAAACTACCCCTGGCCCCGCACCGCGAGGAATTACCCGCGCCCCGGGCCGCCTATATAAAAGCGATTGACGCCGAGGCGGTAGGTGTCGCGGCATACACCCTCGGAGCGGGGCGCAAGGTCAAGACCGACGCGATTGACCCGGCGGTAGGCCTCGTGCTGCGTAAAAAGGTAGGGGAACGGGTTGAAGGGGGCGAATCGCTGCTGGAAATTCACGCGCAGTCGCCGGAACAGGCTAACAGCATCAAAGAAAGCCTGCGCCAGGCTTACGTTTTTAGCGAATCGCCGGTAAAAGCGCCGCCGCTTATTGATAAGGTTATATAAAGTTATTTATAATATAACTCAGCCGAAGGAAAGCCGGGAACCCTAAAGCCTGGCTGTCCGAGCCGTTTGCTCGTATGTAGATGTAAGAAGTTTTATGAGCTTAATCCACAAATCTGTACTATCCGAAGGCTGAGGTTTATAAATGGCTGATTTTCCGTCCCGCCTGCCGGAACGCTGGCTGACCATGGAGCTTTTTACCAACTTCCACCGGATTACCGGGCAACTCTGGACCGCCGAACTGCGCACCAATGGTGTCCTCAATTCGTCCGACAGCCAGGTCTTGCTGGAACGGGTCACAACCAGCCATCTTATCCGGCCCGCGGAGGACACTTTTGAGAGCGGCTTTGCCCGCTTAAACAAAGAGTCAATTGTGATGGCGGTCCCCAACGATTCGCACGAAAAGGACCGGCTGGCCCAGGCCGCCCGGATTTACTTCCGGGGCGAACTACTTCAATACCGCGTGCTGGCGGTTATGGGGAATTTTGAAATAAGCGGGAATCTGCATCTCCAACCGGACCGCGAACTGACCCAGGTTCTCTTTCACCGCGCGGAAATCTTTATTGGCATGACCGATGTTAGCATCAACTTTTTACCGAACCCGGCCCTGAGGGTTACAGCTAATTCGGTCCTCATCAACCGGACCAAAGTGGATTTTCTCTGCGCCGGGGCTCCTTAAATTAGCTCGCCGGTTACGACAAAAAAGGTTTGTTCAATGGCTTCCAGGCGGGTCTGTTCAATCTGCCCGGCCAGGAAAGCCAACTTCTCCCGGCGATTTTTACCGCTTACCGTAGCCAGGATGCTGTTTAAATCTTTGTTCCAATCGCATATCTTGCACAACAACCCGATCCACAATTTTGCTTGCCGGGGAGTGGCTACCCCTCTTTTTCCCAGGCGTTTCCCCGAGCATACCTGGGTAATTATGTAAATATCCTCCTCGTTCTCTCCGTCGAAATTTTCCCCGGCAGCGCGCTCGGTCCCGGCGTCTTCATCCGGTTCATCGGCTACGAGGTGATAGGCCAGGCCGCTACCTTTTCGAGTCTGGGCCAGTATGGATAAATATGGGGCAGGTTTGCCGGGGGCGGGCGGGAAACCAACCAGAGTTATTGTTATTGTTTCGTATTCTGCCATAGAATCTTATCCAGCCTGAAGTTGAAACGGCGCCTACGAAATTATCAATGAAATAAAGGTTTGTTGCAAATTTTAATCATTTTTTAAATGGCCCGGACCTGAAACAGCCTGGCAAATGCCCCGCCTGGTGTCTAAACTTTACCCGAGCGGCTTTCTTATTCAGGTTCCGGCCCTTTTCTGGCCGAAATCCCACCGGTCCCAAGTTGCTGTTGCAGGCGAAACTCGGATGGAGCAAGGCCAACCTCGTTGCGAAAGACCCGGGAAAAGTAATAGGGGTCGCTAAAACCGGTCGCGCGGGCGATTTGCTTAACGCTCAGGTCGCTAAACACCAGTAATTTCTTGGCCCGGCTGATTCTTAAATTTTGCAAATATTCCTGGGGCGGCAGCCCACTGGCCTGTTTGAAATAACGCCGGAAGGTCGAGTAGGCCACGCCTCTTTCGAGGGATATTTTTTCAAAATCGATTCGTTCGCTAAAATGCTCGCCCAGCCAGCTTTTCATTTGCATCACCAGCCTGACCGGGGCATTGCCGGGGCTTTGATTTTCCAGGCTGTGGATTTCGGTGATTAATCTCCCAACCAGCATCCCGCTCAGGACTGCAGTCTGGGGTCCGGCCTTTTCGAAATCAGCTTTAAACTGGTCGAAAAAGCCGGATATGGGCGCGAACCCGGCGACGCTTTTTACCGGCTGAGAGCGGGTTAGCAGTCCGGCTTGCTCGAAATCAAGGGCTAACTTGCCCTCGAACAAAACCCAATGCTCCGTCCAACCGGTTGCGTAAGGGCTGTACGAATGGGTTATTCCCGGAAATAGCCAGAAAAGAGTGCCTTCCGAAACCGGCAGGGTCTGGCGGGTGGCCGAGGTTTCCAGCCAACCTTTTCCCCGGCTGACCCAGACGGCAGCGTAACAATTCAGGGTGCGTTTCAGGCACGCGCCGGTCTTAGCAGAGGCATAGCCGTAGCCGGTGCAGACCAATCCGAGCGAACGCTGGTTTTCAGCCGGGGTAATATAGTAAGCTTCTTCCACGTTTAGCTAAAAGTTTTTCTAAAATTTTTGAGCAAATAATCCATGGTATGAGCAGGAAATCTATTGTCAGGTCTGCTCTGAGCTTATATTATACACGTATTGGGCAAGAAATTTAACTTTATTATGAGCAATTAGTAAAGGTTACGCGAGAAAGGACCGGGCGCCGGGTATGGATACTTTGAAAAAAGAGGGAAGACTGGAATTTTCCGCGCCGCTCGTATCAAACGGCTATACTTTAAATATGCAGCCCGGCCGGTTGGGAAGGTTAAAGCCCACGCCGGAAGCCGAACGCCGCGACCGACCGGCTTTACAGAACCGCTTGGATGAACAGGGTTATCTATATTTAAAGAGCCTTTTCGATGCTGCCAAAATAAAGCGCTTCAGAGAATATTATTTCAAAATGCTGGCCGAAACCGGCTTGCTGGCGGCAGGCAGCGACCCGGTGGAGGGTTTCGCCGGAAGCGGCCCGGTGGACCAGGTTAAAGCGCACGATATTATTTTCAATGAAATTGTAAAGGGAAAAGAATACGAAGCGCTTTGCACCAGCCCGGAACTGGTTGAATTCTTTGAATGGTTCTTTGGCGGGCAGGTGTTTTTGCACAAGCGTAAGATTATCCGGCATGTTAAGCCGGGCGGGGGTCAGGCGACCGGCGCGCACTACGACCTTGTTTACCTGCGTGAAGGCACCGACCAGGTATTGACAGCCTGGATTCCGCTGGGAGATTGCCGGGTCGAGGATGGTGCGCTCATTTACCTGGAAGGCAGCCATAAAATCATCCGGGAAATGGATAAACAGGCGGTCAGAAAGATTCAGGCCGAATGGTTAACCAGAGATTTAGCGGCCCTGGCCGAAAAATTCGACTGCCGCTGGCTGGTGGCGGATTACCAGGCGGGCGACCTGGTAATCCATAACGCTTACATAGTCCACGCTTCCGTGGATAATACCAACCAGGCCGGACGGATGCGGCTATCAACCGATATTCGCTACCAGTTGGCCGGAGCGCCTATTGACGAACGCTGGCAAAACCACTGGCACGACCACGACGGCTTGTAGTCCGAGAATAGTATCAATAGAATTTAGCGCCACACTGGCCGCAATAAGAGTATTGAGTCTTAGCCAGCAGCCCGATCCAGCATAGCGGAAAAAAGAAGACCAGGAGCACCCCGAAAGTAACCCAGCCTCCGGTGGAAACGCGAGTGCTGGTCAGGGGCGGGTAGGGACTGCGGCAAAACGGGCAGGCGTAAGCCTGGACGTTATTTATTATAATTGGCGGCGGCATTATATAAGCCGGCTGGGGAGGCGGGTAGAAAGGTAAGGGCTGGGAGTAGTAAACCGGTTGGGCCGGAGCCGACGGCGCGGCGATAATCGTTTGCTGGTTAATGGCCAGAGCATTAATGATAAGCTGGGGGTTGGGCGGGAAAAGTGGGTAGCCCTCTTCCGGTTGCGGCAAACCATACATTTCATTGGTCAGCCAGTGGTCCGCCTCGACCAGGGCCGGGGAACCAGGGTTCAGGGACTTCGCTCTATCGAGAAGAGCCTGGGCCCGTTCGTGGTTAGGGGCGGTATAAACTCCCCACAGGATTAAATCAAGGTTGTTAGCATCCTTTTGGGCCAGCGTTTTCAGGCAATCAAAAGCTTTTTCTTTGTAGCCCTGCCTGGCGTATTGGACTGCCAAATTAAAAGTGGCAATATCGTTTTCATTCACAAACGTACTCCTGAAAGCCTTATAAAAAAGTTACTTCCTTACGATTTCCTTTATATTGATTTCCTTTATAATTTACTTTCTTAAGTTATAAGGAAGATAGAAGATAAAGGAATGATCGAACCTTACTACCATTTTTACTTCTATACTACCATTTTAACTTCTATGTTTTGGATAAGTCAATTAACCTAAAAATCTTCGGGACATAACCGGCCCCGGCAGACTTAAAATTTTCTTATATTTGCAAAAATTTATTAATCGCCTCTACCTCAAAATAGGAGTCTTTTCTATTCAAATTGATTAAAACTTAATTTTAGTGTAAAATACCGACTTGGCGGCGTTTGACCGCCAGGCCTATTGCCGTGAAATTCAAGAGGTTAAGGACTTAATGGATACAACCAAAACTACAACCTTGAAAGTAACGCCGGAGCAACTGGAAAGACTGGTGGAATTCGTGCGCCGCAGCGGCCGCCCCCAGACCCTGGAAACTCTGTCCAGACGTTACCTCGAGTTGCTCAAAGAAGAAGCCAGCCACCGCTAAAGTTCGGGTTCTGGTAAGCTTTCTTTAGATGTTTTAAGATATTTTTTATTATAGTGAAAATCAGTCAGCAATCCGGACGGCCAATCCAGGCCGCAAAACGGTTGTTTACCACAAGCAGTGAGACGAGAGGATAAATTGCCTCTATGATGCAAACAAATATGCCCAAGCTTGAGTTGGGTGGTACTCAGGAGGAACAAGACCTGGCGAGTCAGGTCTGGAACCTGATGCGCATGCGCGGTTTCTCCTACGCGATGACCCGGCCAATCTCGCTTACCCTGGACCAATTGGCCGAGTATTACGCCGCTCAGAAATACCTGGGCCACGATAATCCAGCCGAAATTGCCCGGCTTATAGATAAAGCGTTAACGGCCAGCCCGGCGGTTTTCTTGCGCGAAGAAATAACTCTTACCGAGGAAGAAACCGACGATAGTGCGGAAGACGCTGCCGCCCTTATCCCGCAGGTAACTTTCAAGACTACCAAAAGCGGCAAAGCCCCGGTCACCGAGAACCTGGACCAGCATAGCTTCAAGACCCGGCTTTACCAGGATGCCAAACCGGTCACCCAGGCCACCGAGGAAGAAGGCGCGCATCAGACCGAACACCAGCAGCCAACTCACTCGCTAAACCTGCCCGTAGCCGCCGCCCCGCAGCCTGCTCCGGCCCCGGCCCAGCAACCGGCAGTCCGCCCGGCGGTCCCCGCCCCGGCCACGCCTACCGCTGCCCAACCGGCC
>CADDZM010000157.1 GCA_902812345.1 Chloroflexota bacterium | reverse complement strand
GCCCATCCAGGCGAAGTCCTTGCGCTGGCCGGGACGATTCTGGATAAGTGGGCTGCTTATCCATCGCCCAAACTTTCTGATTTATTTTCTGATAATCTATAGTCGGGAAGGGTTACTTCCAATTAAGTGCAACTGTAGTACTAAGTACTATTTACCGGTTGAGCTAACTTAAGTAAAATTAGGCAGAAGCAGAAAAATCACAGTTTAGTAGCGCCAATTCTTTTAATGTAAATTTAGTGGTTCCCCGGATGTTAACCCCTTAAACAGCATTGCCAGGGAAGCAATGAATTAGCTTTGGGTCCTTTTAAAAAGCTATAACTAAACTTAGAAATCCAAAAGAGTATAAATTATATGGAGAAAATCGAGCAGGTCTTGGACCTACCAAAAATGAGCGCCGCGGTTGTTGCCCGCGATACCGATAATCTTAGTTTTCTAGACATTCTCCTCTCAGAAGAAGAAGCAATAGATGAGAAACTCGGCTATGATTGGTACCTTAACCTGAAATATCTCGCCCCTAATAAAAAGTTTTCGCCGGCCAGTATTGAGCTTGAACCTGAAGAAGTTCAATTTCTTCAGGATACCCTGAAAAAAGCTTTGTTCAAGCTGATTATCCTGGAAAAGATAAAAATAGAAGGTTCTTATACCTTAACTTATGAGGGTATAAAGAATCTCAGGTTTGAATTGAAAAGCCAGGATAACAATGCCCGGCTTGAATTGACGTTTTGTAGTAACAACCGCAAGAAGTTCGTTACAAAATTATTGGCGGATGATATTAGGGCGATTTTGTTAAAACTTCAAACCGTCAAGACTATTGGAGAAACCCTGGTGAAACAGTTGGAAACGATTGAGGCATTAACTCAAAACCTGGTGAGCCAATCGGTTATTTCACAACCTGCTGCTGTTGCGAATGCCCTGGTGACCGCCCAACCTGGCATACCTTCCCGGGCGGCAGTAACTTCACAACCTTCCACGACTTCCCAGCCTATAGATGGTGAAAACCTGGTCAGGCAACTGGAGAAAATGGTTAAAAAGACCAAAAGGGCCTCGTAAATTGCAATCTAAGAGATAGCTGAAGGGATTGTCCCTAACCAATTCACTTATAATTACCCTGCCTATTTACGCCAGTACGGATGTGAGATAATATTGAAGCATGTACTTCTTCAAGGTTTATAGGATAAATTATTATTTCGAGGAGAGGCCATAATACAATAAACCGGCCCTAAGAGGCCAGAATTGCTTAAGTTAGAGGTAAGTATCAGGAAAGTTTGGTTGCTGAGGTTGGGATGGTGGGCCCACCTGGATTCGAACCAGGGACCTGTCGATTATGAGTCGATTGCGCTAACCGCTGCGCCATAGGCCCGCCATGTGTTAAGCTTAGAACAGGGCTATTATAAACCATCGAAAGCGGTTTTTCAACGCTATGTTTAAAATTCGGTTCGGCGTGGCAAAGGTTAATAAGTACGCGGTCAGGGAGAGCGGCGATACGGTCGAAATCGTGGAGCGTCCCCTTGATACTAACTTCAACGGCGGCCTGACCGCTATCCTGGTGGATGGGCAGGGTAGCGGGCGTTCGGCCAAGCAGACCAGCAATTTTGTAGCGAGCCATTGCGCGGAACTGGTCAAGCAGGGCGTGCGAGACGGCGCGGTCGCCAGGGCTGCCAATGACCAGCTATTTTTCTACAAGAGCGGCGGTGTTTCGGCGACTCTGAACCTGATAAGCCTGGAATTCGTCACGAATACCCTTATTATCAGCCGCAATAACCCGCTGCCGGTCTATCTGGGCCGCTGGGAAAGCCCGGCCGGTCCTGACGCGGAACCCGCCGGGGCCGAAACTTCCCCGGAAGATGCGGGCGAGTTAAAGCCGGTTCTTTTGGGCCTTGACGAAGAAGCGGTGGAACTTGGAGTATATCGTCACACCAGACCGGTGGTGCGGCAGTTTGAGCTAACGCCGGGCATGGTGGTGGTGGCTTTCTCGGACGGCATCAGCCACGCCGGGGAGCGTTATAACCAGGGCGAAAAACCGCTTGACGTGGCCGCTTTTGTGCGGGGAAAGCTGGAAGCCGGAAACCTCGAGGCAAGCCAGATTGCCGAGGAACTGCTGGAACTGGCGATGGCCGCCGACCGCCAACGTCCCCAGGACGATATGAGCGTGGTGGTCCTGACGGTGGCGCCCTCGGATATTCCGGCTGGAACGCCGGCTCCGCGCCGCATGTCGGTCGAAATCCTGTCACAGTAAAGGGTGAGAAAGTAAAAGCAAAAACCGGTGGACTTGGTTTAACGCTAACTCCAGCGGCCCCGGCGGGGTTGGGGAGCCAGTTGGGGTTGTAGCTGCGGCGTATTGTAATTTTCGCCTTCATGCCAGATAGAGCGGATTGTAGGAAGGTTGAGGTAATCCAGGTCGGTCAGCACCACGTCGGCCCCGGTAATCCGCCAGCGTTCGGTTGTGGGGCCGGGGACGCAAATGACCTGCATCCCGGCGGCAATGGCCGCTTCGACCCCATTGCGTGAGTCTTCCAGCACCAGGCATTCCGAAGGGTGCAGGGCGAAGGTTTCGGCACAGGCCAGGAACGGCATGGGGTTCGGCTTGCTGGCGTCAATCATGTCGCCCGCCACGATAACATCGAAAACTTCGCCCCAGCCGAATTTATCCATCATCAAATAGATATATTCACGGACCCCGGCGCTTACCACGGCCAGGCGAAACTCGCTTTCTTTCAAGAGTTGAAGGGCTTCGTTCGTGCCCGGCATCAGCTCGATATTTTCCTCGGCCAGCCGCATGAAAATTTCCTGGCGTTCTTCCTGCATCGTAAGGGGGTCTGTATCCAGGTCGAAACGCCGTCGCAAATATTCGGCGTTGTCATAGTCGCGCTGGTCTTGCAGTTTGACCGCGTCGAACTCGTCCAGTTCGACCTCAAACCGCTTTAAATACTCCTGCCAGGCCTTGATTTGCCAGCGTTCGCTGTCGACCAGCAAACCGTCCAGGTCCATGATGACCGCTTCAAACATTGGAAAACTTCTTTCTAGTGGTCGCCCCTATCAAAAGGCTCCAATTCAACTTCAACCATGTCCGGCCAGCTTTTCCCGGTCGCCGGGTTATAAAAGGCCACCGGCTTTTCCGCTTCCGACGGCGGAACCGGTTGCTCGACTGGCCGCTGGCCGGGCCGGTAAACTTCACTCTCGTCCAGCAAAGGTTCGCCGGCGGTTGCCTTTGCCATCACAGCCGGGTCCGGCTCTTTTAGTAATCCATTAACCCAACCGGCCAATTCCCCGCCGCCAGGCGGCCGGGAAGGTAAAAAATTTTCACTGACCAGGAAAAGTTCAACCCTGGTTTTAGAAATTCCGGCCAACCCCTCTAATAAAGAAACGTAACCGGGGGAGCCCGGTTCCTGGGCCGCCGAAAACCGGACGATTAACCGGTCCGGCCTGGCCTCAACCTCTTTTAAAAGATACGGCAAGCGGTGTGCCGCCGACAATTCTTCAAATTTGCGGGCAATTTCGGCTTCGACCGCCCGGCGTATCCCGGCGGCGGCCAGTTCGGCTTCACTCGCCGCTCTCAATACTACCGGTAGAGCGGTTTCCAACTCGTATGTTTCGAGCAGGTTGCCCGGCAAGGTGACCTGGGCCGGGAAACTTTCCCCGTCACGCGCGATCATTACCCACGCGCCCGCTGCTGGAGAAAGTTCGCCCGCCTCACAAAAAAGCAGGGGTCCGGCTGGAAAAGTTCTAACCCCAATTATACGCCTGGCCGCTTTTTGCAGATTTGCCACGTCGCCTCTCCTGGCCTAAAGCCGGGGCAGATGGTTGACGAAAAGGTCGCCCAGGGCCAGCCGGGGACTGAGGTTGCTATCCAGTTCGGACTGGGCGCGGGTCAGCCATTGCAGCATTTCTTTAATCTGGCCCAGGTGCAACCGGTCAACCTGCGCCTGCAAAGTGTCGAGTTTATCCTGGTTGGTGGCGTAACGGCCCTGACCGTTATAGACCAGCAGTAAATCGCGCCACCAGCCCAGCCATAAATTTAGCATTGTTACCACCGAGGCCCGGCGTTCGCCCTGGCCCGCCCAGCGGGTGTTAAGTTCTTCCGAGAAAGCCAGCCGGACCGCCTGGTCCGCTTTCAAGAGGGTTTCCATCTCCTGGATGGCCTCGTCGCGGTCGTCCACGTCCTGGTGGGTCTTATCGTAGAAAGCCCGGAGAGCATAGCCGGGCCGACCGACCGAGAGAGCGGCCAGTTTATGGGCGGTCGGCTGGTCCGCGCCCCTGGTTTCAAGAGCTTTCTCGATAGTTTCGGTCGGGACCGACCGCAGGTCAAAGACCTGGCAGCGTGAGACAATGGTTGGCAAAAGGGACCGGTCGCTGTCGCAAATCAGGATGATAAGGGCGCGGGCGGGCGGTTCTTCCAGGGTCTTCAAAAAGGCGTTGGCGGCGGCAATTTGCATGGTGGCAGCGTCTTCCACGATAAAGACCCGGCGGGGCGCTTCGAGAGGGGCGCGGCTGACTTCAAGCTGCATGGCCCGGATAGTATCAATTTTAAGGTTAGCGTTGGCGCTGCTGGACCCAGGGCCGCTTTCCATACGGGCTTGCCATTCCAGGCTTATCACCGACACATCGGGATACTTGTCTTCCCGTATCATGCGGCAGGCCCGGCATTCGCCGCAAAAGCGGAAACCGAGTTGGCCTTCGATTTTAGGGGGCGGGTTCTGGCAGGAAAGAGCCATCACGAAATGGTGCGCCAGGAAGCTCTTGCCGATGCCGTTCGGGCCGCTAAAGACATAGGCGTGGCTTAACTTGCGGCTGTCAATGCTCCTTTGAAGCAGGCCCGCCGCCCATTCGTGGCCGATTAGCCGGTCCTGAAAAAGTTCTTCCTGGCTGTCGTCTGCCGGTTCGCTATCTTCCCACACGGCTATTCTTTCCGGTCTCCAAACGCGCCAGGGGTCGGGCGCTGAAGCGGCGCGACCCGGCGACGTTGCGGCTTCTTTTCAATAACCCCCGGTTTAACCTCGCGGACCCTGCCGTCCTTGCCCATTTTCTGGCCCGGTTCAAGCGGCGCGTAAGGATTATGGCCCTTCAGACCTTTTTCCTGGGCGGCCTTGATACGCTCCAGGCGCAGCTTTTCGCGCTCTTCCGGGGTCAGGCGGGGCTTGGGGGCGGCCGGTTCGATGGCCTTTTTCTCAACTACCCTTTCTTTTACTTTTTCAACTTTAGCGGCTTTGTCAGGATTGAGAAGCGCCGCCCGTTTGTAACCGGGCAGTTGGGCCAGGGCCCGGGCCTCGGTAGCGACATCGGCGGGCAGGGTTTCAAGGATATAGTCCTCGACCTGCTGCTGTTGCGGGACGGTCATGTTCAAGTCGGTTTCCCAGCCCCGGATAGCCTGCTTTAACTGGTCCAGTTTGCAGACCGGGTAGCTCATTTCCTCGGCGCTAAGGATTTTAGTGCGCGGCAGCATAAAGACGACGATGCCATCCACCGGGATTTCCAACCCTTTTTCGGCGAACCACTCGTGCAGTTTCTTAACCTGGTTGTTAAGCTCCTGGGTCGGGTTGCCGATGCCCGGTTCGCCGACCGTCGCGAACCAGGTCGCCAGACCGGCCTTGCGGCGATAGCTGTCGTTTGCCATTTTAAAGTCGCCCATCTGGCTGCAAGCCTTGATTATCATCAGGCCGCCGGGTGTCACCAGAAGGTGATCAATCGCCATGCCGCCGATTTTAATCCAGCTATAGAGGTGATAGCGGGCCGGGCTGCCGTCCAGGGTCGCGGCAATCAGTTTTTCTTCGCTGGCGATTTTGTAGCCCCCGACACCGTGCCGCCGGTTGTTAAAAGACCCGCGTTTGGAGAGGATGAGGCCAAGAATCAGGAAAGGATAGCCAAGAAAGACCAGGTAGGGGTTTCCGGCGAAGAGGAAAAGGACCGCCATAGCCGCCGCTAATCCGATGATGCCAATCCAGAAAAAGAGCCGGTTAATTTTTACCTGGCGGTCAATTTCAACCTTGTTTGTAACAGAAAGAAGCACTTCAAAACTCCTGTAGGGGCCGGGGCCGGAAGGAAATCCAAAAACCGGCTTTTTTAAAATTACTCGTAGCGAAAGTCCAGCAGTTCCACCAACCGGTGGGTCGCGGTCAGGTTAGCGATAGCCGACCATTTTTCCAAAGTTGGCCGCAGGCTTCGTTCCCAGATGGCATAATCCACACTGTTGCTGGTGAACCAGGCGTTGAACGCATCCCGGCTTTCGTAGATGGTAACGGCCAGGAAACGGCCCGCGCCGTCGCCCTCCTCAATCCGAAACAGCTTGATTGCCCGGACCCCGTTGACCTTGCCGTATTCGGGAATGATGCCCAGGCGGGTTAATTCTTCCAGTTCGCGGCCCTGGTGACCGGTGCGCAATTCCCAAAAGTTAAAAGTCCAGAATTCACCCACTGACATGGTCTCCTCCACCCGCTAACTATGGTCTTTTAATCCGGCTGACTGGTGACGTATTCTTTAAAAATTATGGAAGCGTTTTGCCCGCCAAAACCAAAGGAATTACTCATTGCCACCTTTATTTTGGAAGGGCGGGCGCGGTTAGGTACATAATCAAGGTCCAGGTCATCATCCGGCGTTTCATAGTTTATGGTCGGGTGAATCATCTCGTTTTTCATCATGAGCAGGGTCGCCACCGCTTCAACGCCACCGGCCCCGCCGAGCAAATGCCCCACCATGGACTTGGTGCTGCTCATCGGAATCTGGTAGGCGTAGTCGCCAAAAACCTTTTTAACGGCGACTGTCTCCATGCGGTCGTTGAGGTCGGTGCTGGTGCCGTGCGCGTTGATATAGTCAATATCGCGGGGCGATAACCTGGCGCTGTGCAAAGCTCGCCGCATCGAACGGACCGCACCGAGGCCGGACGGTTCCGGGGCGACCAGGTGGTAAGCATCGCAGGTCGCGCCAAAGCCGACGATTTCGGCGTAGATGGTCGCTCCCCGCGCCAGGGCGTGGTCGAGATTTTCCAGCACCAGGGCCGACGCACCTTCCGAGGGGACAAAGCCGTCGCGCTCTTTATCAAAAGGACGGCTGGCTGTAGTAGGGGCTTCGTTGCGGGCGCTGGTCATGGCCCGCATCACGCAGAACCCGGCCAGACCCAGTTCGCTGATAGGAGCCTCGCCACCGCCGCTGATAATCACTTCGGCATCTCCGCGCTTGATAATCTCGGCGGCTTCCCCGATGGACTGAGTGCTGGAGGCGCAGGCGGTAATGATAGTCGAGTTATAGCCTTTGAAGCCGAGCTGCATGGCAACCTGGGCGGCGGGCATATTTGGCAGGATTACCGGGATAAAGAAAGGGCTTAACTTCATGCCGCCTTTATCAATCATCGTGCGGACACCTGCCTCAGTTTCGGGGTAGGCGCAGTTGCCGGTCCCCCAGACCACACCGTATTCGTCCGCCATATCGCCTTCGACTTCAAGTTTGGCATCTTCGACTGCCTGGCGAGCCGCGGCGACGGCGAACTGGCTGGCGCGGGACATGCGCCGGGCCTCTTTAGGGTCTATCCACTCTTTAGGGTTCCACTCTTTAACTTCCCCGGCGACGTGGGTCGGGTAGTTGCTGGGGTCAATAAGGGTCATGCGGGCGATACCGCTCTGGCCTTTTTTAAGACCGGTCCAGAAATCTTCGACATTGTGAGCCAGGGGATTAACCGTACCCAGGCCGGTAATAACCACCCGGCGCGGCTTTGGTTCTTCCTCGCCCAGCAAGGCCGGTTCAGGCTGGGTGGTGACATTGGCGGCCGGGCTGGCTTTATGGACAATATCGGCCAGCAAATCATCAAGCTGGTTATCGAAGAATGAGCCGCCACCTTCGCCGGGCGTACGGTTTTCAGCTTCCATTAAGCTCATTCCGAGGCGGGTCAGGCGAGTTTTTATTTCTTTAAGCTGTTCTTTATTAAATTCTGGTCTTTTTTGGTCCATCTGGAATTGTTTACTTACTCCCCACTTTGAACGGGCCAGTATACAGGTCTATAACGCCCGGCCTGGCCTGCAAAATGCCGGGCGTCCTGAAGCCAATAAACAGCCGTTAAAAAAGGTTAAATTAGAATTTCCGGCTGAAAAATTCGCAGGAAAGAGGATGAAAAGCGGGTATTTTACACCTTCCCTTTACGGTTCGCTTGATAAGCTTTGACAGTCTACGTACCCGCGATTATACTACAACCACCAGGTAATATAAAGTCACACTTAGCGGCCCACAATCTTTATCCTGGAAGAAAATTTTGGATAAATTACCAGCCGGTTTAACTCAAAAAATAGACCTCTCTATCGTGGTTGTCAGTTACAACACGGCCGCTTTGCTGCGAAAATGCCTGGCGGCGGTCTATGCCAACTCCCACCCGCACTACACCTTCGAACTGTTCGTGGTGGACAACGCCTCCACCGACGGCAGCCCTGAAATGGTCCGCCAGGAATTTCCCCAGGCGACCCTTATCGCTAACCAGGACAACCGGGGCTTTGCGGCGGCCAGCAACCAGGGGCTTGCCCGCGCTAAAGGGAATTTTCTCCTGCTGCTCAACCCGGATACCGAGGTACAGGGTCCGGCCCTGTGGCAGATGCTGGGCTTTTTGGAAGCCGAACCGCAGGCAGCGGTGGTTGGCCCGGCCCTGCTTTACCCTGACGGCAGTTTCCAGGAGAGCGCCTTTCACTTTCCCGGCCTGGGCCAGATTTTTCTCGATTTCTTCCCTCTCAACTGGCGGCTGATCCGCTCTCGCCTGAACGGGCGCTACCCACGCCGTCTTTACGAGGGCAAATATCCCCAGGCTTTCGAGGTCGACTTTCCGCTGGGGGCTTGCCTGATGGCGCGGGCCTCGGTTGTAGCGAAAGTGGGCCTGCTGGACGAAGCTTTCTTTATGTACATGGAAGAAATTGACTGGTGCTACCGGATTAAACAGGCCGAGATGCCGCAGGGCTACCGCCCGGTGGGGTTGCGGTTCCGCCCAGGCCGCCGCCATCCGAGCCACTGGAAGATTTATTCGCTGCCCGCCGCGATGGTTATTCACCACGCCGGGGCCAGCACACGCCGGTTCCGCCAGGAAATGCTGGTGCAATTGTTTCGCAGCCGCAGCTATTTTTACAAGAAACACTACAGCCTGGGCTTCCAGCGCGCCGCAAGGCTGATTACCTGGCTAGGGCTGGCGGTCCGGTCTGGGCAAGCTCTTTTCGCCCGGTTAAGCGGCCACCTCAGCCGCCGGGAGACCGCCGAAAGACTGGTAGCTTACCGCCGCATCCGCCGTTTGAACTAGTTTTAATAAAAAAAAGCCCGCAGAGTTTTTATTCCTCCGGGGGCTTTTTTTTATTTTACAGTCACTAGGCCGCTTTTTCCACCAAAATTCCGGTTTCAAGTTCGACCGGCCCTTCGGCAGCGGCATCGCGGGCGGTCTTATGGTTGACCAGTTCAAACAACGGCGAGGTAATCAGGGTAGTAGCGATTGCCATAATTATAAGGACCGCGAACAGGGTCGGGGTGATAATCTTTTGTTCGAGGCCAATGTTAAGGGCAATCAGTTCCATCAGGCCGCGAGCGTTCATCAGGCTGCCAACCGAAAGTGAAATCCGCTGCGACTCGCCGCAAGCCCTGGCCGCCAGCCAGCAAGCCACAAACTTTCCGCCCACCGCCGCCGCCAGCACCAGGCCAGTCACCAGCCACAGGTAAGGGTTGTCTAAAAGGCCGATGCTGGTGTTCAGGCCGGAGTTGATAAAGAAGAGCGGCAGCAGGACGGCGACCGTCAACGGCTCGATTTTGTGCATCAGTTCGCGGGACAAAAGACCGCGCGGCATAGCGGTGCCGAGGATGAAAGCGCCAAAGACAGCGTAGATGCCGATGGTGTCGGTCAGCCAGGCCGAGATGAAGAGCAAGGCCATGATACCGGCCATTACCGGGCCGCTAACTTCTTTGCGGCGTTCGACGTATGCACCAAGCGGTTTGAGAAGCCGCCGCGTTACCAGCAAATTGAACACCACGAAAAGAGCGCCGCCTCCAATAGCCATAAGGGCGATGGAAAGATTGGCTTTGAAACTGGCAAGCACCACGGCAAGGACACACCAGGCTACAGCATCGTCCATCGAACCGGCGGCCAGGGCCAGGGTGCCGAGCGGCGTTCCGGCCAGGCCGCGTTCGTGGATAATCCGGGCCAGCATCGGGAAGGCGGTAATGGACATAGCCGCGCCCATAAAAAGCATGGCAATCCAGGCATCCACTTTGCCGGTAAAGAAGGTGTTATCCTGAACCAGGAAAAAGGCCAGTCCTGCTCCCAGGGCGAAAGGCACCACAATACCGGAAAAAGAGACCGCCGCGGCGCTCTTAAGGCGCGACCGGATAAGGCTGACGTCAAATTCCATCCCGATTACAAACATATACAGAACCAGACCGGCCTGGGCCGCGGCATAAATAATCGAGCGAGATTCTTTGGGGAAAAGGTGCTCCTGCAAGTCAGGAGCCAGCAGGCCAAAAATGGAAGGACCGAGGACGACCCCGGCTATCATTTCGCCGACCACCAGCGGCTGGCCGATTTTAGTGCCGAGATAGCCAATGACCCGGCAAACGATTAAAATTACGAATATCTGGAGGAAAAATAAGACGGATAAATCGAAATTAGTCATTGTTACTCCTGGGTTTAAATGCTGGACTGTTTAAATTAAAAAATTTTAAATAAAGAGTTCCCGAATAAGGTTTGAAAACCTGGGTCGAGGATATCACAGCCAGGACAGGCCGCCCTATGACACCTGTCACTAAACTTTTATGGCCTGAATTACTTTGTAACCCGGGTTATTTTGCAACCCGGGTTATACGGAAGGGGGTAAAAGCTTCCAGGGCGAATGCAAAGTCAGAATTGGTGAAACAGTTTAGCCTTACCTGGGCCTACCAAACGAAAACTGCCCCTGGGTTTCGGCTGGTTAGGTCCGTATTTAAGTCGTTTTCACGTATAATGCTTGTGCCAACGGCGCTGGGATTCCTCCTCAAGTCCGCACCCAGGGGGCGTGACAAGGGGAAGAACCGGGCTTTAGTGGAAAACCAGCCTTATGATTTTTTTACAACGCTAACCGGGGTTGCGCCCGGCTAAACCAGGATTGGATTTTGGATAATTTTGAAGATTTAGCGGACCGCCTGGAAGTTTATGCCCGGCAGTGGAAAATAGAATTTACGAGCAAGAAAATCGAAACACCGTCTTCTATCCTGGCCTTTGGCGTGCTGGCAGAAAGCCGTTGGCCGGCGGTTCTCAAACTTATAAAACCACGCAGCGACGAGCAAAAGGCCGGGCGCTGGCTGGAATATCACGCCGGACGGGGCGCGGTTAATCTATTCAAAATGGACGAAGGCGCGCTGCTGCTGGAACAGGTTATTCCCGGCACCGAACTGGTCGAACTGGTGCGGGCGGGCAAAGATGGGGAAGCTACCCGCCAAATTTGCCGGGTTATTGAGTTGCTTTGTGGCGGGTTTAAGGGTGGTGTAGCTAATCCCGAAGGCTTCAAATCGGTAGAGGATTGGGGCAAAGCCTTCACACGAAACAGCCGGACAATTCTGACCGCAAAAATCCCGGTGGAGTTGCTCGACCGGGCCGAAAGTCTTTACCACGAGCTTTGCGAAAGCCAGGGGCCGCGCCGCCTTCTACACGGCGACCTTCACCACTATAACGTGCTGTTGGACGCGAACCAGGGCTGGCGCGCTATTGACCCCAAAGGGGTGATCGGGGAAATGGCTTACGAAACCGGGGCGATGCTGCGTAATCCGGATGAAAGCCCGGAGTTTTACGCCGATCCGCGCACCCTGAAAAGCCGGGTGCGAATAATTTGCCAATCGCTGGGTCTGGAAGAAAAACGGGTGCTGGGCTGGTGTTTCGCCCAGGCGATTTTATCGGTCATCTGGTCTATTGAGGATTGGGGCGTCGAGGTGGAAATAGGGAGTACTTTACGCCTCGCTGAAACGAGTTTTAATCTGCTACAAGGGCTTTAATTGCTTCCGTTGATAATAAATGTGCTTAAAGGCCGGCTCCTTTACCGGGTCATTCCGAACTTGTTGAGGAATCTAGACGCTGTTGGCGAAGCACAAAACAGGGGAACGTTCATGGATAGTCCTTACCGGCCGGGAACGGGGCAAGCGCTTATCATGACGTGACGCCGGCGGCGAGAGATTGTTTAACCCGGCGTTCGTTCGGGCTTGTTTTCATTTTAAAGCGAGCCACAGAATGACAAATGGCGCGTCTAGCAGCGCTGTTCCTGACCGACCTTGCTGGAGGCCGAAAAGGTTACGTTATGGGCCAGGGACTTGTCGAAACTTACCGGCGTCACTGACTTGAAATGCAAACTAACCGGCCCGCCTTTAACCTCCGGGAGCCAGTCACCCTTTTCGCCAGTTTCATCAGGTTCGTTTAAGACAATATTACCCGGCCCCAGGTTAAAAGCTGCCGCGTGAACTGCCGCTTGTTTTGGGTTTGGCTCAACTCCCAGTAAAGCCGCATAACGCCCGGCGCTTTCTTCAAGACTCGCAACAAGGACAACTATGGCATCAATCCCGGTGACGCCGTTAGGGTGGACCCAGGCCGGACCGGACGGCACGCGCAGGCTGCGCGGGGTAATGTCGCCGCAAAGAAAAGGCAGGTCAGGGGTGGTCGGCTGGCCGGTCTGCCACTTTAGACGCTGGCCGTCCGGGCGCTGGCGACCACCGGGAAACGGCCCCTGGTAATCGAGGCCGCGCTGCCGGGCCGCCGCAATATCGTTCGCGATGTCGGTCGGCAGCAACGCGAAATCAATTAAACCTTCGCCATCCCTGGCTGTATTAAGGGTGTGCCGCCACCAGCGATGTTCGGGCGCTTCTCTTTTGAAAGCGATTAGTTCAAGATAGCTGCCGTCGGCGAACGCGATTAAAGCGTTATGGGTCGTGCCATCGGTGTGCTCGCCGCCCGGCGTCACATTAAAGCCAAGTTGTTTGTAATCGGCTACAGCCTGGTCGAGATTTTTCACCAGGATAACCACGTGGTCAATTCCTTTTATCATCTAAAATCCTTTCCCGCGTGTTTCTTTAATATAGGGCTTTCGCTTGAAACATTATTTGAGTTTGATTTTCTCGTATCCCGAAAGCTTTTCAGGTTCAAAGCGGAAGCTGTGAAATAAATTTGTCAGCCAAGCACCGTGATTTCTTTAACCGGGGTGCCGTCGCTCCAGACGCCGAGGCTGCGCTGCTGGGGCGTATTGCCGAGGGCCACCTCGCACGATTTGCCCTCAAACGAGCAATTTTCCAGGGCATCGTACAGCTTCCAGATGCCATAGTAATTAAAGGCATTATGGCGAGTAGCCATCCCGTGGTCGGCCACCAGGCCGGGCGTGCCGTAGTTGTCGGTATCGAACTCCAAAAAATTTCTGTTAGCCGCCGGGATCTGGGCCGTATTCTGCCAGATAAGCTCGGCAGCGCTCTTGCCTACTATTATATCCTGATTGCCAACTATCACCAGCATACGGGTTGCCGCCGGGATAGCCGCCAGTTCGGTTGGTTGGTCGAGGGTAAAATTTTTGACCGCGAAGATGCTGCAATTGGCGCAACCGCCCGGGCTGACCGCCATGAAGGTCTTTGGCACCGGAAGGCCGCTCTTTTCGGCCCGGGCTGTCAAATTGGCTGCGATAACGCCGCCCGCGCTGTAACCTAGCATCGAAAAGTTTGCCAGGTCGGGCCTGGCATGGCTGCCGTCCTGCAACTTTTTGAGAGCGGCTTTCAAACCAGCCAGGGCGTTATCGGTAAATTTGGTGCCGTCGGCGCTGTTGCGGTCCTGGTAGACCGGGAAAATCAGGATATTGCCGCGCCGGACCAGGTGATTAATCCAGACCGAATAGCCGTCCCCATCAGGATTTACGCCCGCATAGCCGTGCAGAAAAGCAATCACCGGGAGCGGTTTAGCCGGGACCGGTTGGGACGGCTCGAAAATGTAAAAGGCTTCCTCGCCCTGGCCGTAATGGTTGGTTGTCACGCCTTTGTAAGGATAATCCTGGCCGCCGGGACCGCTGGCCGGTTGCTGGGGCGGTCTGGCCGAAGTGTTTACAGGCGGGGCGGTCGGGACCGGGGCAGTCGGACTGGTTTCGGGCGGCAAAGTCACCTGGGGCGTGGGCGGCACCGGGGTCGGTGGGGCGGCCC
>CADDZM010000156.1 GCA_902812345.1 Chloroflexota bacterium | reverse complement strand
GTTCGTAGCGGGCATCAGGTATCCAGGAGGCAAGGGTATACTGACTTTCCGGCGTGGTGGATTTATCGCGTGACCCGGCCACGACCAGCGTGGGAGCCGAAATCAGGTGCAGGCGGTCGCAGGTGTTGTGAAGTTTCACGGCGGCTTGCTGGCGTAAATGGCCGGTCGTCCGCTTATCGGCTGGAATTTCCACCGGCAGCGGGCGGTCGCAAAAAGTCGAGGCCAGCACCAGACTGCCCACCAGTTCCGGGTAATTAAGGGCTATTTCCTGGGCAACGGCCCCGCCCATCGAAAGCCCGACCAGGTGGCCTTTTCCTAAATGCAAGCCCCGGATAAGCCCGGCCACGTCCCCGGCCATCTCGGCGGTGCTGTATTCCTCGGCCAGGCTCGAACCGCTCTGGCCGGTATCGCGCCAGTCGAAAGTAAGACAACGGTAGCGGTCTTTGAGGCGGTTCACCTGCAAGGTCCAGTTGTTATGGTCGCCGGTAAGGCCGCTGAGAAATAACACAACCTCGCCCGCGCTCGGCCCGACAAGCTCATAATAAAGCGGAATATCGTCAACAACAAGTTGCGGCATTTTTTCTCCAATACTTATCTGGTCGGGCGCATTATAACATTATTGCAGTTAACAACTATTCTATAAGATTTTAAGCTAACTTTCTTATAACCCGGGCCGGGTTGCCGCCTACGACCACGTTATCCGCCAAGTCTTTAGGCACGACCGCGCCCGCCGCTACTGTAACGTTATTACCCATAGGGACGCCAGGCTTGCTCACTTCGGTATTGTAGCCGTAATCGCAGCGCAAGGTCGGTTCGATATAACAGCCCGGTCCGGCTATTCCCAGAAGTTCACTTAGTAACTGGCTGGGGCGGTCGCCGTCGGTTTCCAGGGTCTGGTTGAAAAGCCGGGCCAGGCGGCGGGCGCGCTGCCTTTCAGCCACCAGGACCGGGTCAGAGGCATCGTAAAGTTGACCATTTAGCATTTTCTCTTTTTCGGTCCTCAAAAGTTACTCCTTTAAAAGCAGCTTATCAATTTCATTTAACAGACGGGTGATTACTTCAAAGGCGGGCCGGTTGGATTAGCGGCTTAGAGGGACGGTTACAATAAAACTTGCGCCGCCTTCGTCCGGGAACTCGGCGTGAATTTCCCCGCCGTGGAGTTGGACAATCTCGCGGCAGATGAACAAGCCGAGGCCCATTCCACTTATCAGGGCTGTTTCGTGGGCCTGATAGAACCGCTCGAAAATATCCGAACGCCGCTCCACCGGGATACCGAGGCCGCGGTCAGTTACGCTCAACCGGAAGGCCTGGCTTGCTCCTTCACCGTCTGCCCGCTCCAACTCAACCATAACAGGGCCGCCTTCAGGGCTATATTTAAGGGAGTTATCCAGTAGATTGTTGACGACCTGCTCGAAGCGCACCGGGTCAATCCGGGCCAGCAGGGGTTCCCGGGCAGTATTGAAAATGAGGTTATGCCGGTTGGTGCGGCTCTGGGTCTGCTCGACCAGTTCCCGGACCAGGTCAACCACATCGGTTTCGCGCATGTCCAGTTGCAGTTTACCGGTTTCGATACGCGAAACATCCAGCAGTTGGTCAATCAGATAGGTAAGTTTATCCGATTGCTTGTTGATAATGTCGAGGGTGCGTTTAATCCGGACCGGGTCGAGCGCAGTTTTCTCGTCGCGCTCCAACTGCCGGTTAAGCACCTGGGTAAAGCCTTTGAGGCCGGTCAGGGGTGTTTTTAGTTCGTGGGCCGCCACCGAAAGGAAGGTTTCACGCTCTTTAAGGGCTTTCTGGGTGGTGTAATAAAGGCGCGAGTTATCAATTGCCATGGCGGCCCGCTGGGTCAGTTCCAGGATTAATTCCAGGTCAGCCTCGGTGTAGTGCCGCCCTGAAGCCGTGGTATAGCAGAGGGTAATCGTGCCAAAGATGGTATCACGCAGCTTGAGAGGCACCACCAGGTACGAACTAAGTCCAACCTGCCGGGTCAGGTCGAAATGCTCCTCGTTATAGGTCGCCTGGCGCAACCACTCGGCGGTCACGTAAGGCACCAGTCTGGCCCGGCCTGAAGTAACCACCTGCGTTACGGGGTGGCTGGTCCTTTCCAGGGTTGGCGCAAAAGTAGCCAGCCGTTTGAATAAATCTTCCTGGGAGGCGTCAATACTTTGCCAGGCGATGCGGTCAACTTTCCCTTCTCTGTTAATAATGTCGAAATAACAGAAATCGGCCAGGGACGGCACCAGCAGTTCGGCCACCTGTTTGAGGGTTACATTGTAATCAAGCGACGAAGAGAGGGTGGCGCTGGCTTCCGAGAGGAATTTCAGGCGTTCGTTACTGGTTTTAAGCTGGGCTTGCCGTTCGGCCAGTTGAGCCACCAGCCCTTCAATCCTTTGGCGGTTTAAGACCTGCTCGGTTACGTCTACCCCGTGGAAGAGGATACCCTCTACCTGGCCTTCCTGGTTTTTATAGGGCTGGTAGACAAAATCAAGGAAGATTTCTTCCAGTTCCTGGCTACCGTGGCGGGGGAGCATCACCCTGGCTTCCTGGCCGATATAGGGCTGTCCGGTCCGGTAAACCTGGTCCAGCAATTCAAAATAGCCCTGCCCGGCGATTTCGGGCTGAACCTCGGCAACCGGCTTGTGCATAATATCCCTGTCATGGCCGATCAGCTCCAAATAAGGCGAGTTGGCAAAAGTGTAAACATGGTTCGGCCCTTCCAGGATGGCAATATTGGCCGGAGCCTGCATGAAAAGGTGGTGCTGGCGGGCGCGGGCCGCTTCAATCTCGTGCCGGGTAACCACCAGTTCGGTTACATCCACGGCGTGGACCAGGATACCCTCGATTTGACCCGCCAGGTTTGTGTAGGGCTGGTAGACAAAGTTTAAGTAAAATTGCTCCAACTCGCCGTTTCCCAGGCGGTCCAGTTTGACCGGAATTTCATTTCCGTAAAAAGGTTTGCCGGTACTAAAGACCTTATCAAGCAGTTCGTAAAAACCTTGCCCGCTTAATTCCGGCAAAGCCTCGCGCACCGACAGCCCCAGGATTGGTTCAGACCGGCCAATAAGGCGCATATAAGGCTCGTTAGCAAGGGTAAATTTATGTTCCGGCCCTTCCAGGACGGCAATAGAGGCCGGAGCCTGCATAAACAGGTTATACAGGCGGGCACGCGACTCTTCGGCTTCTCGCCGGGAGTCTTGTTCCCGCAAGAACAACCGCTGGCGTTCAGCTTCGCTGTTTAACCTTTCAGTGGCGTCCCGGAAGACCAGCACTACCCCTATAATCCGGTTGGCGCTATTTTTGATAGGGGCAGCGCTATCTTCTATGGGCGTTTCCCGGCCATCGCGGGCCAGCAAGACCGTGTGGTTAGCCAGTCCTACCACCTGATCGGACTGCAAGACCCTCTTTACAGGGTTCTCGAGCGGTTGGCGAGTCGTTACATTTACGATATTGAAAATAGTTGTGAGGGGCTGGCCTAGCGCGTCCACGGTTCGCCACCCGGTCAGAGCTTCGGCTACAGGGTTAAGGTAAGTCACCCGGCTATGATTATCCGTCGCAATAACGGCGTCGCCAATGCTGGAAAGCGTGACTTCGTAGTTTTCACGCTGCTCTCGCAGACTGTTTTCGCTCTGCTTGCGGTCAATGCCGAGGGCAATTTGTTTAACCAGGGTTTCCAGGGCCTCATAAGTAGTTTCAGTAATGGGAGAATGGGAAAACATCCCCAGTACACCGAGCATGCGGTCTTCCAGCATCAAAGGATATCCGGCGAAAGCAACCATATTCTCCCGAACAGCCCAGTCCTGGTCAGCAATCAGTTTATCGCCTTTAACCAGGTTGGTCAGGTGGGGCTGGCGTTGTTGAGCAATCCAGCCGATTTTGAGAGAGCCAACCGGCACCCGGCTGTGGCTGCCGTCAAGATTGGTATACTCCCCGGAACTGGCCTGGAGTTCCAGCATGTTGTCCGATGGGTTGAGGGTCCAAATCCGGGCAAAAGCCACCTTCAAATTTTTAACCAGGGCTTCGGTGCAGCTTTTCAACATCTCCGGCAGGGAGTTATTCAGTATCAGAGCCTGGCTAACCTCGGAGATAAGCTTTGACAGCCGGATTTGCTCATGGAAAGCCTCTTCAACTTCTTTACGGTTGGAAATATCTCGGAAGTAAACCGAGAGACCCTCGGCGGAAGGATAAACGGTGACATCATACCAGCCGCCCAAGGTGGGCGAAAAAGACTCGAAACTGACTTTTTGCTGTTCTTGCAGAGCCTGGTGATAATAGGTATAAAAAGTGGTCCCGATAGCCAGCGGAAACTCTTTCCAGATGTTTTTGCCAAGCAAATCGCCGGAATTTTTCCCCAGGTACTTTTCAGCCTGAGGATTGAGATAGGTGAAACGCCATTCGTGGTCGAGGGTAAAAAGACCATCTGAAATACTCTGGAGAATCGTTTCGCTTCGTAGCATTAACCTGGCTGCTTTCTGTTATCCTGAGGAACTTCCCTGGCAATCCACCCGTCCGAAAAGAAAGGGTGCCTCTACTGCACCCTTTATCCTTAAAATCAGATATGCATAAACTATACCGGGATTTAAATTAATTCTTCCGGCATCTCCGCTGGCCCTTCATCGAGTAAGGCAAGGGCGATTTCTGCCGCCACGCTCACGTTATTCTTTAGAAGGGCCACATTAGTTTCGAGGCTCTTGCCCTCGGTTTCAAGGCGGACCGCGTTGAGCAGGAAAGGGGTCACGGCCTTACCCTTAACCCCGGCCTGCTCGGCGGCAGCCAGAGCGCGGCCAATCGCTTTTTCAATCTCCTGAGGCGGTAAGTCGGCTTCGGGCGGCGGGGGAACCGTCACGACAATACCACCTGGCAGTCCTAAATCCCATTTGATGCGCGCAATCCGGGCAATTTCCGCTGCCGAATCGGCCCAGGCTTCCAGTTTAAGGCCGCTGTGGCTGGTGTAAAAGGCTGGTAACTCATCGGTCTTGTAGCCGATAACCGGCACGCCCTGGGTTTCGAGGTATTCGAGGGTCAGGGCCAAGTCGAGGATGGACTTGGCCCCGGCGCAGACCACGATTACGGGCGTGCGGGACAGTTCGGTCAGGTCAGCCGAAATATCAAAGGTGCTTGTCGCGCCCCGGTGAACCCCGCCAAGACCGCCTGTGCCGAAGACCTGGATATTCGCCAGGGACGCCGCGTACATGGTCGCCGCCACGGTTGTCGCGCCCAACCCTTTGCGAGCGAGGACCACCGGCAAATCGCGGCGGCTGACTTTCGCCACGTTTTGTTCGGTCGCCAGGCGTTTAAGTTCAGGCGGGCCCAGCCCAACCCGGATTTTCCCGTCGAGCAGGGCAATCGTGGCCGGGGTAGCCCCCTTCGAGCGCACTACCTCTTCGAGAGCATTCGCCGTAACCAGGTTTTCAGGGTAGGGCAGACCGTGCGAGATTACGGTAGATTCCAGGGCGACAAGGGCCGTGCCCTCTCGTACTTCGGGGCCGAGTTTGAGGTATTTTTCGGTATTTAGCATTATGTGTTTAAATTATTCTTTCGGTCTATCAAAGCCATATTTAACGGCGAGTACTTCAGCCATGATGCTGATTGCGATTTCAGCGGGTTCTTTCGCGCCAATCGGAATGCCGATAGGGCCATGAATCCGGGCGATGTCTTTCGCCGAGACCCCGGCTTTACGCAGCCGCTCGTTGCGGTTTGCGGTCGTGGTCTTGCTGCCAATCGCGCCGATATAACGGGCCGGACTGGGCAGGCTCACGTCCAGGGCCGGGCCGTCAAACTTCTCATCGTGCGTCAAAATGACAATGTAGGTGTTGGCGTCAATCTTGACGTTTTGCTCAACAATTTCGTCCGGCCAGGCTTCAATCAGTTCGTCGGCTTCCGGGAAACGCTCTTTGGTCAAAAACTTCTGGCGGCCGTCAATCACTCGGGTGCGAAAGCCGCACTCTTTGGCGAACTTGACGAGCGGGATAGCGATATGGACCGCCCCAAAGACCAGCAGGGTCGGCGGTGGCGGAAAGACATCCACGAAGACTTCGTACTGCCCGGCGGGAGTCTCGATAGGGTAAGTTTTGGAGCCGGTACGCTGCATCAGTTCAAGGGTCTTTGCAACCGCGCCCTGGTCGAGTTGCGCCGAGCCAAGCGAACCGTCGGTGCGGCCATCCGGGTAGACCAGCATTTCAGCCCCGATAGCCGCGCCTTCGGGGGCGTGGACCACAATTGCCCGCGCCACCATTTCTTCGCGCGCGATATGCTCTTTTATCTTCTCATAGTTTGACATGGCAATCGCCGCCTTTTATTCGAGGGGAGAGATATAAACTTCGATGCCGCCGCCGCAGGAAAGGCCAATATCCCAGGCGCTTTCCTTGCTGATGCCGTATTTGACCAGTTTAGGTTTGCGGCTGCGCAGCACCCGCTGGGCTTCTTCAAATACTGCCCCTTCGACACAGCCGCCACTGACCGAGCCGACCAGCTTGCCGCTGCGAGTAACAGCCATCTTGGCCCCTTCAAAGCGGGGAGCCGGGCCGGTCGTCTTGACGACGGTCGCCAGGGCTATATCTTCGCCTTCGGCCCGCCATTCTTCAATCGTCGGTAATACCTCTTGCATGGTTGTACCTCTTTTTAATAATTTACTTCTTTAAAAGTTGTTGCTTGCGGAAGGCCCTGGGAGCATTGTTGATGTCCGCCAGCAGCATGCCGAGTTGTTCCAGGCTGCGGAAGTTGTGGGCCGGGAGAAAATCGTCCACGTATTCAAGGGCAGCCTGGATGCCGATGGTTAACGGCTGGTAGTCCGGCAGCCCCAGAAGGGGGTTGAGCCAGATTAGGCGGAAAGAAAGACGCTGCAAGCGGGCCATCTCGCGCCGCAGAGTTTCGACACTGCCCCTATCCCAGCCGTCGCTGATAATAATTACCACGGCCCCGTGGCCCATTACGCGCCTGGCCCATTTCAGGTTAAAGGTTTCCAGCGACTCGCCGATTTTGGTGCCGCCCGACCAATCTTTAACAATCTTTGAAACGTTAATGAGCGAGTCGTCCACGTTCTTGTTTTTCAGCTCGTGGGTGACCCGGGTCAGGCGCGTGCCAAAGACAAAGGTTTCGACATAGCGCAGCCCACTCTCCATCGAGTGCATGAATTGTAAGAGCAGGCGCGAATAAAGATCCATCGAGCCGGAAATGTCGCAAATCAGGACGAGCGGGCGCGGCTTCATTTTGCGCTTGCGCCAGGTCAGTTCGAGCGGCACGCCGCCATATTTAAGGCTCTTACGGACCACCCGCCGCGCGTCCAGCCGGTTTCCCTGCCGGGAAGGCTGCCAACGGCGGCTTTTGTGGTAGGGCAGGGACCAGCGCAACTCTTGCATCAGGCGGCGGGCTTCGTCCAGTTCGTCATTGGTAAAGTCCTGAAAATCCTTGTTACGAAAGACCTCCGAGGCTGAATAGGTCTGCTGTTTTTCGGTATCGCTGTCGTCACCCTCGCCAGTGTCCGGCCCCTGCGCTTCGGCCAGCCGTTTAACTTTGTCGCTGGCCTCATCGCCGGGCGGGGTAGGCGGTGGCTTATCCTTGTCCTGGTCGGCCCCTTCGTTTGACTTGCCCGGCTGGTTAGCCTTTTTGTTGCCAAGGGCTTCCGGCGACAAATCCATTTCCTGGCCGGGCTGGTCGCTGGCAGGTGGGTTCCACTGCCGCCAGAACATCTGGAAGACGTAATCGAAAATAGGCTCTTCTTCAGCCCGGCGCAACATCACCGCTTTGGCGGCGGCATGAAAGTCTTCCTTGCTGTTGAGACCGATAAATTCAAGGCTGCGGGCCAGGTCAATGGTGCGGGTCGGGTTGGCGTCAAGGCCCATCTCCCGCAAAACCCGGCTAAATAGCATTAAATTGTGAAAAAGGTGGCCCTGGCCCCGGCTTTCGTAATTGGAGCGGAGGGCGCGTACTTCATCGCTTAACAAAATGTTTCCCTAACTAGCCGCCGGCGGCTCCGGTTCAGGCGCGTTTCCGGTAATTTCATTTAATTTATCCCAGGCTTCGGCGGGGCGCATATCATCCCGGTAAACACCCTGCTCGGTCAGAAACTTTTCCAGTTCCTTTGTGATAAAGACCGGCACCGCTCCGCCACCCCGCATTTTCTCAAGCGCCGCCAGCAAATTAACCGGGACAATCGCCGGCCCTTGCGCGGTATCTGCTTTATCCGGCTCCGGCGCCGGAAGTGGCCTGGGCGCAATTGCCGCTATATCCGGGGCTGCCCCTTTTTGCCGTTTTAAATTGGGCCTGTATTTGCCTGGTTTCATTTTAAGCCTATCTCACCGGACCAATTTTTGAGCCGGTAAAAGGTTATCGTTTGGCATGCTGCTTGGCCCGCGCCACCAGTGAGCGTACTTTATCACCTTTGAGTTTCTCGACATCTTCCTGGTATTTTAGGATGACGCCCAGGGTTTCCTCGACCACCTTTTCATCGAGGTCGCGCTGGTCGAGGGCTACCAGGGCTTCGGCCCAGTCAATTGTTTCGGCCACGCCCGGCAGTTTGTAAAGCTCGATTTTACGCAATTCCTGGACGAACCCCACGACCTCTTGGGCCAGGTAGTCGGGCGCTTCGGGAACTTTCGCCAGTAGAATATGATACTCTTTTTCAAGCGAAGGATAGTCAATCCAGTGGTAGAGACAGCGCCGTTTGAGAGCATCGTGAATCTCGCGGGTCCGGTTGCTGGTGATAATGACCACCGGGGGCCGTTCAGCCCGGATAGTGCCGATTTCGGGGACCGTCACCTGGAAATCGGACAGCACCTCCAATAGGAAAGCTTCAAATTCTTCATCGGCGCGGTCAAGCTCGTCAATCAGCAGCACGGTCGGGTTTTCGTTGCTGCTTTCCAGGGCTTGCAGGAGAGGCCGTTTAATAAGAAATTCAGGGCCGAAAAGCTCCTGCGATTCTTCTTCTTCGTCGACCTTGCCGCGGCTGGCTTCCATAATGCGGATTTGCAGCATCTGGCGGGCATAGTTCCACTCGTAGACGGCACTGTTTACATCCAGGCCTTCGTAGCATTGTAGGCGAATAAGGCGGGCATTCATCGAGTCGGCCAGGACTTTAGCAATCTCGGTCTTGCCGACCCCGGCTTCGCCTTCGAGCAGCAGCGGCTTTTGCAATTTCAGGCTTAGAAAGACCGCCGTTGCCAGGCTGCGTTCGATTACATAGTTCCGGGCGCTCAGTTCCTTGACCACCTGGTCAATAGACTTCCAATCATTGACGCCAACCGGCTGGTCGTTTTGAGGTTCGCTCGCTTTGTTTTCCGCTTTTCCGTATTCAGTCGTTGATGATGCCAAAATATTAAATCCTTCTATTAATTAAATTTTTCTTTTTAGAACTTTCACTTAAAGCAACTGAGTTTGATTTCCTGGCATTCTGAAATATTCTCAGGGCCAAAGCGAAAGTCGTATTTTTAAGAATGGTCCGGCGGCCAACCGATAAGAAACCAGCCTTCTACCGCATCCGGGTTTCCAACCTATTAATCTTATTGCGCCGGGCCATCACTGTCAACTAAATACGCTGAAGAATAAGAGAGTAGTCCGGGTAAATTAGCCGGTAAACCACAGCAAACTCGAATTAGTCCTTTTTTGCGTCTAAAATTTACAGGCATCTGGATTTCAGCCACTTATACCGTAAAACAGATAGGTTTTCAGTTTCCCATTAAAATAAATAATCAGAAAATTTTTATATATTGGCCTTTTTGGCTATTTTAACTCTTTACCTGCTAGATTAATTGCTTTATAATTAATTCAAACGTCTTATCGCCCGTAACAACTGCCCTCTAACACTTCTTTTAACAACTTAATTATTGCAAGACTATCGCTTGAACCTGAGAAATCTCCGGAAATCAAGGAAATCATACTCAAAATAATTGTTTCAAGCGAAAGTCCTATGAAAGTCCTATGAAAGTCCTATGAAAGTCCTATATTGAAGAGTATTGATATGGCACTATTGCAAAGTCGCAAGAGTAAACGAGGACTGACCTCGGTTTGGGACATGGTAGTCAGGTCAGTCACAGGTTCAGGAGGGATCCGGTCCGGTGTTATCGGTCCCGAACTTTTAAGCAAACTGGAAAATCCGGGGTTTTCCCCTGGCGCCTTTCACTTCTGGAAACGTCACGGCTGGCGTTTCTACCCGGTAAATACTTATTACTTCATACCAACCAGCAAAAGACCCGGCGCCGGCTTTTCGGTAACGGTTTTAACGATTGACCCTGCCAGTCCTGCCGGGGAATGGCTGCGCCACACCAACCGGATTTGCGGGGACGGCTCGGCGGTTATCGCGGTTGAACTGCTTCCAGATAACGGACCTGTTAGCAGGCAGGCCGAAACTTTCCTGGAAGCGGCCTGGGCCGCTATCGCCCTGAAAATCGGCGGGCTGGCCAGTACGCCTGTCCAACTGACATGGTGGGGAACCGGAGAGACCGCCCAGGTGGTCGAGCATGCCTTCAGGTTGGTCGAGCATAAATACTACCTTAGACCGGACCGGGTTGTTACCCGCGCCTTTGAGGAGCCGGAACCAGCCCAGACCGCCGAACCTGTTAAAGTTGAAGTGTTCCTGGCAAAGGCTTCTTAGCTCGACATTACACAATTTGCACCTTACCAGGTTAATAACAGGCTGCGAAAGCGAGCCTGTCCAGAACTGAGCGTGAGATTAAACAAACATCCGGATGCAGCGCGTTGGCGAATAAACAAGCTAAACTGAACAAACCGAATAAAAGCGGGGTGGTCCGTTCGATCGCCGCATCGCTTCACTGCCGCTGGGTTTCTACCCCTAGATGAGCGCGACCTACTTCGAAAGTGACCTCCATATTCCATCTTTTGACGAAATCGCTCACAATCTCGACCGGATTTTGCAACTGGTCGGTCGAGAAATATGCCCTGGTCTCATATTTTTCAGCCGGGGTCGCCAAGGAGGAAGAATGAAAGAACAATGAACGGCCCTGATCCATCTTACCCCATTATATTAGAAGAAGCGGAGCGCCAAGCCCTTCTCAAATTGAGCCGCGCTACTACGGCTCCCCAAGCCCAGGTCGTCAGAGCTAAAATTCTGCTTAGTACAACTGCTCATAAATTCGCAGTGGGTAGAAATGGACTTTTGACTAAGCCGTAAATAATTCTAAGCCCAAACTGGCCGCAATAACCTGCTACGAACTTGTGAGCGGTTGTACTTAGTTTTCTTCTCACTAAAAACTAATCACCTGGAATAAATAAATATATGCCCGGAGCGACCCCTGAATTTAAAGCGCAACTGCAAAAAGCCTGGGACAGCCTTCCCGAAGGCGCGGTCTTTACCTATCGCCGGACTTTTACCGAAGGCGATGTAACCCTCTTTTGCGGGGTTACGGGCGATTTTAACCCCTACCATCAGGACGATACTTTTGCCGGGCAAAGCTGGTTTGGCCGCCGGATTGTGCCGGGCCTGCTCACCGGCAGCATGATTACGCACATGGGCGGGATGATTGGCTTCCTGGCTCGCGAGATGACCTTCGAATTTCTTGCCCCGGTCTACATCGGCGATACTATCACCTGCACCATCACCTTGCGCGAGAAAGATGAAACCCGCCGCCTGTTCCTGGCGGATGCTTCTTATGTCAACCAGGACGGTAAAGAAATCCTGCGCTCGACCTTTAACGGCTTCCCCGGCAACGTCCGCCTGGCCCCTGATACCCGGTAATATATTTAAGTAAAATACACCATTGACACAATTGCAGGGTTAGTTTATAGTATATACAGCTAACCAATGAGCGCTTTGCGCGGGCGGTTAGCGCTGATTTGTTAACCCTTTTAGTACTAAGGAGGCTGTAATATGGCTGTTTTTTCTTCTACTTTTGCCGTATCTACCGGATATTTTATAAAACATTTAAGGAGCCAAAGCCTTGCCAAAATACAGAATCGCGACCGACGATTTTGAAGATTATTCTGACTTAACCCCGGAGGCGGCGCCCGGACGCCCGCCGAAAACCAAACACGTTCCCAAAAAGTCGCAGAACGCCGTTCTTGACAAAATAGTTGAAGCAACCGGCCTGGAAGCCGGCTTCCATCCCACTTATCAGCCGGCCAAATATGAAAAGGTCTGGTTACTTTCCTCTTTAGGAACTTTTTACGAACAACACCTGATTAGCGACGTGCTGGCCCTGGTAAAGGGCGGCAAAGAAGCGACGGTTTACCGCTGCCAGGCTTATCCTGAGAGCGGCCTCGATTTGGTCGCCGCCAAAGTTTACCGGCCCCGCCAGTTCCGCAACCTGCGCAACGACAAGGCCTACCGCGATGGCCGCCAGGTATTGACCGGCGAAGGGCGGGTGGTCAAGGAGACAGACACTCGCATAATGCGTGCGCTAAACAAGAAGACTGCTTTTGGCGAACAGGTCGCGCATAGTTCGTGGCTGTTGTACGAATACACCACCCTGCAAAAACTCTTTGCCGCCGGGGCCGCCGTACCCGAACCCTACGCTGTATCGGACAACGTAATTGTGATGGGGTACATCGGCGACCGCACCAGGGCCGCGCCGCCTTTGCACGAAATAGTTTTGCCGCACCGCGAGGCCAAACAACTCTTCGAGGAAACCCTGCGTAATGTCGAGTTATTGCTGCAACAGGGTCTGGTCCACGGCGATTTATCGGCCTTCAATATTCTTTACTGGGAAGGCCGCATAACCCTGATTGACTTTCCCCAGGTCAGCGCCGTCTACTCGAACCCGAACGCCCGGTTCTTCCTTGAGCGTGATTTGCGGCGGGTTTGCGAATATTTCGAGCGCTACGGCGTGCGGAGCGACTGGCAAGCCCTGGCCGATAAGTTCTGGGAACAGTACGGCAAGCCCGAATATAATGACGAATACCTGCTCGAATTTAACGAGTAACCGTTATGAGGCGAGTGAGGCCCGGATTGTGAAAATCCGGGCCTTTTTATTTGCCTAAAATCCGGCTGATACGGCGGCGGCAAATATGCTACAATCAGCCCGTCAAAAACTGCTATTGGATAAAAGATTTTAGGAATTCGTGAACCGATTTTTTGTTGAACCGGCCCTGGTGGCCGAGCCGGAAGTGCGGCTGGGCGGTGAAATCGCCCATCAGCTTAGCCGGGTGCTGCGCCTGGAAGCGGGCGACCATATCCTACTGCTTGATGGCCTTGGCTTTGAATACGAGGTCGAGCTTTCGGCGGTGCTGCGCCAGGGCAAGAGCGACACCGCCAGCGGGCGGGTGCTGGAAAAACGCCCCGCCGGAGGTGAGCCGCGCCTGCGGGTAACGCTTTACCAGGCGCTGCTCAAGGGCGAGAAGTTCGACGTGGTACTGCAAAAAGGGACCGAGGTGGGGGTCAGCCGTTTCGTGCCAATCCTGACCGAGCGCTGCGTGGGACAGGCGGCCCGGCCCGACCGCTGGAAGAAAATCGTGCGCGAGGCTGCCGAGCAGTCCCGCCGGGGCAAATTACCGGAACTGATGGAAAAACCCTTAAAGCTGGCCGAGGCGCTAGACCGGATAAAAACTGAAGGCCAGACCGCTTTCATGGCCTGGGAAGAAGAACAGGCTATAAATTTCCACCTGCTACCGGCGGGGCTGACCGAATTAGGTATTTTAATCGGCCCGGAAGGCGGTTTTTCCAAAAAAGAAGCTGAATTAGCCCAGAACGCCGGGGTGCAGACCCTCAGCCTGGGGAAACGGATTCTACGGGCCGAAACCGCCGGACCTATCGCTACCGCCCTGGCCCTCTACCAGTCGGAGGATTTGTAGTACTACTTGTTAAACGGAACAACATTCAACATTTTACGATTAGCCACACGCATTAAAGGGAGAAAATGGGCCAAACCGGAAAAGTCAGGTTAGCAGTTTTAATCGGGGGTGGAAGCCGCTTGGCGGCTATCGTGGCGGGGGTCGAGCGGCCGGAGTCGAAGGCCGAGATAAACCTGATTTTAAGCTTTAAGAAAAAGTCGCCGGGCCTGGATTGGGCTATCGAGCGAGGGTTACCGGCCCAACCTTTTCGCTGGTCGGAGTATAAAGCGAACGGCTTCAACCGCGAGGAATACGATCACGCCCTGGCAAACATTTTAGAAAAAAGCAAAGTAGACTTGATTGTGCTGGCCGGGTGGGGTCTGCTGCTGGCCCCGGCCTTTATCGACCGTTTCAAGGGCCGCATCATCAATGTTCACCCGGCC
>CADDZM010000155.1 GCA_902812345.1 Chloroflexota bacterium | reverse complement strand
GTCGTTGGGCCATTTCAGTTGCAATTCAACGCCGCCTTCCTTCCAGGCGCTTCCCAGCAGCGCGAGAGCCAGGGCTGCCGTGTAGAGGTAAGCTCGTTCCAGCGGCAGCGGGGCCAGCGGCAGCGTCAGGGTGCAGAGCAGGCCGGAGGCGAAAGGCGCTTTCCAGGCCCGGTTGAGGCGGCCCCGCCCTGCCGTCTGTTTATCCGTCACCAGGACCATTTCGCGCGGCCCTTGCGGGCTGCGGAGTTCTTTGCGGGCTTCCAGGTTGGTCGAGCCAATGGTGGGGAAATAGGCCAGCTTATCGCGCCAGCCTGGGGCCATTTTCAAAAAATATTCCGGTTCAAAAGGGTCGAGGTTCGGCTGGTCCATAAAGGGTTACAACTTGGAGGAAGACCCTTCGCCCGGCGTCTCGACGCTGCCCCGGCGGCGCACTCCCTGGGGAGCGTTGCGAGTGGTAAAGGGTTTGGGTTCAGGTTCGGGTTTAGGCGGCAAAGGCGCTGTTTCGGTAATCTGGAAAAGGCTTTCGCTTTCGGCGGCGGGCTGGTTCCGGTACCTGACCTGTTCTTTTTCCAGCACTAAATTCAAAGCCTTGTTGCCGACCAGGGCGTGATAGCTCATGCCGAAAATGACAATCGGCAGGAAGCTTAGTAAGCCGGAGAGCAGAAAAAAGACGCCGACCACCAGGCCCAGTATCAAACTTAAAATGGGATATTTGAAGGTCGCCAGTAAGGAGTTGCGCAGCAGACCCCACATGCTGAATTTTTCCATTCTGACGCCCAGCGGCCACATATGAAATTGCAAGGTGAACCAGATGAAAACCACGTAGCCCCACAAAATCACGGCGATACCGAGCGGGCTATTGCTGGCGTAGAGCGAAGAATAAAAGGTAAGGTTGACAAAAGCCAGCACCAGAAAGATAACGTTAATCAAGCCGACCTTGAAACCTCGCCAGTAGTTCGACCGGAAACTCTGGAAAAATATGTACAGTTCCAGTCTTTCGCGGCGGTTGGCGTTAAGCGTAAGCTCGTAGAGAGCCAGCGTGACCGGGCCGCCTAAAAAGAGCAGCGTTACAATGGTTATGCCGATACCCGGCCAGCCCCCAATAAAGCTCAGGGCTGCCATGGCGGGCACCAGGGCCAGCGACCACAGCAAGTTGGCGACGACGAGTACAAAAATGTTGTCCCAGAGTTCCCAGAGGGACCGTCCTAAAATTCTAAATGCCTCGCGAAACAAAACCTTCTCCTTTGAGGTAAAAGCCGCAGAGTGGCTCGACCCTCTGATTATACAACTTTAGGCTTTACCTGCCAACCGGTTCCAGGGATAATTTGGTTACAGGTAAAGTTACGGAGATTCCAGGGGAGTTTTGGAGGTATCAAGGGCAGTTTCTGTTCGAAGTATTAGAGAAAGATAAGAACCCCGTCCGGGACGTAACCGGACAGTAACTTTTGGGTAGCCAGCGCGTATTAACTTATGAGAGAAATAAATGCAGACCGGAGCCATCCGGTAAGCATCTCTCAAAGAGCATAAGGCAAGTTGCCTCGCGGCAGCTTACCGAATGACCTCTAATATTCTCCTATATAGATACCTCCTACACAAATAATGCGAGCACACAACGCCTCCGGTAACTGCCCGGAGGCTTTTTTTTTGCCCGCATCATTCTAAGTATTTTGTAAATTATAGCGGCCTGCAAAAGTATATTGAGCCAATTTTAACCAAAAATAATTTATCCACGGGAGTCTGTGAGGAGATGTCAGGGATACCGAGATTCCTCGACTTCGCTCGCGCCCGTAGGGTGTGACATTATTCGCGGGCAACCACACTTTCCAGTTCTAAATGTGGCAAGGCTTATTTCCCAGGGCATTTAGTACTCGTATTGAGTTATATCCTGCCTGTTTATGTAGACTAAAAACCTCCAGTTTGTTCCCGGAGGCTTTTCTTTATATCCCGTACGAATTTATCTAATGACGTAATTAGGGGACAGGAATAGTAATCTTGTTGTTATAATCTTCATACCTGAACGATTTAATAATTTCGTTGGTGGGAACTTCAAATGCAATCTCGCCCCGGCTAGACTCTCCTGGCGTTAAATTAGTGTCTTTAAACGCTTTTGGTAAAGTGAAAGTAGCAGTGGCGTATTCATAAGAGAAATTTTGGTCGCTTAGCACCTTAAAAAAGTTAAGATTTGTTTGAAATGGTTTCCCTAAAGTATTTGTAATGGTAAAGTCTAAAATAAAATAGATGTAACCAGATTTTGCCGTATAAATTCCAATTTTGTCCTGGGTGCGTTTGCCATTAACAACCAGCAATTGAGTTCCCTGGGCTGGTTGAGTTCCATATTTAGCGTTATACTGTTCCGAACCTAAAAGGCCAAGTAACACATCGTAAGGGGGTTGGTTCTCGGTATGTTCCTCGAACCGGGCGCGCTGAAAATACTGCACTCTATGAATTTTGCCGTCACCCGCCGGAGGTGGTTGGTTTTGTTCCTCAAAAACATCGCTTATCGGAAAGCCTTGTTGAGCAAGACCGCCGTTTGCTTTCCAATAAGTTAAGAACTTTCCGCAAACTTTAAATCCTGTTTCTTGGAAAGTCTGGCAATCGTCGGCGGCTGCGACCTGGGAAGAAGTTACCGAAGGAATAAAAAACGTGGCTGCCAGGGTTGAAATTACCGTTGCCACAAGAGTTAATGTAACTACACGAGCAATATTTTTGCACAAAATTAGTGTCCTCCTATAAAAGGGTAAAATGAGCCGTAAAGAGCAAGTATCGGAATGACATTATTCGAGGTATCTGCAATAAATTGCCTTAAAGCTGAGGAGCCTTTTCTACTTATTTACTTCGAACCTGACTTACTGCCGTAAAATTTGTTGGATTTATTATATCACGCATTTTAAACATTTATATTTTAATTCCAATTTAATCTAAAGCGTGTTTAATATTCAGGAACAGGAAAACAGATGAATAAAGGAGGGATAAAAACCTGGCCTATTTTCCAGGAGGGGCAAAAGTGGGTATAATAGCCGCCAGGAACATTTTTTAGTCAGGTGAACACATAGGAAACTATTTAGGATATTATCTATTTAGGATATTATAAGGGAAGGAACAAGAAAGGAAGTTTGTTAATGGCTAATAACGAACCGGACCATATCCAGGTACAGCATATCCTGATTGCCTTTTCGGGCAGTCTGCCCGGCCAACCGGTTAAACGCTCCCAGGAAGAAGCGCGTAACCTCGCTTACGACCTGCTCAAACAGGCCCAGGAAGGCGCGGACTTTGACGCCCTGGTGCGGAAATATACCGACGACTCGCCTCCGGGCATTTATGGCATGTCGAACCTGGGTGTAGCCCCGGCCCGGGGTGAATATCCCCGCAACCAGATGGTCGCCGCCTTTGGCAACACCGGCTTTCCCCTGGAAGTAGGGCAGATTGGCATCGCCGACTACGACCCGCGCACCAGTCCCTACGGCTGGCACATCGTTAAACGCCTGAAATAAGAAATTACTTCACGTTGAACGTAAAACGTGAGAATATAAAAAAAGCAAAAGCCGGTAGATAGTTTTTATTCTACCGGCTTGCGTTTTATATTTTAGCTAAGAATTTAATTTCAGGGGAGGCTGCAGTTGCAAAACTTCGACAGCAGCGCCTACCCGCAGCACGCCCGGATTCTCGTGAATGAGGTTCTGGCCGAACATCACCCCTTTAGGGCCGCGCCGGAAGGTCGCCAGCGTCTTTAACGGCTCCTTGCCGACGGCAGCGGTGGCCTGGTCGGTGGTCGTGATGGCGCAGCGGGCGCAGGGCTTGACGGCCTGGAAGACCACCGGGCCGAGCCGGAACCGCCGCACGTAATCTTCCACGAAGGGCAGACCGCTGCCACCGATAACGATGTTAGGCCGGAAGCGGTTCACCGGGAGCGGCTCGGCCAGGCGGCGGTTGAGGTCGCCCAGCGATTCTTCCGAAATCATCAGGAATTCGTAGCCGTCCGCAAAATTAACGTGGTCGGACGGGCTGAGGGCAAAGTCCTGGTTCACCCGGCGGCGGTAGCCAGGAGCCATCCGCACCAACCGGACCGGCGTCTTTAGAAAATCGCTCAACCAGCCGGCGGCGTCCGCGCCCTGGTCCAGCGCCTGGACGGTGTCTTTCCAGACCTTCGCCGGTTCGGCCCAGCCCTCCAGGGTCATTTCGATTTCGAGCGGGGCTATGCCCGGCGCTTCCAATCGCACCCCGTTATTTTCGATATTGGGATGGATAAGGGCCAGGCGGGGCAGTTCGCGCTGGGTTAAAAACTCGTTCGAGCCGCTCTTGACTATCATTAATTCCCGGTCGTGCCGGAGGCCCGTTTCGACAATCTCGGCCTCGTCCAGCCGATTCCCCGCGCAGGATTTTACCGGGTAGTAGTAAAGGGCCGTGACCGTAGCCCGCTCTATTCGAGCCTGGACCGGTTCAACCTCACTTGCAATAGTCATTCAAGACTTTCTTTAATCGTTGAAGCAGCCTGGTTTTTCTTTATCCAGATTCAACGTTTTACGTTTTATGTTCAACGGCCTACATCACAATTTGCTCGATGGGCACGACCAGGATACCACCGGCCCCGGCCTCTTTAAGTTGCTCGATTACTTCCCAGAAAGTGTCCTGGCGAATGACCGTATGCACGCCGACCCATTCGGGGTCCATGAGCGGCACGACGGTCGGGCTTTTGAGGCCGGGAACGACCGAAACGACTTTTTCCAGGTTCCGGCGCGGCACGTTCATCACCAGGTACTTGAAATCTTTGGCCGAAAGAGCCGCCCGCACCCTCACCAGCAGCCGATTAATGTTCCGGGCCTTGTAGGGATGTTGTAGCGAGTTTTTGTTAGCCGCCAGGACCGCTTCGCTTTTTAGAATGGTCTGGATTGGTACCAGGTCGTTGAGAGCCAGCGAACTGCCCGTCGCGGTAATTTCGATAATCGCGTTCGCCACCCCCAGGCTGGGCGCTAATTCAACCGCGCCGCTCAGCGTCACAACTTCCGCCTCGACCCCGAGGCTCTGGAGGTACTTCTGGGCCGACTTGGGGTAGCTGGTAGCGATTTTAAGGCCGCCAAGCTGGGCCGGGCTGGTCAGGCCGCTTTCTTTAGGGACCGCCACCACTAGCGAACAATGCCCGAAACCGACCGGCTGCAATTCGGTAACGTCAACGCCTTCTTCGTGAATCAGGTTCTGCCCGACCACGCCCAGGTCAACCGTGCCGGTCGCGATATATTCGGGAATATCGTCGTCGCGGCTAAAGAGAATGTCCATCTCGAAGTTCTGGACAGTGCTGAAAAGCCGCTGCTTATAGCTATCAAATTCCAGGCCGACCTGGCGCAGCAAACTAAGGGTGTGGTCGGTCAGGCGGCCTTCTTTCTGGATAGCCAGCCGCAAGCGCGGCTGTTCCTCGCTGTTTGAGTTCGAGCCGAGGCGGGACTGCCGGGTAACGGGTACTTCGCTCATCGAAAATTATTTCATCCTGTTTCAGGTTGGCAAAAAATTGTTTTTTCACGATGCAGCCAGATTGTACCCCAAAGCCCCCCGCCCGGCAAATGGGGGTTTTAGTGATTAGTGATTAGTGATTAGAAGAAACTAAAAACTAAAAACTAAAAACTAAAAACTAAAAACTAAAAACTAAAAACTAATTAATCCAACCCTTGCGGCGGCACAATTCCGTACCGAGCAAGCCGAGCAGCACCTCATATTGGGTACCCTTAAACTCGGGGTGGTACTCGAAGCGGTTGCGTTCGAAATACTGCACCGTGTAGGTCTTGCCGTCGTCCGGGTTCTTTTCGGCGTACTCCTCCGAGATGGGGTAGCCGTAGATAGGCAGCCCGCCGTTTGCCTTCCAGTATTTGTAGAACGCTCCGCCCAGGCTGTGCCGGGTCTGGGAGAAATACACCGTGCTGGCCGTGTTTTTGAAGGGCGTGCTCTGCGGGAAAATCCGGTCCAGGTTTAGCTGCACGCCCAGCAGCCCCAGCAAGACCTCGTCTTTGGTGCCTTTGTATTCGGGGTGATACTCGAAACGGTTGCGCTCGAAATACTGTACCAGGAATGTTTTACCCGGCTGGGTGTCCGAGGCTTCCTCGAATTCTTCGGTCAGGGGCAGGCCAAAGAGCGACAGACCGCCGTACCGGTTCCAGTAATTGAGGAAAACGCCGCGCAAATTGTGGCCGGTCGCGTCGAAATAAAGCGTGTTTGGCTCATTGGCCCGCGAAGCCGCCCGGGTAGTCCGGTTCGGTCCTGCCGCAATCGTGTTTATCTCGCTGTAGGCGAAGTTATCCGCGAAATACTTCACGTTTTCCTGGCTGAGTCCGCCGAACAGGGTTTTGCGCCCGTAAGACTCCATTTTGATAAAACCGGTAATCGTGGCCGACGCGCCGGGCGCGAGGGTCTGGCCCAGACCCCAGCGGTACGGGTAGGTCGTACCCTGGTTGCCTAAAAAGTCGAGACCGAGCCGGAATTTGCCGTCCACTTTAGGCAAGGCCGCGCTTATCCAGGTTTGCGCCTCGTTGTAAGCGAAATTCGGCTTCGGCTCCTGGGTTTCCAGGGGAACCGGCCCCACGTTCGTCACGACCGCCTCAACTTTGACCGTCTGGCCGAGGGTTACGGTGGCCGGGGTAACAGTCAGTGATTTCAACCAGGCCTGGGCCACGCCCTGCCCGGTCAGCGCCGCCACTTTCTGGCGCACCTCCGGCAGGATGGCGTACCCGCTATTGCCCGGGCAATCGGTTTGAATCACATCGCGGTGCGCGCTAATAGACTGGATTGTGCGGTCAATAAAGAAGATTTCGGCCAATGGGTTAATGTCCTGAGTGGCCGCGTGCCAGGCGATAAGTTTCACCAGGGCGGCTTGCTGCTCAGCCGTGGGCATTTTCGACTGGAAGTCCCCTAACAGGCAAATCCCGATGCTGCCGTAATTATACTGGTAGGCGTGACCGCCCGCCACGCCCGGCCCCCCGTAACGCCCTTCGTAAATGACGCCGCGCCAGTCAATCAGGAAGTTGTAGCCGATATCGCCCCAACCCTGGGTAATTGCGTGGTAACGATAAATAGCCCGCACGTCTTTGGAAGGGTCGTCGTTGTTCGAGTCATTAGTATCGCTGTGATGTACGATAATGGCCTTTGGATACCAGTACTCAGGTGGCCAGACTTCGCCCAGCGAGTTAAAGCGCAGGTTTTCGTCCGCGCCCCACCCGGCCCGGCTGACAATCGGCGGTTTTTCCAGTTTGGGACTCGCCGCTGCAACCCCAGCAGGCGTTGGGATGGCCGCCGGAGTCACGGCCTGGATACGGGCCAGGGTTGCGCCGGGGGTTTCGCCGCTGTCTACAAAGGTCAGCCCGGCCTGCGTGACCTCGACCCCGGCTGGAATTTCCAGCTTGAACTGCAAATAAGCTGCCCGGACGAAAAGCAGTTGGCCGAAGAAGCGGGTCTTTGGGGCATGGAGGGGGGCTTCCGCCTGGTTAGCGTGGGTGGGCTGCCACTCGCCAAAATTTTGACCGTCCGGGCTGGCCCGGATTGCCATTTCTACCGCTGCGCCGCCCCCACCGCGCCCACTCGCGCTAGCGTTAACCTCCCAGAAAGAGCCAATTGCGTGGTAACTCTGCGGCCCGGCCCGGACCGGCGAAATATAAGGGCCGCTTTCGGGAAAGCCGCTCTCGACCACGAAATCGGCGGCCTGAGTTTCGGCCTGGGCCGCCCCGGTGAGAGTCAGCCCTGCTAAAGGAAAGACCGCCAGGCCTGTCCCCAAAAGGGTAGCTTGCCCGGCCAACTTCAGAAAACGGCGGCGGCTCTGGCGGCTTTTCGCAATATTTTCGGGAAATTCGGCAGGGCTGTTAGCTTCAGGATTTGAATCAGGATTAGAATCGGGAATGCTAAAAAAACTTTGAATATTATGCTTCAAAATATGGTTTCTCCCTAATGCCTGGTTTAGCGGCGGTAGAATAAAAGAGGCTGGGCTTGCTAAAGGCTCAGATGAAAAGACCCGGTTGACAAGTCCCTACAAGTTAAAATAACTTTTCCACGCTTGAGTTATGCGCGAAATATAAACGGATAGAAAAACGCCCGGTTTCACCGGATTTAACGGTTTGGCCGGGCGTTCGTATGCTTATGAGGGTTAAAACAATCTTTTGTTAAGCTGCTTGAGAGCCAGGCCAGTAACTATTCACCGGTGGGAGGGAATTGCATTCCCGATACCGGTCGGGAAAATAATTCCCTCCCACAACTTAAAGCTGGCTGAATAATTAGCTAGGCCAGGGTCGAAACTTTGCCGCCCATGTTCTTGTTAAAAGCCAGGTCGGTCTCGACCATCATAGAGACCAGTTCGGGCAGGGACACGCTCGGTTCCCAGCCTAACTTCTGTTTGGCTTTGGAGGGGTCGCCGACCAGCAAATCCACTTCCGCCGGGCGGAAATAACGCGGGTCCAGCTTGACGTATTTCTCCCAGTCCCTGATGCCCACGTGATTAAAGGCCAGGTCTAAGAACTCGCGCACCGAGTGAGTCTTACCGGTCGCCACCACGTAATCGTCCGGCTCTTCCTGCTGCAGCATCAGCCACATCGCCTTAACATAGTCGCCCGCGAAACCCCAGTCCCGCCGGGCATCCAGGTTGCCCATCCGCAGTTCGTCCTGCAAGCCTAGCTTGATACGGGCGACCGCGTTCGTAATCTTGCGCGTGACAAATTCCAGGCCGCGCCGGGGGCTTTCGTGGTTAAAGAGGATGCCGCTGACCGCGAACATATTGTAGCTCTCGCGGTAATTCACGGTTATCCAGTGACCGTAGACTTTGGCGACCCCGTAAGGGCTGCGCGGGTAGAAGGGGGTCGTTTCGCGCTGGGGCACTTCCACCACTTTGCCGAACATCTCGCTCGAACTGGCCTGGTAGAACTTGACCGGCTTATTTAATAACCTCGCCGCCTCCAGCATCTTGGTGACGCCCAGGGCGGTATATTCGCCCGTCAGGGCCGGTTGCTGCCAGCTTGTCTGCACAAAGGATTGGGCCGCCAGGTTGTAAATCTCGTCCGGTTGGGCAATCTGGACCGCTTTAACCAGCGACAACTGGTCGAGCAAATCACCGTCAATGAGTTCGACTTCGTTGACGAACCTGGCAATGCGCTGGTCAATAATGATACTGGTACGCCGGATAAGGCCGTAGACCTTGTAACCTTTTTCCAGCAAAAGCTCGGCCAGGTAGCTGCCATCCTGCCCGGTGATACCGGTAATCAAGGCGCTCTTACTCAAACTTCAATTCCTCCTCTAAGGGTCGAACAACTTCTCCCCGACTCATAAATGCGAAAAACAAAAAATTATAAATTCAAGGCCTGCTGCCCGCTCAGAAATTCCCGGTACTGTTCGAGGTTCCCGACCAGTTCCACATCGGGCAGGCTCTTGATAAACCGGCGGCCGTAATTTTTCTGCACCACTCGCTCGTCGCAGACCACGACTATTCCCCGGTCGCTCTCCTGGCGCATGAGCCGCCCAAAGCCCTGCCGGAAGGTAATGATGGCTAATGGTAACATAAATTCGTTAAAACTGCTGCCGCCCTCTTTATCAATTTCCTCAATGCGGGCCTTGATTATAGGGTCATTTAGCTGCGGGAACGGCAGCTTGTCTATTACCAGCAGCCGCATCCCCGGCAAATCCACCCCCTGCCACCACGAGCGCGTCCCCAGGATAAGGCCGTTCGCACTGGCCTGAAAATCGGCGATAATGCGCTGCATCTGGGCGTTGCCCTGCTTGAAAAGCGGCCGGGCGGGCTGCACGCCGGCGGCCAGCGGCCCGTTTAGCTGCTTCCAGACCCCTTCCATCATGGCGTGGCTGGTAAAGAGAAAGAGCGCCCGGCCCGGCGTCAAATTTAACAGAGTTACCAGGCGCGAGGCTAAATGCTGGCTGTAACTTGCGCCGGGGGCGGGGGTTCCCAGGCGCGGCAGGAACAGCTTGACCTGCTCTTTGTAGTTAAACGGGCTTGGCACAATTAAAGTTGCGGGCTTTTCCAGGCCGACCCGCCGCGTAAAGAAATCGAAGTTCTGGCCGTCCGACATGGTCGCGCTGGTGATGACGACCTGGTTTTCCTTGAACCACTTGTGCAGGTAGCCGGAAATATCAATCGGCATGGCGTTCATCGAGTAAGCCGGGGTGAATTGGGACAGGGCGCGGCCATTGACCCGGATGAGCGGTTCGCGCCCATCGGGGGTGTCGCGGGAAGCCATACCGTAAAAGTTGCGCTCGACAAAGTAGACCAGGTTCGGGTCGGCGTTGGCTGAAATCTTTTCCAGCCGCTCGGCCAGGCCGGTGCCCTGCTTGATAAGGCGCTGGTAGCGGGCTGCTTCTTCCTCGGTCGTGGCGATTTTTGCCTTGACCAGGGCCAGCAGTTCTTTGATGCTTTCGACCATGGTCTTGCCGCTCGAAATCTCGCGCTTGACGATAACCCGGTTTTCGTCTTCGGCCTCGGACGGGCGCAGCGTGAAGAACGAGGCGATTTCGTCCTGCAACTTGTCAAGGTTATCGCGGGCTTCGACCAGGCGGTGGGTATTCGTAACCGCCGCGCCGCGCACCAACTCGTGGTTGAGAAAGCGCCGGATGCCGCCGATGGTCGCGGTCAGCCCGTTGGCCCGCGTGACATTTTCCTCGAAGTTGTGGCCTTCGTCAATGATATAACTGGCATAAGTGCCGGGGATGACATAGCCTTCGTTGCGAATATCCAGGCTTAAAAGCGCGTGGTTGGTCACGACCACGTCGGCCTGTTCGGCTTGCTGGCGGGCTTTGAGGGCAAAGCAGCGGTCGCGGTGCGGGCAGCGCGTACCCAGGCAGTCCTCGCTATCGGCGCTGACCAGGGAACGGCTGTCGGGCGGCAGGTTAAAAGGAAATTCTTCAAAGTCGCCCGAGAAGTCCGGCCCGGCGAACAGGGCATAGTTAATGGCCTGGAGCGCCCCTGGGTCGGGCGCCAGGCGGTCGCGCATGCCTTCCGCCGAGTTCCAGCAAAAATAGTTGTTAATGCCTTTGAGGGTGGTAAAAGTAAAGGGACGGAACCCTTTGGCGGCGAAAAGCTCGGCCACTTTGGGTAAGTCTTTGCGGGCAATCTGGTCCTGCAAGGGCTTGTGGCTGGTCGCAATCAGGACGCGCTTGCCGTCCTGCACCACCGAAAGGGCGGCCGGGACGAGATAAGCCATTGACTTGCCGATGCCGGTGCCGCCCTCGACGACCAGGTTTTTGCGGTCTTCGATAGCTTCGGCGACGGCGCTGGCCATCGCTTGCTGGCCGGGCCGGGCCTTATAGTTGGAAAGAAATTGGGCCAGGCTGTCCAGCAGGCCGGGAACTTGGTTGGTTTCCATTTATTGACCGTTATTGACCGGAGTGAGAGCCACCACCCGCACCATATTTGCCCGGGCCAGTTCGGTCGCGACTGTCACAAAGGCTTCAAGGCGGGTATTGGTAAGCTCGGCTAATTTTTCGACGGTCTGCGGTCCCGCCACCAGATTACGCAGAATGTCCCAGTATTCCGGCTTTATCAAGACCTCCGCGCCGGTTTCACGGTTGAGGTCGAGGACGTGCCGGGGCGAAGGAATTTCTTTTGTGTAAAAAGATAAATTCTCGGTAGTCCCGTGACCGCCGCCGTTTTTGTGTTCTTCCAGGTAGACCACCGAACGGACCTGCAAGAGCGGCAGCGAAATATGTATGGTCTGGGTCTCGACCGGTTGGACGTTGAAAGAAAAGACCCCGTTTTGCCAGCCAAAGAGCGGCAGCAGGGAGTTCAGGCCGCGCACGTTTTCGTGCCAGGCGTCCACCACCTCGCCATTTTTAACCAGGATTTCGGCAATTTTATCGTACTGAGCCAGCGTCAGGCGGCCCGTCACTTTTTGAAGATTGAGCGTTGAAAGAATGGTATTTAGAGAGAAAATGCCAAGCTGACCGTATAACGCCTGTGACCGACCGCCTGCCGTCATTTCTCGCTATCCTCACCGGGTTTTATTAATAACTTATTCGGCCTACTCGAAAAGCGCCTTAACCGGCATCGTGAAACCGGCTATCACACTCTCACCGCTCAACTCGCCCTCAACCCCGAGCGTCTGAACCGGGTCAATCCGGTCGGGATGGTAAACCTCCCCCGTCCGGTTAGCCGGGTTAATCGCCCACACCAGCGCGGCCCCGGCCACCTGGTAGCGTCGTATTTTAGCCCTGGCCTCGGCTTCGCCCTGGCGCGCTTTCGTATCCAGGTCTCCCGGCGACCACACCTCTACCGCCAGGTCAGGTTTGGTAGCAACCGCTCCCCTGGTCCGTTCCGGCAAGTTCTCAGCCCTGATAAAAGCTACATCCGGGGCCGGACCAAAGCCGGGGCGCAACCTGAAAGCGGGTAGCCTCTAGAACGAGCCCCAGCTTGTCATCCGGATCAAATAAATTAATGCGTTTGACAATCTTCGCACCAATTTTCCCATGCTCAAAACCGGCGGGTGGGGTCACTTTCAGCGCTCCGTCTATAAGCTCGTATTTATTTCCATTATGGGGCAGGTCTAACTCTTCAAACTCTTCAAGAGTGTAGAGCCTTTTGCTATCCTTTTCTACAATTGTCGCGGGTTGTGCCATAAGTTGCTACTCCCCTTTGTTCAGCCAGGCGGTTTTCGGGCATTTAAAGGCGGCGCCAGATACAGTTCAGGTTTATATCTAATAACAAAAAGAACTTTGTTTCTACTAATTATAACACAAAAATTCTTTTAACTGCCCTGGCTGTATTCCTCGACCGCTTGCCGGATTATGCCAAGCGTGGGGCCGGGCGGTATCTGGTCAATGCTTGAAAAGCGCTGGTTGCCTATCAGGATTTCAAGCGCGCCTTCCGGGCCGCCGGTCACCCGCACCGATTCAAGGAACTGGCCGGGGTTCGCCATGCGGGCCTGGGCCATACGGCGCTGCAAGATAAAATCCACTTTCTCGGCGATGCTGGAAAGATGCACCATCGGCTCGTCCTTGCCCCGGTCAATCAACTCGCGGGCTTCTTTCCCCATAAACAGCCGGGACATGAGCGGCAGATTCTTCGAGCGCAAGACCTTTGAACGGGCTTCTTCTTCGGGGTCGGTCGAGAAAAGCGGGCGGCCGGTGGCCGGGTCGTTCTGGTAAGGCCCGAAAGGCGCGGGCTGGAAATCGGGAATAGCCGGTAGCGGCGCGGCTTGCGGCGGAGGCGTGACCCGGCGGGCCTGGGCTTGCTGGGCCTCGGACGGCTGCGCGTTTTCCGCTTTTTGTTGCAGCCGAGAAGTCAGCCCGCCCGTACCGCCCCGGCGCAGCAGGTTGTGGTCCGCGCCCGGTTCCCCGGCCCCGATAAGCTGCTGTGTCGAGAAAAGATTATTCGTGGAGGGGGCGGGGGCATAGCGCAAACTATCCGGGCCGGGCGAGTTGCCGGTTGAACCGGGCGGCGGGCTGTAGGAAGCCGGGCCGCTGGCGTAGGGGTCGTCCATGTTCGGCTGGCTGAGTTCCCCGGTATGGCCGGGCGCGACCCGCTCAAGCGGGATTTGCAGGGCCGCCGCGATGGGCGACTCTTCAAAATCGGCCTCGTCCGGCAGGTGCGGGCTTTTTGGGTTTGGAGAGGCCGGGGCAACTTCGCGCCCGGGAAAAGGCACCGGGTTCGGCAGCGCTTCACCCAGGTTGTCAATCTGGAACTGGTCGTAATTATCGCCCAGGCGGGCCGTGACCTGGACCTGGCTGTCGGGCAGGAGGGTTTCGAGCCAGGCGCTCCACAGCATTTCACAGGCGAGGCTGGGGTCTTCCCCGGCGGACTGGGCCGCTTTTTTTAAGGATTCGAGCGCGGTCATCTGGCGGACCTGCACAGTCATGCGGGGCGTACCGTTAGGCGCAGTTTCGGGCGGCAGAAAGCGGCCCTGGAAGCCGCGCTCGCCCCAGACAAAGTTGAAATAAGTTTCGAGCAAACCGGCGGCGTCGGCCAGGTTCACGGCGCGTTCTTTGCCGACCAACGACAGCAAAGCCCGCATTTCGACCTTGCCAAAGGCGCTGCGGACGCGGGCGCTCAGGCGAGAAGCTTCGACCGGGCCGTACAGGGCCAGGGCGCGGGCCTGCCACTGGCCGTCCCAGGCGAACATCAGCCAGCGCAAGACCTCGGTTTGTTTCTGGGGGTCAATTGTATACATATTACACCGCCAGGACTTTCATTTTAAGCCAGCCTACCATTTTTTCGACACGCGCCAGCGTGTTATCG
>CADDZM010000154.1 GCA_902812345.1 Chloroflexota bacterium | reverse complement strand
CGGGTGACAACGTGCAGATGGGCGTAGAGTTAATCACGCCGGTAGCAATCGAAGTCGGGTTGCGGTTTGCGATCCGGGAAGGCGGGCGCACGGTGGGCGCCGGTTCCGTCACCGAAATCGTAGCCTAGTTTAGAAATTGGCGGTTTGGCCGAAAGCTCAACCACCACCCAAGAGTGCGCTCTATCACGGTTTAATTGTGATAGAGCGCATTTTGGTTTTATAGCCCGGCAGGTAAAATGACGATGTAAGCAAATGATGACAGAAAAACAAAGAAACAAAACAAGAAACAAAATCATTGAACTTACAAATGTATCTTCCTCCTTATTCTTCTCTCAAACTCCTTCAAAAGAGCGCCGGTTGAGCAGCGGCGCTCTTTTCATTTTATACAGGCCAGCCTGCTTTTATACAGGCCAGCCTGCCTTTATGTTGCCCTCTTCAGGGTAAATTCTTTTCAAGAAAAGGTAGATTTTAAGAAAATACTGTTTACGTTTAACGGTTTAACGGTTTAGGGTTTACGTTCGACGAGTTTCTTATGTTAAACGTTTAAGGGCAGCGTCAATGGCCTGGCAGGTAGCGCACTCCGCGCCCCGGCGGTGCGGCATGGTGTGGCGGACGGTTTTGAGGGCGGTTACGGCTTGCTGGTCGCCCAATTCGCCCAGGGCTTCGGCGGCGGCAGGCGGAACAAGGTCATTTCCGTCCCGCAGGCTGGCAATCAGGGCCGGGACTGCCCGGCGGTCGCCAAGTTTGCCGAGCGCGTGGGCCGCAAACCGGCGGATTTGCCAGTCCTCGCGGTTCTCTTTACGAGTTAACGCGGCCAGCAACGCTTCAAAGGCCGCCGGGGAGTTAAAGCGCGAGAGAGCCAGGGCCGCTTCCTGGCAGACCTGTAAATCGCGGTCCTGCAAGGCCCGGATTAAAACCGGCAAGGCCTGGTCATCACCCAACCGTCCCAGACCCCGGACCATGCTTTGCCGGACTCCCCGGTCGGGCTCGGCGGCCAGCCGAGAGGCCATTTCCGGTACAGCGGTTGCCGGGGCGATGGCTGCCAGGGCTTTCGCGGCAGTCCGGCGGTACAGCACATTCACCGTGGGATCGAGCAAATTCAACAACCCCTCGATATTGCGGAGGGCTTCCATTTTATTTATTGCGGCGACCGTTATAGGCGGTCTTTGAGAAAAGTCCATAGTATGTAACCGGTAAAAAAAAGCAGCAGCCAATTGAGGAAAATCAATTGGCTGCTAAAGGCCTAACAGCGTCTTTTCAGTAAATCCTACTTGCTGGCCGGTTCAATTTTGGCCGGTTCATCAGTGGAAAGGCCCAGCGCAAGCTGTTTTTTGCGGGTCTGCCAGGAGTGCCAGAGGAACCAGACCACCAAGGCCACGATTATGAGGGCAATCGGGTAGTCGATCCAGGAAATCGAGTTGCGCAGGTCTTCGAATTTAGGTCCAAGAATGTTGCCAATCCAGGCCAGGCCCAGACACCAGAGAAACGAGCCGATAAAGGTGTAGAGGCAGAACGAAATAAACGGCGTGCGGACAACCCCGGCGGGCAGGCTGATAAAGGTACGCACTACCGGCAAAAGTCGTGATATAAAAGTCGCCAGGGAACCCCAGCGATGCAGCCAGCGTTCGGCAACTTCAAGGTGGCTGCTGTTGATTAAAATATACTTGCCGTATTTAACAACGAGCGGTCTACCCCCGGCGGTACCGATGCCGTAAGCGATAACCGAACCCAATAGACAACCGGCGGCCCCGACAAACCCGGCGAAGACCAGTTGCAGCCAGACCGGTTGCGCCCCGGCGATATCGTGGACCAGCAACCACCCGGCCAGGGGCATAATAATTTCGCTCGGGAGTGGAATCATCAGGCTCTCAATCGCCATCATTAAAAGAACGCCCCACCAGCCGACATTCTCATAGAATGTTTTCAGGAACTCGATAAGTTGAGTTTCAAGACCGTGTAACAACCGTAATCCTCCTTAAAATAAACACACAAAATCGCCCGTATTCTAACATCAGAACCGGGCAGGCGCAAACTCAGGTTTTTATATTTCAGGGTAAGAGTGCTTTATGGTCGTCGAGCCATTGCTGGCCTTTGTCGCTCAACCTGAGAGTTTGAAAGCTACGACCGTAAAAGCTTGTCCTGGAAAGTTGCTCCTCAATCAAGCCGGTTAAGACCAGTTTTTCGACCAGGTTTTCGGCTTCTTTGAGTCGAAAAGCCCCGAATTTGCCCTTGTAAGGGTTATTGGCGGTGGTGCCAAAGGCGCTGCGTTTCCCCAGGAGCAAGTTGACCAGACCGCTCCGCCCGACCTGACCCGCTCCGCCGGTAATCAACCGAAGGCAGCCGAGAATAATAGCGGTAATCTCGTCCGGGCTGTAAGTGGGGATGGGTTTTACCGCTTGGAACGGTTGGTTTAGGGCCGATTCAGGTTTTTGAGCCATGTTAAATTTGCTTTCTCCTCCGGTGCAATTATCACAAGTGCGGCACTTATGCTTAAGTTTCTCCCCGAAATGATTAGCCAGAAGTAGCTGGCGGCAAGCATTACTTTTCAAATAAACACTGAGTTTATCCAGCCGCTTTTCAGCTTCAAGTTGACGGTGATCCAACAAGTTTTCAAGCCTTGCCCGAGCGTCGTTTCCAGCATCCTTTAATTCCAGGTAAGGTTGTCGGTGCGCTACCTGGTAATTTAAATAACCTGCTTCGTGCCAGTCCAGCAACCGAGCATCCAATTCCGGCGGGGAAATATCCATTCGGGAAGCCAGTGAAACAAGATCAATTGAAACAGGGCTGGAACAACTCAGACCAATCAACCGAAAAAATTCGACTACATCGAAAGGTAAGGGTGAAATCAAACCGGAATTTGGAAGTAATATTCGCGTAACCGATGGCAAGTCAAAGCCCCGTTCCAGAAGTCCGGCGCCCTCTAATAGAGAAAACGTCACCCTGATAAGCCCTTCATCGGGTGGCGGAAAAGAAGTATAAGAACCGGCTAATATTTCATTCATTGAAATTATGCCACGACGTTCATGGCCAAATTTCCTGGCAATAACTTTATATACCTCTCTTAACAATTCAAGGTTAAGTTGCTCACTTTCTTCACGCAACCAGCGGCTGAGGTTGGCCTTATCGCTCGAAGAATATAACATAATACAACTGGCTGGTAGGCCATCGCGTCCGGCGCGTCCGGCTTCCTGCATATAATTTTCGAGGGATGTTGCCGGATTAAAATGGATAATATAGCGCACATCAGGCTTATCAATACCCATTCCAAAAGCAATAGTTGCTACAATGACACTGGTCAGGCCGGATGTCCAGCTTTCTTGAGTGCGTTGACGGGTATTATTATCCATACCGGCATGATAAGGCAGGGCGTTTATTCGATGCTGTTTCAAATAATTCACAACCTGCTCACATTTCTCGCGGCTGCGGGTGTAAATAATTCCGCTACCCGGCAAAGCTTCACACAACTCCCCGACTCTGGCTAATCGCCTTTCATTATTAGTGAGAATCTTCTCGACACTAAAATTCAAATTCGAACGAAAAACACTGCCCCGTACTATTTTAAAATCACGGCCAAGTTCGCGCGTTATTTCCTGGGCCACCCGGGGTGTAGCGGTTGCAGTTACGGCCAGCAGAGTAGTATTCAATTTGCGGAGCGCTTGCCGGATAAAAAGGTAATCCGGCCGGAAATCGTTACCCCACATGGTAACACAATGGGCCTCATCAACAACAACAAGGCCCAGGCCACCTGTACTAAGGGCTTTAATAAAGGGCATCTGGCGCAACCGTTCCGGGGCGGCATAAATTAGCCGGACAGTATGGCCGGGCTGGCTTAATTGTTGCAAACAACGGGCTGCTTCTGCCGGGTCCAGCGAACTATTAATAATAAGGGTGTGTTCCTTAAGGTCAGGAGGTAACTTATCAAACTGGTCTTTCATCAAAGAAATTAGAGGCGAAAGCACCAGTACTGGACAGTCGAGTAACAACGCCGGCAACTGATAACATAACGACTTTCCCGCCCCGGTCGGCAAAACAGCTAAAGTATCAAACCCGGCCAGAACATTAACGATAACCTGCTCCTGACCCGGCCGGAACTTCTCATAACCAAAAACTTCTTTAAGCGCCTGGTAAGCCAGTGGTGGCAGAGCTTCGGCGGCCTTTGCCAGGTCAGGTGTCAAGAAAGAAGTAGGAGCGGTTGAATTGGAGGTGTCTAGCTGGAAGTCAGTTTCTTGATCAAACTGAGGGCTGTCATCGAAAGTTAAAGATTGAGCTTCAATTTTTTGAGTGGCCTTCTGGATATCCTGGCAAAGGTGGTTTAGTTTTTGTTGTTTATAGTGGGAGTAATTTTCGTATATACGGGCTGCTTTCTCGTTTTCTCCTAAATTTTTCCACAAACGAACTGCTTTCAAAGGAAGAGTTTTCCCATCTTCAAATTGTCGTTCTACTTCCTCTAACCAGGCTCCGGCTTCTTCTGTTTCATTTTGCTTATAAGCAATGTCCGCCAGGTTTAACATCAGGCGAAGACTGAGCGGGCTTGTTTCCAACCCTTCAAGAAAAGCTACTCGCGCGGCGGCAAGATTTTGCTGATATAAGAAAAATTTAGCTTGAATAATAAAAGTCGTAAAGCGGCCAGGGAAAAGTTCCTGCATTTCCGAGATTGTCTTTTCTGCAGTGTCCACCTTACCCTGGGCTAAATACAATTGGACCAACTCACTAAAATAGGTCACTTTAGAAGGGTCAGAGGCGGGCCAAATATTGGAAAAACTATATGCAGCCGGTCCTGGCTCGTTCAACACTAAAAATAATTGAAATAGGACACGCCAGAGGGTTTTTGACGTTGCCTTATGTGAAATATTTGTGCCGATGGTCCAACCCAGAATATAAAGACCGGTCCTGGTTCTTTCATCAAGTTCGGCGTCTTCTTCAGGGAGATAAAAACGAAGTAATTCGGCTTGTAAGTGGTAAGGTAATTCCGTTATGGTAGCAAGAGTAAGGTTAAACGGGGTTAACCACTCCTGCAAAATCTCAGGCTCAAGCGTAAGTGACATTTTACTTTCCCGGTTGTAGGTTTTTATTGCATATCTGGAATATTTTTATTTTAATTTAGGCTATGAGAAAAGTAAAGGAGTACTTTTATATCCTCTTTTATGGGAACCGGCTAAAATTTACTTCCGACCGAAGCCGCGTTCAAGCTGGCCCTGGCTCAGATGCATGAGCGTGGGACGACCGTGGGCGCAGGCGTTAGGGTGGCTGGTGCGTTCAAGCTGCGTGATAAGCTGGCGCATTTCCTCGTTGGTAAGGACTTGTCCGGCCCGCACGGCGCTATGGCAGGCCAGGCTGGCCGCGAGTTTATCTCGCCAGGAACGAGGAGCCTCGACCTGGATGCCTTCGGCGGCTTCGCTGTAGGTCGGGTGGCAGCCGCCATCGCGGACACCCTCGGCTTCATCCAGTATTTCCGATAAACTTAACTTGATGTCGCGGCCCATAAGGGTCGCCGGGATGGCTTTGAGCCAGAAAGAGTTATCCTCGCCCGCTTCAATCCGGAAACCGAGGGAGGCAAGCTCGGTTTTCTTGTCAGCGTCTTGCAACCAGAGCCGCTGGTTGGCCGGGAGGTCGAGCAAAAGCGGCTCGAGTAAAAGCTGGCTGTCCAGGTCGCGTCCGGCCAGGCGGGCCTGGAAACGTTCGTAAAGGATACGTTCGTGAGCGGCGTGCTGGTCAATCAGGTACATACCGTCGGGGCCTTCCGTGACCAGGTAGGTGTTTGCCATCTGGCCCAGCACCCGCAAGAGGGGCAGGCGGGGTTTGAGCGGGCCGGACGGTTGAAGCGGTTTCACCGGGTCGGGTCTTGCCCCTGGTTCTGCCGACGGTTGCGGTTTTGCCACTGGAACTGGCATGTCATCCAGCAGACCGCCGCCGTCCGGCTCAACCTGCCAGGAACGCTGACTTTCGCGCTCGGAGACAGGAGTGGGCGAGGCCGGGAGCGCGTTGAAAGCGGGAGTTTCTTCCGGCGGGGCATAGATATTGTTGACCATCCGGGCGGTGGGCGAAACGAAGTCGAGCGGGTTCGCGGCTTCCCAGAGTGGGCTTTCGGCCCCGGCCACCAGGGCCGCCCGGACCGCTTTCTGAACCGCCATAAAGACCTGCCGCTCGTGCAGGAAGCGCACTTCGGTCTTGGCCGGGTGAACATTAGCGTCAACTTCCGCCGGGTCAACCTCGATTTGCAAGACGCAGACCGGGTAGCGGCCGGTCTGGAGCAGGCTGTGGTAAGCCTCCTGGACCGCGTAAGAAAGCGTCCGGCTGATGACCCAACGCCGGTTGACAAAGAAAGTTATAAAGTTACGGTTGGGTTTGTTATAACCCGGCTCGGCGGTCAGGCCTGTAACGCGAAGGCCGCTCTGAGGCAGGTCTTCCTGGATAACGCCGTCTTCGTCCACCTGGGGCGGGTGCGAATTCACTTCCAGCATGGCTTTCCCGGCTTCAGGGCCGTAAATCCGGGCCACGGCGTCCCGTAACTCACCGCTGCCGGTAGTCTGCAAAAGCAAGCGACCTTCGCTGACCATGCTGAACTTGATTTCGGGATAGGCCAGGGCGTAATTATTCAAGATAGTTAGAATCTGGGCGGCCTCGCTGGTGCCGCTCCTGGCCCATTTCTGGCGGGCCGGGAGGTTATAGAAAAGGTTGCGAACCGTTATGACGGTCCCGGCGGGCGCCCCGGCGGGCCGGTGATAGATTTGTTTGCCGCCTTCCACGGCAATCTCGCTTCCGGCTTCGCCATGCGAGGTTTCACCGTCGCGAGGCCGGGTCAGCATGGTTAACTGGCTGACCGCCCCGATGGAGGGCAGGGCTTCACCCCGAAAGCCGAGGGTATGCAGGTTGTAAAGGTCTTCGGCCTCGGTAATCTTGCTGGTTGCGTGACGCTCAAAAGCCAGCGGCACCTCGTTAAACGGAATGCCGCAACCGTCGTCGGAGATGCGCAAATAAGCCAGGCCGCCATTTTTAATCTCGACCCGGATATTCTTCGCCCCGGCGTCAATACTGTTCTCGATAAGCTCTTTCACCACCGACGCCGGGCGCTCGATAACCTCGCCCGCGGCGATTTTCATGGCGGTATCCGGCGCTAAAACCCGTATTGTCACTTTTTACCTACAACTCCCCAGCATCCATATCATCCGGTTCCGGCAAGTCATTATCAGCGAAAACATTTTGTTCCGCCAGAAGGGGATTTGATTTAAAAGCTCCTCTAACATTCTCGATTAAAAATTCTTTGGTTATAAGGCTTTTAAGTTTTGGTAAACCATCTAAAAATTCACCGTAATCACCCGCTATTTCGGTAATGGCCTTTGAATTGTCCTCATCGTAACCGCCCGTTTCCTCAATAATCTTCAGATAACGAATATCTTCAGGTTTCAAGTTCCGGCGTAAAGTTGTAACAACATTCGGCCAATGCTTGCGCACGACATTGTCGTCTATAATCTCGATACCCTGCCTGGCACAATATTCAAACAATTCAGAACAGGCAAAAAGCATGTAGCGGGTCGGTAATTTGAGCCGGGTAATAGTATTTGCTATTACAATTGCCGCCCTTTCGGTAAAAGGGTCTAATTTTATTTCTCTTTTACCGTCTATTCGGCCTAACGCCAGGTATTTGTGGATCATAACAACAAGGTCAGTCGCGTCAAGCGAATTCAGGGGGAATTCCTGTAAGATATTACTTGAACCCAGAGCCGCCGTCGGGCCGGAGGGATGTCCAACCAGGATTACGGTAGCTCTATTGTTTAGTAATTGGCGAGCTTCCCTGACAATTATATTAATATCTGCCAGCGAAAGTTCTAAGGCTTCGTCCTCATTGCCTTTGAAAACAAGCTCCTGATTATCTAAATCGTCTATTGCTATAACGACCTGCCACCCATCGTCCACCAATTCCTCGATTATATCGAATAAAAGTTGGCGAGGATTAGCAATAGCCTCCTCAATACTTTCGGTTTGCTTTGTGCCGCCTTTGGAGTTTATCTCAACCCCTAGCACGCCAATCTTACCGCCGCCTTCTACGGCGCGCTCGCGGCTTATTTTAATGGTTTTACCCAACAATTTATGATATAACGCCAGCTTTTCAGGCTGTTCTTTGCTTAATTTCTTTACGAAAGCCAGTAAAACGGTATTGATAAAACCGGCGTCAGGGTTGAAGGATGCATATATACAAAAAATACTTTGTTCTTCCAGAACAGCTAAAGAGCGTTTCAGGAATAAAGTTTTCCCGACCCCGTGCAGGCCATAAAGCAAAATACCGGTGGGGCGGTCGGTATAACCGCAAAACTCTTCCAGGTCATCCTCACGCCCGGTAAATACAAATTCCTGTTCTTCGGCATTAAGAGAGCCTTCCAGGGGGTAAAAAGGATTACCCCGGATGCCCCACTTTTCTTTTGTCTTTCTGGCTTTATTTGATGGCATTTAAGCTATAACTCCGTCTGCGCGCCCTTGAATAATTTGAGCGCCATCCACGTAATCGGCGGCCTCGAATAAATCGTCAATTTTTTGGGTTGCATTCAACTTACCTTCCGCCTGGTAATATTGACGGGCCAGGGTCAAATGCTGCCTTGCATCGGTGGTGCGGCCCTGTAATATTTCTAATGCGGCCAGACTTGCGCTTGTTTCGGCAATATCCGGGGCGGCATTTAGCTGTTGAAACATTCGAAGGGCATCTTTATAAGCCAATCTGGCCCGGTATAAACTTCCAATTGTTTTATAAGCATGGCCTAAATACAACAAAGCAAAGGCCAGGATTTCTAACTCATTTCCTTTTTTGGCATACTCTTTTACCCTTAATAAGATGGTCAGGGCTTTTTTGTACTTTTTACTTTCATAGCAGGCCTTACCGATTTCAAGGTAGATTTTAAGGATAAAGTTTTTACGAGACTTACTTATTAAAGGATAGTTTAGAAGCAATTCTGAAACAACCTGAGAGAAATCAATGGAGGTGTCAACCGGTTCTTTTAGCTTAAAACCGTTAATATTTTGGGCTATATAAGCAATCTCATTTAAGCTGAATAGTTTAGCCAATTCCTTCAAAATTTCCGTATCTTCGATTTTTGGTTCCGGGGTCGGTTTTGCTGTCATAACTCCTGGCCTTTTAGAAAATCCAATGCCTGTTGGACGACCTGGACCGGTTCGCGGTCGTTGGTGCTGATGATTAAATCAGCGTTCTGGCGCGCATGGGCCAGTCTTTCGTTTTCTTCGCTTAAATATTCCTCGCCCCAGGAAATGCGGCGGCGCTGCCGGATGTTCGGCAAATCCACGTCAAGATAAATCAGGTGACTGGGCCGGGTCATCTGCCACATCGTTTTGACATAGCTGTGTTCCTGGGCGGCGGCGTGAGCGTTGTAGCCGTGGTTGCGCAGGGCTTCGACCAGCATGGATTTGCCGCTGGCGCAGGGTCCGACCACCACGATGCGCTGGTAAGGTACGCCACTGAGGTCGCCGTTAGAGCTGATTTGTAACCGGCGTTTGAGTTCCCGGTTTTCGGCCTCGCGCCGTTTTCTCGCTTCTTCTAGCTGGCCGCGCATACTACTCCTTCTAGCCAGATTTTGCCGCTGTGTTCCTGCTAATTTTACTCTACCAGCCTCTTTACCACAAGATACCGCAGCCACAGCCTCGCAGGCACAGCCTCACAGCCACAGCCTCGCAACCTGGCGCCGGGGCCAGAGCGCATCATATTGAAAGGCTACTGAATAATTGCTACTTCTCCAATGGCTTGACAAGCGCGGCCATAAAAGGTTAACTAATAACTTAGCAAGGAAATCACCGATAAAAAAGTTTCTGGCTGTAAAAACGAACAAGTACACAAGGAGGAACGGTATGGGCATCCTGGGCAATCTGTTTGAGGTCTTGCGAGATAACAGCTTTCAGGAAATTGAAGATGAAGCGTCCAAAGGCGTCGCTATCGCCCTGGCGGGAAACACCGCCGAGGTCCGCGACAAACTGCACCGCGCCCTCTCGACGCGGCTGGAAAGCCTCTGGACGCCTTCACCGTTCCGCCTGCTTGAAACCCACGAACGGCCTGAAATGGGGTCCGAGGACGAGGATGATGGGGGGGTGCTGCTCTATGTCCTTTACCAGGGTGAACAGATTCCTTCGGAGAAACGAGCCTGGCTGAGCGAACTGGCCGCTTCTGAAAAAGTAAGCGTTATTGTGGTAGCCCTGGACCGCATGAGCGAGGAAGGTTTTAAGAATCCTGGCGAAAGCCGGGGCTTGCGCAAGATTAACCCGCTGCGCCTGGTCGGCGGGCGCGAGGTAAGCGGGCCGTCGGGCCGCCAACCTTCCGCCGATGGCGCGGCCTTTAACACCTCCGGCGCTACCGCTACCGACGACTGGCAGACCGAACTTTCCCGGCTGGTTGCCCAGAGCGGCGCAAAAATTAGCGTGGTCTACCTGAACGGCCTCGAACTGGCCCAACTCCAGGCTAATTTGCTCCCGGAGATTGTGGGCCGGTTGGAAGACCGGGCGCTGGCCCTGGCCCGGCGCGCCCCTATCTTCCGCAATACCGTCGCCGGTTTCCTTATTTCTAAAACCGCCCGCTCCAATGCCGAACTGGTCCTTTTGACAAACCTGACTGCCGGGCTGCCTTTTATTAGCGCCTTCTTTGATAGCGGGGCCGACTTTGTGGTGCTGACCAGGAATCAATTCGAACTCAGCCACCGGTTAGCCGGGGTTTACGGTCAGAAAAGGGACAGCCGGGTGGAAGTTTACCTGGAAATTGCCCCGATTATTGCCGCCGCGTTCGCCTGGAAAGCCCTTTCGAGCCGGGCCGCCAAAAAAGTTCCGCCCCTTTTGAATATGCTGCCCAAAGCGGTGGTCGCTTACGCCGCGACCATCCTGGTAGGCCGGGCTGCCCAGGTCTACTACGCCAACGGCCGCCAGGCGCCCGCCCAGATATCGCAGGCTATCCGGAACCTGCTGGCGCAATTCGGGCTGGTGAAGAAGTCCGCCGACAACCGCCCGGAGGACAACGACTCACCGCGCCGTCTAAGGACCAGCTAGTGCCGGAACCTGCCGCGCCACCGCCGGAGTTTTTTAAAGCCCTCGAAGAATTTAACCAGCGGCGTTTCTTTGAGTGCCACGAAACCCTCGAAGACCTCTGGAACGCCGAGCGGAGCGGCCTTAGACGCTTCTACCAGGGCATTTTGCAGGTGGGCGTGGGTTATTATAAGATAATTACCCGGCCTAACTACCGGGGCGCGCTTTCGCTTCTTGAGAGCGGCGCTGGGTATTTGCGCCCGTTTGAGCCGAGCCGGTTCGGCCTGGACGTTACCGCCCTGGTTGAAACGGTGGAGACGGCCCGCCGGGAGTTAGTGCGGCTAGGGCCGGAGAGATTGGACCAGTTCGACCGCAAACTTATTCCTACCCTGAAAGCAGGAGACGCGTATGACCCAGCTAAACTATGACGATATTCGCAACAGCCGCCCGGATTTGGTGGGGCAGGCGCTGCAAGTAGGCGGGCAATTGTTACAGCCCCAGGGGAATTTGGACTGCGGTGAGGTCGGGCCGGTGCCGGTCCAGGCTATAATGGAGGCCGGGCAGCGTTACCAGGCGCTTACAAAGGGCAGTTGCGCCCCCCAACTGGCCGCCCTGGTCTTTGACGTGACCGGCGATTTCCGGGCGCTCGACTTTTACTTCCCGATTGTCAACAGCCTTAAGCACGACGAGGCTGCCCGCCAGGACTTCTATAATGCCATTCACTATATCGGGTCGCATCCCGGCTTTGATATGCGCGTTATCGCCGAACACCGCCAGGATGTGACCGAGCAAACGCCCCCGGCGGTCCGGGCTATGGTGGGCGGACATCTAGCCGAGGTCTTTTTCTACCGGCGGGATATCATCGAACGCCTTTTGTCGCAACCCCGCCACTTTTTGATTTACACCAACCGGGCGGCTTTCGACCAGGACGGCGGCCTGGCCGGGGGCGACTACAACTTCGGCCTTGAAGCTATCCAGCTAGAAATGTCCCGCCTGTTTGAAGGTTATTCCGGCCAGACGCCGGGCGTCGCCCCTTTCCTGCACGAACTCGGCCATATGCTCGACCACTTCGAGGCCGAGACCGGCGGAATGGGCCGGTGCGAAGGGATTCTGCCGGGGATGGCGAGCCGGGACGGCCCGGTCTTTACGCCCCAGGCGCGCCAGTTGTTTATCGCCGGAAAACGGCTCGAACAGCAGCGTTACATAGCTTACCAGCACGGACAGGCCAAACCTAACGACCCGGTGCCGGTAGGACACCCCTATGTCTTCCAGAGTGACGGCGAATTTATCGCGGGATTTCTGGAAATGTTCTTCCGCAATCCCAACTACTTCGCGGCCCAGAACCCCCAGCTTTACGGCGCTTTCGCCGAACTGCTTCACCAGGACCCGCGCCGTTACTGGCCGGAGGATTTCCCGTTTTACGTTACCGAGAACCGCAAGGCTTACCTCGGCGGACAGCGGCCCAGCCCGCAGCACATTTCAATTCCTTACTAAAGCAAGCATCAAAAAAGCTCCTGCCGGGTAAAGACAGGAGCTTTTAATTTCGAAAGGGCCGGGCTAGGCTACATCAAGTTTGCGAGGAGCCTCGACCGCCGGTTCCCAGCCGTAATTGTTCACCAGGTAGACGGCCTCATTCTCTAGCGTAACCCGGCGCAGGCCAAAAAAGGTTTCAACCCGGCTCAGGTAGCGGGCGCCCTGGAAAAGCGTCAGCCGCAGGTCGTACAGGTTAGGCTCCTGGAGCGACCAGAGTTGCGCCTCACTGAGCGGAATATTCCCCGTAAAGGGGATATTGGAGGTTGTTCCATCATAGAAAACGCCGACCTCACCCCGCCAGACAAGCTGGTTGTTCCAGAGGGTTTCGATTTGCAGCCAGTAGATTTCCTCTCCCACCAGGCTACCCACGGTTTCAAGGCTAAAAGTCAGGACTTTGCGCGCAATGTCAGGATAAAGCTGCAATTGCTCCAGGTTAAGGCCGGTTTCTTCCGAACCATTGAATCCACACCGGACATTTTCTAATTGGATGGCGTTTATATTTGTAGCGGGTGCCAGGCCAGACAGCCGTTGTCGAGTTAAAAATGGCATAGTAAAATCCTGAAAGTGATAGGAGAACCCATTTTATAATCCATTGCTAGCTTTTCCCGGCCAGGCGCGGGAAAGTTCCGAAGTCCGAGTTATTAAAATATCAACTGGTGTCGTATCGGCGCTATATTCACAAGGTGAAAATCATTTTGGCAGCAAGCCCCGGGTTAAAGGTCAGCCCAGACCTATTTCAACCCCAGCCAACCTAAATACCCACAGCTTGATTATAGCGAATTAAACCTTACAATTAGCTTACGAAGTAGCCAACTTTAGAACCCTGTTATATTACTTTCGGTTAGACTAAATATTTAGCCTATTTTAAAAGTTTTAATATTAAAGCCGGAGCAGGATAGATGGTATCACCGAATAATTGGGCAATTTTGAATATTGCTTGTCCAGAAGGGCTGTGATACCGTATAAATAAAGAGACCTGATAAGCCAGGGCTTGTTTTGTGTTATGTAGAAGCAATTTTAGAAGGAGCCTTTAATGGATAGACAAGGGACAGCGCCCCGGCCAGCCCAAACCGAACCGGCCCGGTTCTGGCAGCGCCTGCCTGAAGGTTTCTGGCGAGGTTTTATAAGCGGCGCTTTCGCCTTACTTATCGTGGGCGGGCTGCTGGCCTTTTTACTTTCCCCGGAGCTTTTAAAACATCGTTCCGCTTTTCCCGGTGAAGAAGGGATCGGCCAGTCGAGGATAGCCGCTGCTATTGACGGCAGCTACAAAGATAAGGCTAACCCGGTTCCGGCCACGGCTGAAAATATTGCCAGCGGCAAGACCATATATAATTCCAACTGCGCCTTCTGCCACGGCGTTTCCGGGGCCGGGGATGCCCAGATTGGACAGAATATGTTCCCGCAAGCGGCTAACCTGCTGGAAAACGCCACCGTCAAGAAGACTGACGGGCAGATTTACTGGATTCTGGAAAACGGCCTCTCTTTTGTTGGAATGCCTTCCTTCAAGAGCAGTCTGAGCGCCGACAATTTGTGGAAAGCCACCCTCTACGTCCGGCAGCTTCAAAAAGGCGGCCCCAGCCCTGCTGCCACCCAGAGCGCGTTTGCCGCTACGGCTAGCCCTGCCGCTGCCGCCGCTGCGACCAGCGCCGCCACGACTGCCGCCGCTGCGCCTACCGCCGCCCAGACCAGCGTCGCCGCCGCGTTCTTCGGGCGCTGGGTGGGCGCGACGGTGATGCGGATCACCGACGTGCTGTTCGCGCTCCCGGCGATCCTGCTCGCGCTCGCCATCGCCGCGGCG